>JAASSR010000004.1 GCA_021767785.1 Methanolobus sp.
CTCAGGATCGATGAATCCGCACTTACAGGAGAAAGCGTTCCTGTCGGAAAGAACGAGAAAGAGAATATTTTTGCCGGAACTCAGATAGTACATGGAAAATGTAAAGCTGTGGTCACTGCCACAGGAATGAACACAAAGATCGGACAGATAGCCAGCCTGATACAGACAAAAAAAAGTGATACACCACTACAGATAAAGATCACAAAGCTTTCCCTGAATCTGGCTATTCTCGCTATCCTTGCTTCTGCACTCACCTTTGCAATCGGAATATACATTGGAGCACCTCTTGCCGACATGTTGCTGATCGCACTGGCACTTGCCGTGGCTGCTGTACCCGAAGGTTTGCCCCTCACACTTACAATAACCCTTGCCTATGGTATGAAAAAAATGGCAGGTCACAATGCCATCATAAGGAAGATGCTGGCTGTTGAGACACTGGGCTCCACAACGGTTATCTGTACCGATAAGACCGGGACCCTCACCAGAAATGAAATGACCCTGGAGAAGATATTTGTCAGCGGGAACATAATTGAACTGACAGGGTCCGGATATGTTCCCAAAGGAGACTTTCTGAAGAGAGGTGACGTTTTCGATGTAAAAGAAGATAGTACTTCTCTGAAACTTCTGAAAGGAATCTCACTTTGCAATAATTCTGCCATTGAAAAGAAACAGAACAAATGGGATGTTGTCGGGGACCCCACAGAAATAGCGCTTACTGTCGCCGCTGCAAAAGCAGACATATGGAAAGATGATCTGGAAGAAGAGTATGAGATGATAGAAGAGATCGTCTTCACTTCCGAAAGGAAACTGATGACAACCATCCACAGAACCGATGGCGAAACCATATCATTTACAAAAGGGGCACCTGAATTCGTACTACCTCAATGCAGTAATATTGAAAGAAACGGTGAAAAGCATCCCCTGACAGAGCAGGATAAAGACACAATTCTGGAAAAGAACCTGGATTTTGCAAGTTCGGCTTATCGTGTACTTGCAGTTGCGTGCAAAGAGAATACTGACGATAAACCTGACCTTAGCCCTGAAAATGATATGACTTTCCTGGGACTTGTTGCCATGATAGATCCACCGCGTGAAGAAGTAAAGGATGCCGTGGGAATGTGCAGTAAAGCAGGTATCAAAGTAATCATGATCACAGGAGATAATCAGGAGACTGCGAAGGCAATTGGCAGAAATATAGGTCTTTTCAGTGATAAAAAGGGATGCGGAGTCTACGAAGATGAAAAGCTGCAACGAATAGCAGCTGATTGCGCAGTGACCGGGGATGAACTTGAGGAACTTAACGACGATGAATTCTCAATTGTTGTGGAGAATATAAACGTATATGCCAGAACAATGCCTGAACAGAAGCTCAGGATCGTGAATGCTCTTCAGGAAAAAGGACATATCGTTGCCATGACAGGAGATGGCGTCAACGATGCTCCTGCCCTCAAAAAGGCCGACATCGGCATTGCAATGGGAATAAAAGGCACTGACGTGGCAAAGGAATCCAGCGTGATGATACTGCAGGATGACAACTTTGCCACCATTGTGGAGGCTGTCAGGGGAGGCAGGACTATTTATAATAATATTGAAAAGTTCATAACATATCTTATCTCAAGGAACTTCACACTGATCATTCTTATTATGGCCGGCATCAGCCTTCTCGGATTCGACCTGATACCTCTGCTGGCATTGCAGATACTTTTCATAAACATGTTCAACGAAATCATGCCTGCCATCTCCCTGGGACTTGACCCTGCCACAGAAGGTATAATGAAAAGACCTCCACGCGACCCTGATGACAGTTTCCTTAAGAGAAGGAATCTGTTCCTTGTGATAACCCTTGCATTTATCATGGGTACAGCCTCGTTCCTTGTATTTGCCCTGAGCAATCCCGCAGATGATACTATTATGGCAAGAACACTCACATTTGCAACTGTGGTCAGCATGATATTGTTCATACCACTGGCATTCCGGTCACTTGAGCGGTCGGTACTTTCCATTGGGATCTTCACCAACAAACTAATGATTGCAGGTGTAACTGCCACATTCTTTGCTACTATGTCAGTAATGTATATACCAGGACTGAACGAAGCATTCGGATTGATCCCCCTTGCACCTGCTGAATGGATTCTGCCCATAGGCGTGGCTTTTGCAACTTTCCTTTTTGCAGAAACACTGAAAATTGCTACAGAGAGAATAAGAGACACACATGATGGCAGCCAATGAGAAACAAGCTTACATACATCTTTGTAATACCTGAAATGGTAGTATCACTTTGCCATAAACAATATAAGAACAATACTTCAAGATATATAATAATTTATTTATATATGAGTTGCGTTGTCATTTGTGGTGATTGATAATGGCACTCGTTACCTGGTCAGATAAATACAGCATGCAAATAAAAGAAATCGATGACCAACATAAAGTTCTCGTAGGAATGATTAATGAACTGCATGATGCTATGAAACAGGCAAAAAGCAAGGAAAAATCCCTGGAAATAATCAATAAGATGGCAGAGTACACACAATTCCACTTCAGTACTGAAGAGAAGTATATGCAGCGTTTTGATTATCCTGATTTTAAAAAACACAAACATGAACACGAAAAGTTCGTGGAGAAAGTTGTCAATTTTAAAAAAGACTATGAGAATGGTAAGGCAGGTATAAGTTACGATATTCTGAATTTCCTGAAAGAGTGGCTTGTAAAACACATCCAACAAACCGACAAAAAGTACGCACCGCTGTTCATAGAAAAGGGCGTAAAATGACATTTCTTCCTTTTTGCATAAACCTATTAATCGATAAAGTCTTAATAGTTCAGCAGATTAAAATGCAGGAAATGGAAAGAAATCAGGAACCTTATATTCTGCCGGATGAAACTTCCCTCCGGGTCCATGCAGCCATGAAGGAGAATGTTGACAATCTGGTATCCCTTTTCAAGGTGCTTTCAGATCCTGTAAGGATACACATCCTTAAAGCTCTGCAGGTCAGTGAACTTTGTGTATGCATCCTTGTAGAACTAACTGACTACAAACACTCTGCACTTTCATACCATCTGAAACTACTAAAAGATGCAGAACTTATCGATTCCAGAAGGGACAAGAATTTTCAGATATATTACCTTACAGAACCCGGAAAAAAAATGCTGAGGACAATTGAATCCTCGTTCAAAAAATAAGTCTGTATGATATTTACAATTTCTCAGTCGGGAGAGCTGTATTCAGTTTAACGTAATTGACCCCTTTAAGAGCCATAGTTCTTTCAGCAACAGCTTTTACATCTTCTCCTTCACCATCAAGAATAATAACCTCAAGACAGTTATCATGGTCAAGATGAATATGTACAGAGGATTTTATAATATGAGAATAATCATGCTGTATATCAGTAAGAGCACTTGAAAGACCCCGTTTAGTATGATCATACATCAAAGTAATAGTCCCCACACGTCTGCCTTTGACATCACTCATCCATTCGTAGTGTGTAATATAGTTCCTTATGGAATCCCTTATTCCTTCCGAGCGGGAAGAATAACCTCGTTGTTCAATAATCGTGTCAAATTTAGTCAGAAGATTTTCAGGGAGTGATACACCTATACGCATAAGTTCCTGTTCCATATGGTTCACCTTTAACAATTCAATTCAGTGCTATAATAACATTTAGTATGCAATAATAATACATTAATGATACATAAATTAAGACATAAATAATTATAGAACATCTTGTATTAGAATAACAAGACAATAAACCTGCAAAAGGATGATCTAGATGAAAAAAGAAGAGCTATATTCAGGTAAAGCAAAGACCATTTACAAAACAGAGGATCCCGCAAAACTTATATCGGAATTCAGGGACAGCCTCACTGCTTTTGATGGAAAGAAAAAGAGTGAAGCAAAGAACAAGGGTTATTTTAATGCCCAGATTTCAAAGAAGATCTTTGAGATGCTTGAAGAGGAAGGTATTCCCACCCATTACCTGGGGATGGAATCAGACACTGAGATGCTTGTCCGTGCTGTTGAGATAATACCCATAGAAGTAATACCACGTAACATTGCTGCAGGATCCATCACAAGGAAGTATCCGATTAAAGAAGGAACTGTTTTCAAAAAACCTGTGATAGTTCTGGATTACAAGAGCGATGAGTACGGCGACCCCATGATGAACGAGGATATCGCTGTTGCCATGGAAATAGCTACCTACGAAGAGATCGAACAGATACGTTCAATGGCACTTAAGATCAACGGGATACTGAAGAAATACTTTGAAGATAAAGAGTTCCTGCTTCCGGATTTCAAACTGGAGTTCGGCAGAGTTGATGGTAAGATAGTAGTAGCCGATGAGATCTCATGTGATACATGCAGGTTCTGGGATAAGAGTACCGGCGAGTCCATGGATAAAGATATTTTCCGCTTTGACAAAGGAGATCTTTCAAAGACATATGAAGAAGTTGCAAAACGCATAGTTCCTGAAATATTCGAATAAACATAAAGATCTATCGTAATGAGGGGATATGATGGAAGATTATGACATAATAGTTGTGGGTGCAGGTATAAGCGGGCTTTTATCAGCACTCGCTCTTTCCAAACATGGAAATAGAGTACTGGTACTTGAAAAAAGTAAATTCGTTGGTGGCAACTGTAACAGCTACATGGTTGATGGTTTCCAGGTTGATACAGGTGCTCATGCCATTACACATCTTGAAGTGGGACCTCTCAGAAGACTCATGGATAACTATTTTGATTACGTTCCTGTCTTTGAGGATTACGGCAACTATTTCATCAGGACCGAAAATCATTTTATGAAAGTGCCCTCGAACGTCAAAGAGTTTGTCACCTTCGATATTCTTCCCAGAAAGGACAGGATCGTTCTCACCCAGGCTATAACCAAAGCACTTACGCTTTCAACATTCGGAACTGATCTTTCCAGGCAATCTGTTTATGATTTCATGCCAGGGAATCTTTCAAAAGACACGTATGATTTCATGGATACGATATGCCATTTTCTTTCAGGCAAAGACATGAAACAGACCTCAGCCCAGAGAATCCTTGCAGGGAGCAGTTTTGTACGTGACAGTGTACCGGAAGAACAGCTGGAAACAATAATAAGATCCAACGAGAAGATCGAAGCCGAGCCTATCCCAAAATCAATATTACCACCAAATCTGCATGCATCGTTGCAGACAAGATTGAACAGGGTGTCTAACCCATTCACATCCCTTGGAAGACTTGCAACCAACAGGGTCACTTATTCACAGGGTTATCCCAGAAAAGGCCTAAAATCAATACTTAATGCTCTTTTGTTCTCACTTCCAAAGACCGTGGAGATCAGGACCGACTGTGAAGTAAAGAAGATACTTACAGACAAAGGAAAAGTGACCGGTGTTGAAGCAGACGAAATCTATAATGCAGGCAAGGTAATATTTACAGGATTTGTCACAGACCTCCCTTCAATGATAGAAAGCCTGCCTGATTCCTATGTTCAGGAACTCAAAGGAGTTGTACATACCAAAAGTCTGACAGTCTGGACCGGACTTGACACGGTGATAGATGATTTCAATTATATAGGCTCTGAAATATGGTTCAAGGACTATCCATACTGGGCTATGCCTATCAGTAACTATGATGCTTCTCTGGCACCTAAAGGAAAGCAGCTTGTAGGATTCACATTCATACTCGAGGACGAAAAGAGTGAAGATGCCCAGATAAAAAAAGCATATGAAACCATTTATCAAGCGATACCGGATATCGAAGATCACATTGAAATGAAACATAACCAGATAACAGTTCCTGAAAAAGCTGCTGTTACCATCAACGGATATTTTGCAGATGTCAGAACACCTATCAGTGGTCTCTATGTCGCAGGAACGGATACTGATAAAAGAAGCATGGGTATCACCCGTGCTGCATACTCAATAATAGAGTTACTTAAAAAGATGAATGAAGACAATTGTCTTCACAGGTAAATACGAGAAGGAGATATCTCACCTTCTCAGCACCATTGTTCTCAATCTGTCGGCCGCATGCTCGGATTTATCAGCAATGTCGCCTATTCCCCTAACAAGACGTGCAAGGTGATATACTCCAAGTGCACCAATCTCATTCTCGTTTCTAAATATCTTCTTTACCAGATCTTTTTCGATGATGTCCACCTGATGTTCCATTTCTTCTACTTTGGTCACAAGCCCAAGAGTATCTTCAACATCCCTCTTGCTGAAAGATGTTTCCAGTAATTCTCCAAGTGTTGCCACAAGATCTTCATATAGTTCAACTGTGGCAAGTGTTTTTTCCATGAGAGCACAAAAACCATACCGGATCTCATCAGGGGCTTCGATTTTTCTCAAAGTGAGCCAGAACGATACCTCCTGAGCATCATCTGATATTGAGTCCTGGGGCTTGAGAAAATTGAGCAGGTCATTTGCATGTACAGGAAGCATGATCGATGACGATAGTTCAGAACGGATCGTTTGTTTGATGACATCAGCCTCATGCTCTATGACATCTATCTCCCGGTTGAGTTCCTCTACCTTATCCATATCTCCGTCACAGTAAGCAAGTAGAGCTTCATTGAGCTTGCGTACACAATCGCCACCTTTGCTTGCATGCATGACCAGAGGTTTGAAAGGAGAGGTCGCGAAAATATTCAATACGGAACGTATATACTCTTTTTTAATCATAGTCCAACTCCCAGTAAGCCTGTAAATACCATAGCAGATGTAAGTGCCGCAACAGGCACTGTAACTACCCAGGATACAATTATTTTACCGATAACACTTAAGTCAACCGCTGCAAGACCACCTGCAAGGCCCACACCTATAACAGAGCCTACAAGTGTATGGGTGGTTGATATCGGAAGAGAACTGTAGCTATGAAGTACCACTACAGAAGCCGTGGCAAACTCAGCTGAAAAACCACGTGTGGGTGTCAGTTCAGTGATACGTGTACCAATTGTCTCAATAACACGATATCCCCAGGTTGCAAGCCCTATGACCATACCCAGACCTCCGAGTGCCATCACCCAGAGAGGAATACTTAGACCAGCCATTTCAAGTGAATGCAGACCTGCATACAGAGGACCCACTGCGTTAGCTACATCATTAGAACCATGTGCAAAGGCAATATAACATGCTGTGAGTGTCTGTAGAATGACAAATTTTTTCTCGATGTAATAAGGATCATCTGTTTTCTGAAGTATGAAATACCTGATAATAGAAAATATAATGTAAGCTAAAATTGCCCCCAGCACAGGCGAAACCAGCCAGCTACCAACGATCTTAGCTAATATTACCCACTTGATCTCATTATAGCCAATGATGCCATTGTAAACGGCAATAAGACCGAAACCAAGGACCGCACCCACAATAGAGTGTGTGGTAGATACGGGAAGATTATAAAATGTGGCCAGGGTGATCCAGAAACCTGCCGCAAGGATAGCCGCAAGCATACCAAGTGCCACAAGATGCGGATCCAGAAGACTTATGGAATCAATAGGTACGATTCCCTTAGCTATCGTAGACGTAACTCTTTTTCCAAAGAGCACGGCACCTGCGAACTCAAAAACAGCTGCAATAATAATTACCTGTTTGATAGACAGTGCACCACTGCCCACCGACGTTCCCATGGCATTTGCAAGATCATTGGCACCAATGTTCCATGCCATGTACAGACCTGCTGCAACCAGTAACAATACTAGAGGATCAAAAAGGCTCATCAATAATTTTCTCCGCTATATAGATTTAGTAGGCCAATGTGAAATCATAGACATAAATGTGTCTACTATATACTACATAGCAATAAATAAAATATATAGTACTATTTAGAAGAAAGAATCAAGTGTTCTCTGATAACGAAGATCAGATAACATTTTTGCTTCAGAAAGCCATCCTGACGACGGGGTTTTCAAACGTGTTGAAATGTCTGTTAGTGCTTTGTCAATTGAATCGAATTTTTCCGGAACACCATTAAAAGCATCCCTGACACCTTCCCTGACAACCCATACACCAAGAGGTGCCCAGTACTCAGGCCTTATCTCCCTGACCATGAAAACACCAGCCTGCCTCTTTATTGACTGAAGATATTCCAGGGCACCAAGGCGGGCGGCATAATAGCCTCCTGCAAGATCAGAGTACTTCTTTTTACCGCCGAAATCCTCATGATCAGCTCCAATCCAGGTACTCTCACCGGACCATACAGTTCTTGGCATCCAGACTTCTATCAGTTCGAACGAGAATACCCCCGGAATAAGAACGACCTCGAAGTGATTACCAAAAACACCTCCGCTGAAAACCATAACTTCATTTAATTGCTGATAATCTCTTATTTCTCCAAGAAGATCTTTGCCCACCATGTCATCAACTGCGGTTATGGACCATCTTGTGGGAACAAGTTTTCGTTCCTGACCTAAGAGGCCAATTGAAAGAAGGCGTGTGATGTGTTCTGCCGGTGTTTTGTTGTTCCAGAGTTCAGAGATAGCATCCTTTGCAAGTGCATCGGTGTCATATACCAGAGAGTCAACCTTTTTGGGAACTCTGGGATTTTCTGTTATATCTATCTTTTTGAGATCCCCGGAAGGTCCCATTGGAGTCAGTACATTGTCAAACTTAAGTTTGTTACTGATGGGTTTGTTGAACCATGCCTCTGTATCAACAGGTTTTTTTGAAAGGGCAAGTTCCTGAGATCTCTCTATCAGAGGATTGTCTGGAGAACGGGCATTTTTGACATTGACACCTGTATTTGCCCTAATAAGCGCGGAACGTGAGGATATGACATCCTGTATGCTCATCTTCAGCAGAGCTTTAGGATCTTCAAGTACCATTGCATCATCACCACCAAGATGAGGTGGTATCATGGGACCTGCCTTGACTTCAGGATAATTATACCTGCCTACAAAAACCGACGGAGGAGATGCGCCAAAAACAGAAGTCTCTCCTGAAGAAGCGGAAATTACCGAATCAACCGATCTGAATTTTTCCAGAATCGGGCATTTTGGCCTTCCACAAAGGCCTTTACCCTTACATTCAATACAAAGTGTCACTTGACCTCGCTATCTCCGCAAAGAATGCAATAACCTGCATCCGGCGCATTTCTGTCAAGCCAGCCGGAACGTTGAACGAACTTACAGACATTACACATTCCTGCTACCTGTTCCCGGGGATCCATGCCTTCAAGCAGATTGACTGCAAACTTCTGGATCTCCTGGTGGGCCTCCTCTGAAAAATCAATTTCAGCTCCTCTTTTTTCATTGAGATACTGGGAAACGGCAGCCCTTGAAAGCTCCAGAATCTCTGCAACTTCCTGCTGGTTTTTCCCGTGATCCCATATCATACATCTTGCGAGTTCTGCCCTTATTGCAGGCAGTACTCTCTGAACCATGACCTCACATGTTGTTTTCACAAAGCCACCTTTTTTATTTTTCATTTATTCTTTTGTTTATAATCCTCAATGGCCATTTTAAGAGCGTCAAGGGCAAAACCCGAACATCTGTCTTTTCCTTCCGGAAGACCTTCCAGTGCCTCTATAACATCTTCATTTTTCAACTCAAGAACTTCATCTATAGTTTTTCCTTTTGACAGCTTTGTAACCATACTTGATGTTGAGATGGCAACAACACAACCAAAGGTCTTGAATTTAACATCTTCAAGCACATTGTCCCTGACTTTAATGGATATGTTTATGATATCTCCATCCACTGTGCTTCCTATCTCTCCCACACCATCAGCATTTTCTATACTTCCCACATTACTGGGGTTGCTGAATTCCTCTATGACTTTCTTTGAATACAGATATACTCCTCCTGGATCACTTACCTGCAAGAGGGGACATTTCTCTTAACTTTGAAACGGTTTCCTTCAGACTCTTAACAACATAATCTATCTCTTCCATGGAATTCTCCCTTCCAAGACTTATCCTCAGAGAACCATGTATATATTCATCTTCTATACCAAGAGAACTAAGTACATTGGATGATTTCTGTGATCTGGAAGAACAGGCAGAACCGGTGGATACACCGATGCCTTTCATATCAAGAAGCATGAGCATGGATTCACCCTCCACATATTTGAAACTGAAATTGACGTTATTAGGAAGACGCTGAGTAGGATGGCCATTCAGACGAACATCATCTACAGATTCAAGTATTCTTTTTATTAGAGAATCACGCATTTGTCGCATTTTTTCCGAATCTGGTTCCAGACGTTCCTGTGCAAGGACCATTGCTTTTCCAAGACCTATGATACCCGGGACATTCTCTGTTCCGGAACGTATGCCTTTTTCATGATTACCTCCGAAGACTATAGGTTCGATCATCGTTCCTTTGCGAACATATAATGCACCCACACCTTTTGGACCATATATCTTATGTGAGGATATGGAAAGCAGATCGACCCCCAGATCATCCACATTAACAGGGATCTTCCCCACGCTCTGTACTGCATCGGTATGAAAACAGATGCCATGTTTCTTTGCTATCTGTGCAATTTCCTTAAGAGGCTGGATCGTACCTACTTCATTATTGGCATGCATTACACTTATGACAATAGTATCATCACGGATGGACTTTTCCAGGTATTCAAGATCCACCACGCCATTGGAGTCAACAGGTACGTATGTTACATCATGTCCGACCTTCTCAAGGAAAGCACATGTATTCAGTACTGCAGGATGCTCAACAGCCGATGTAATAACATGCTTTTTTCCGGAATCATGAGGAATAACTCCCCTAATTGCAAGATTATCAGATTCCGTACCACCCGAAGTGAATATGATCTCTTCAGGTAATGCACCAATTATCTCTGCAACCTGCCTGCGTGCAAGGGAAAGAGCTTCTGAAGCCTCATTTCCAAATGAATGAAGACTTGAAGGATTACCAAACAACTCTGAAAAATAGGGTAGCATAGAGTCAAGCACCAGTGGGTCGACAGGAGTGGTTGCACTATGATCCATATAGGTCCTTTTCATAGTATCCATAGTTAGTAGAGAAGACTTTCAATAAATAAATATCCTTCAGCAGCATTGCTGAAGAATAAAATGTAAGCAGAATGTACTGCTTAAATGCATGGGTGACCCATACATAAAAGAATAGTATTAATCTTTTATCTGATCGGGGGAAAATCCTTTTTCAATAAGTACGTCTTTCATGCGGCTCATGTGATTTCCCTGAAGTTCTACTGAATTCCCTTTTACAGTTCCACCGCATGCAAACTTAGATTTGAGGTAAGTTGAAAGTTCATGAAGATCTATTTCATGGGCATCAAAACCCTCTACGACTGTTACTTCTTTTCCATATCTTCTTCTATTTACTTTTACAGTTATTCTTTGCTGTTCTTTTGCCACTTCTTCGCATATGCAAAGTTCTTTTGGCAATCCACAGACTGAACACATTTCAGAACTCATCTTGTGGTATTTCCTCCGACATTATTATCTATTTTAAACACTCCATATGCATTTAATTAAAATAGATGAATAGAGTAAAACTTCTATGATATTAAAAGCTAATGGTAAAGAAGTAGCAACAGATGTTGATTTTGCCTGCAGCCTGCCAGAACAGATAAAAGGGCTCATGTTCAGCAATCAGATACACGATGAATATGCCCTAGTATTCGTACTGAAAAGGCCAAAAAAAGTCTCATTGCACATGCTCTTTGTTAATTATCCAATAGATGCTATTTTTCTTGATGAGGAAAAGAGGGTAATTAAAATCTCAAGTCTTAAACCGTGGATAGGTACATGTTCATGTAAAGAAGATGTAAAATATATAATAGAAACCGCCCACGGAAAGTCTGAAAAGCAGAATATAAAAAAAGGTGACGTGTTCGAATTTGATTCAACAAATCAATGAGTAAAGCAACTTGTAGCCCGATAAGCAGACAGACAAAATCTATACAAATGTTAAAATGTTCAAAGAAATATTTATTACATTCCGGGTTCTTTAGAGCCCTGATATAATCACCATATTACAACCAGAGGCACATGAATGTTACCTGAAGATGACCTTAAGATCATAACTGAAAAAATGGGAAGAGAACCGAATCTCGTGGAACAGGGATGCTTCCTGAACCTGTGGAGCGAGCACTGCTCATATCGTTCAAGTGCACCACTGCTCAAGACCTTTACAACTACCGGAGACAAGGTAATTATCGGTCCGGGGGATGATGCAGCCATTATCAGTTTTGGGAAAGGATGGGCGCTTGCAATTGGAATGGAAAGTCATAACCATCCATCATATGTGGACCCATATAATGGAGCTGCCACAGGTGTCGGAGGTATTATACGTGATATAATTTCCATGGGAGCAAGGCCTATAGCCCTTATGGACCCACTATATTTCGGCCCACTTGATAATTCCAAGAATCTCTATCTGTTCGAACATATAATAGAAGGTATTGCAGGCTATGGTAATTGCATAGGGGTGCCTGTTGTTCGTGGAGAAGCGTTCTTTGACAGATCATACAGTGGTAATCCTCTGGTAAATGTCGTTGCAGTAGGTCTTGCAAGTGAAAAGGATGTTGTTACAGCCTGTGCACAGAAGGCAGGTAACAAACTCATCCTGATGGGATCAACAACCGGTCGTGACGGTCTTGGTGGAGCATCCTTTGCATCAAGGGACCTTTCTGAGGACTCCGAAGCAGCAGACAGACCCAGTATCCAGATAGGAGACCCTTTCACAGAAAAACTGCTTATCGAAGCAACACTTGAAGCCATTGGCAAAGATTACGTGCGATCATGCAGAGATCTTGGTGCTGCAGGGCTTGCTGGTGCGAGTTCTGAAATGGCATCAAAGGGAAATCTGGGAATGAAAATAATAGCAGATAATGTGATCCTGCGTGAAACCGGCATGACACCCTATGAGATACTTATCGCAGAATCACAGGAACGCATGCTGCTTGAAGTGGAACCAGAAAATGTAGGATCTGTACTTGACATTGCTAAGAAATATGATCTCAATGCCAGCATAATAGGTGAACTTACAGCAGAAATGAACTATACTGTTCAATTCAAGGATGAGATAGTGGCAGACATTCCTGTTAAGCTTCTGACAGAGGGTGCGCCAACATGTGAACGCCCTTCAGAGGCTCCTGTTGAAAGGGATATCGGGGATAAACCGGAGATTCCCTCAGACCTTAAACAATGCATACTTGACGTCCTTTCATCCCACAATGTGGCATCAAAGAGATGGATATACAGACAATACGATCATGAGGTGCAGGTACGCACTGTAACAAAACCGGGTGATGATGCAGGCATATTACGTATTCAAGGTAATGAGGGTATCGCGCTTTCATGTGGTTGTAATCCAAGACACACACTACTTGATCCCTATTCAGGCGGAAAAGGAACAGTTATTGAGAATGCCATGAACCTTGCAGTGAAAGGTGCACGCGGAATTGCCATTGTGGATTGTCTGAACTTCGGCAATCCGGAAAAACCTGACATATACTGGCAGTTCAAGCATGCGATACTCGGACTCGGAGACGGGGCAAGGGAACTGGGAATACCTGTAGTTGGTGGAAACGTATCCCTCTACAATGAAAGCGGTGAGTTCAAAACAGCTATCGTTCCGACCCCTGCAATTGGTCTTGCAGGATACATCGAAGATGTGAGCATGGCACCACCTGGAATATTCACAACAGAGGGTGACACCATAATCCTTATCGGGACGACATCAGATGAACTTGGAGGTTCTGAGTATTACAATCTCATAGGAAAAGAAAATGAAGGCAAAGCTCCGGAAGTTCCGGAAAATGCCAGTGAGATCATCAACACTCAGATAGAGCTTACAAAAAGCGGAAAACTGACAGCATCACATGATGTATCCATCGGAGGCATTGCAACTGCCATAAGTGAGATGTGTGAAAAGATAGGTGCTGATATCGACCTGAGTGAAGTCTGTGAAAACATGAGACCTGACGACATTTTGTTCTCAGAGTCTTATGCAAGGGCAATAGTAGCTACTTCTGAACCCGATGTTATAAAGGGAATCCTGAAAAAGATACCGCATACAGTTATAGGAAAGGTCGGTGGCAAAGAGCTTAAAATAGCATGCAGCGGTATCAACATAGAAATATCCATAAATGAAATGAACGAGGCAAGAGACAGCCTCATAAATATGATGATGGAGTAAACTCCGTCATATCCTTATAAAGATAAATAATACAAAATGAAATAATTATTATTGCTGTTGGGTTGCAAAGTAGATCATATACAGCGCCGACAAACCCACAAGTATGTAGACGATCCTTGCTATAATGCTGTAGCCAAAGATCATATCTACAAGATTAAGATTTGAAGAAATTCCGAACAAACCCCAGTTCAGACCGCCTATTATGACCAGTATCATGGCTACCCAGTCAAGACTCTTCATTTCAGGCAAATATTTCACCTCCCTTTTAACCCCATTACACCTATGAACATTTGTATGTTTTTATGACTATTTATAACTATTGAAATGTCACATATCTACTGCTGAATAGTTTGTGATAAGAATCTTATTCACTTTCTTTTAAGGCATCCCCATAAAGTTCTTTCAGGTTTGTGGGAATAGGATTGTCCTTCAGTAATTGTGCAAAGAAAGCAAGATTATGCACCATAAAGCGCACAGTTTTGTTGGTATAGAGATGTTTATCCCCTCCAGCTTCTATATAACTCGGACCTGGACCTGCATCACCTACCCAGTAGCTGTCAACATTCGGAGGAATAGTACATCCCAGATGCGTCAGGTTGAACAGTGTATTGGCAGCCACATCATGTGCTCCATCTTCATTACCGGTAATTATCACTCCAGCCACTTTACCGTAAAGAGGGAACTGGCCGGTATTCGGATCGCTGTCTGCGTATGTACCGTCAAGTCTTTCAAGGACCATCTGTGCTACCGAGGAACGTACACCCATCCATATTGGTGAACCGATCACAAGAATATCAGAATCTTTTACCTTGTTCAATATTAACGGCCATTCATCTCCTGGTCCTTCATCTGAAGAGACACCGAACATTATTTTATAGTCAGCAACTCTTATAACTTCACTTTCTACATCTAACTCTTCAAACAGCCTGACGGCTTTATCAATAAGAGCTCTTGTATTGGATACTTCAGGAGAACGCTTCAAAGTACAGTTCAAAAATAATGCCTTTAACCCCATGGTAAAACATTAGTTACCGGCACATAAATAATTTTCCTAGAAACTGCTGCTCTTAAATATAAATATATAAATGTAAAAACAAAATAGTAACACCGTACATGAGTATAAAAAGAGAGGAAAAAAGAATGGACTATCCATTCTTCAAAGATCTATTCTTCCTTTTCTGCAAAGGCAAACTTACGTAATACTCTTGTGATCCTGATATTTACCGTATCGCCAACCTGAGTCTGAGGGACAAAAATTACAAAGCCTTCCACTCTGGCAATGCCGTCACCTTCTCTTGCAATATCCTCGATCGTTACTTCGTATGTCTCTCCAACTTCAACAGGGGCTGTTGATTCTCTGTCATTGTTATTAAACAAATTAATGCACGTCCTTCTATTCGAAAATAAGACCAAAAACCATACTGAAAAACCCTAAATTTAAATTAGAAAAACTAAATTAGATTTAATTGATTCTCAGAATAGTACCAGATCCTACATCGATAAGTACACATGATACATATTTAAATGTTCTTAATCAGAATATCTCTGGTATATGAGCAGAAACCATATCTTATTTATTCTTTAGAATAAAATAAGTAAAAATAAATCACAATCATACTATTGATTCAAAATAATTTTTGGGATGAAAATAATGGACGAAGTACAGATCAAAGTAGAAAAAGCCCATCCGAATGACTTCGGAAGGGGAATCATCCGTCTGGATCCTACTACACTCTTAAGCCTGCAACTGTCTCCAGGTGATATTGTGGAGATAGAAGGGAAAAGAACAACCGCAGCCAAAGTATGGAGAGCTGAAAGGCAGGACTGGGGGCAGGGTATTGTCAGGATAGACGGCTTTATAAGACAGAACGCAGGTGTCGGGATAGGCGAGAGAATAGCTATCAGAAAAGCCGATGTTGTGACTGCGAAAAAAGTAGTGCTTGCACCTCCCGAAGGAGTAACCATGGAATATGGTGACCATATAAGTGAGATCATCAAGCGCAACATTATGAAGCGACCCCTTGTAGAGGGAGATATCGTCCCTATCATCAGCTCAATGACACAACCAATGACCAGTCAGATGGGTGGTGGACAGGCAATTCCTTTGATAGCTGTTGAGGCTGAGCCAAAAGAGGAGATATTGATCATCGGCGAATTCACCGAGATAGAACTCCGTCAAAAGCCAGTGCGCGGATATGATGGTGCTACACGTGGTGTTACATACGAAGATATCGGTGGCCTCGGATCAGAGATACAGCGTGTCAGAGAGATGATAGAACTTCCATTGAAACATCCTGAACTTTTCCAGAGGCTTAATATCGATCCGCCCAAAGGGATTATTCTTTATGGACCACCTGGTACCGGAAAAACCCTCATCGCTAAGGCTGTTGCAAATGAATCAAGGGCTAATTTCCTCTATATAGCAGGCCCTGAGATCATGGGCAAATATTACGGTGAAAGTGAGGAACGTATCCGTAAGATATTCGAGGAGGCAGAAGATGATGCACCATCCATTATTTTCATTGACGAGATAGATTCTATCGCACCTAAGAGACAGAATGTCACAGGTGAGGTAGAACGCAGGGTTGTAGCTCAACTGCTCACAATGATGGATGGCCTCGAAGAAAGAGGACAGGTTGTTGTCATCGGTGCTACAAACCGTATAGATGCTATCGATCCTGCATTACGTAGACCGGGAAGGTTTGACAGAGAGATCGAGATAGGAGTTCCAGACAATGATGATCGTCTGGAGATCATGCAGATACATACACGAGGCGTACCTCTGGACGAGGACGTTGATGAAGAATTCCTTGATTACATTGCAAAACACACACAGGCTTTTGTGGGTGCCGATCTTCTGGCTCTTGTACAGGAAGCTGCAATGCGTTCCCTTAGAAGAGCACTGCCTGATATAAATCTTGATGATGACGATGTGCCTCAGGAAGTACTCGATACCATCACAGTGAACAAGGATGACTTTGAGAATGCACTCCGTGAGATCGAACCATCTGCAATGAGAGAGGTACTTGTTGAAGTCCCATCGGTAAGATGGAATGATGTAGGAGGGCTTGACAAAGCAAAACAGGAGATAATAGAAGCTGTGGAGTGGCCCCTTACAAGACCTGAGAAATTTGTCAGCATGGGTATCAAGCCTCCAAAAGGAGTACTGCTCTTTGGCCCACCAGGGACTGGAAAAACACTGATTGCACAGGCTGTTGCAAATGAATCCAATGCAAATTTCATCAGTGTGAAAGGGCCACAGATGCTTTCCAAATGGGTGGGAGAATCAGAGAAAGCCATCAGAGAAACATTCAAAAAAGCAAAGCAGGTTGCTCCCTGTATTGTATTCTTTGACGAGATAGATTCCATCACACCAATGAGGAGTGCTGCATCCGAAGATTCAAAAGTATCCGAAAGAATAGTGAACCAGCTTCTGACCGAGCTTGACGGCCTGGAACCACTGAAGGAGATAATAGTTGTGGCTGCAACAAACCGTCCGGATATAATAGACCCTGCTCTTCTAAGATCAGGCAGGTTCGACAGGATGGTACTTGTAGGACAATCAACCTACAATGGAAGGAAAGACATTTTCAGGATACACACCAGAGGCATACCTCTTGACAGTGATGTAACAATAGATGATCTTGCATCCATAACAGAAGGCTTTGTAGGAGCCGATATAGAAGCTGTCTGCAGGGAAGCTGTTATGCTTGCACTGAGAGATAATTTCGAAGTAGAAAAAGTCGGAATGAAGTATTTCAGAGAAGCAATGAACAAAGTAAGACCAACTCTGTCAGAGAGTCTGATGGAATATTATGAGAAGATACAGGCACAATTCAAAGGCGGCGTCAGGAAAGAAGAAGCAAGTGCTTATATAGGATACAGATAAATAGATGAAATATTTATATATTATTTTTATATCATGGGGCGAATGAAAATGGCAAATGTTTTTGCAAAGAACCTTTCGAGCAAACAGGTAATGGCAACAGATGGAACAGAGATAGGTATCCTTTTCAATATTGTAATGGATATCAGAACAGGCGACCTTATTGACCTGATAGTAAAACCGGACATGAGTCTGGATACATCCAAATATAAAGTAGATGAGCAATACATATTATTGCCTTTTGAATCCGTCAGAGCAATAAAGGACTATATAGTAGTCGATAAGAACATAGCCCGCGGTCTGCAAAAAGAACCCGCCGGAATATGATCATGCCAGTCCAGAGCATGCATTGCATGCCTGGACTTTCTTGCTAAGGAATAAGTATAATTATACCTGTAAACACAAAAAGTTCAGATCAAGTCTCTGGATTGCAGATAATCTATTGCTTCCACTGTGCCGTCACCATAATTTGCCTTGCTGACATAATCAGCAATTTCTTTAAGGGATTTATCGGCGTTACCCACCGCAATTGAAAAACCTGCTTCTTCAAGCATTTCCATATCGTTAACAGAGTCTCCTATGGCAACGTAATCTGATGTCTGAAGTTTCATCAGTTCTGCCATTTTCAAGAGACCAGTACCTTTATTGATCTTTTTGCTCTTTATGTGTATAGCAAAATGTGTATCTATTATTTCCACACCCGGAAAATTACTTTGTAACATTTTACTTGCGTTCTCAACATCAAAATTTCTTCTGAGAACGATTTCCGTTCTCCTGTGAACAGAATCAAGTTTTTCCATATCAAATACAGAAGACAGAAAATCGTAAGCTTCCTCACATTCATGAATTACATCGGAAACTATAGGCTTCTTGTCAAATCCATCTACTATAACACCACCATTTTCAGCTATTATGTGACAACATACACCCACAAGTTTTGCCACAGCCTTTGCATAACAGAGCACATTTCCGGTTGCTATCACCACAGGGATATCCAGGGAACGCAGTTTTGCAGCTGCCTTGAGACTTAGCTTACGATCCATATGAGTGATCGTGCCATCTACGTCAATTACAAGAGCCTTGTATTTCATAATCAATAGATTAAAAATGATGGATAAAAGTGTTTTCTATCCCGGCCCAGAACACCAAAAAGATAAAGTATCTCCTTTAAAAGAGATAAAATACACGAAAGTACATGATCATGGGTCACGCAGACCAGGGGTAGTTACGGAAATTATTGCTTCACCGTCAGGAAGGTTCGGTGAGTCAACGAGCCTGACAATTCTCTTATCGCCCTTGGACTTGCGCAGGTACAGTCTGAAAGTTGCTGTATGGCCTATTATATGCCCTCCAATGGGTTTTGTGGGATCACCGAAGAATGCATCGGGTTTGGACATAACCTGATTTGTAACGATCACAGAAGCATTATAGAGGTCACCACACTTCTGCAGACCATGCAGGTGTTTATTAAGCTTCTGCTGCCTGTCAGCCAGTGTGCCTCTGCCAATGTATTCTGCTCTGAAATGAGCGGTAAGTGAATCCACAATAAAAAGTTTGACCGGCATATCAGTATCTTTTAGCTCGTTGGCAAGTTCCATTGCTGAATCTACCAGAAGGATCTGATGATTGGAATTGTAAGCTCGTGCCACATGTATGTGTTTTAGAAACTCTTCAGGGTCGTATTCCTGACCATATTTTTCGGAAATCCCTTCTACCATCTGTTTTATCCTTTCAGGCCTGAATGTGTTCTCTGTATCTATAATGACAACTGAACCTCCAAGACCTCCCTGTTCCTTTGGCAATTGAACATTGACGGCCAGCTGATGGGCAACCTGCGTTTTACCGGAACCGAATTCACCATAGAGTTCAGTAATTGCCTGAGTGTCTATACCACCACCCATCATCTCATCGAACTCAGTACACCCCGTGGATAGTTTGCCCACAAGTTTCCTGCGTTCCATTACAAGGTCACCTGTCTCAAAACCCCCTATATCTGCAGACTGGCGGGCTGCAAGGATAATCTTTGAGGCTGTCGATTCACCTATCTCAGCTGCGGTTGCAAGTTCTGTCGGAGAGGATACGGCAATAGCCTCAACCGTTGTAAAACCTGCTTCTTTCAATTTCTGCGCGGTTGCCGGACCGACATGATCCAGTTCTTCCAATAACACTTCTGACATTTATCTTAACTCCTGGGTGCACATGTTTTCTTCTGGTGCACAATTCGATTACTTAATTGATTTGCCAGTATATATACCTGAAGAAAGCGTGGTGAAAGTATTAAAGAGTGTTATTCATCGTAAAAATGACGACAAGACTTATCATCGAAATCATTCATCTATGGAGCAATGGTCAGAGTAGTGCTCGGCGGAACATTCGAATGCCTGCATGACGGACACAGAGAACTCATAAATAAAGCATTCGAACTTGCCGGAGATGGAGAAGTTGATATCGGCCTCACCTCCGATGAGATGGCAAACAAACGTCCGCGTCATGTTCCTGACTACAACTATCGTAAGGAAAAGCTCATAGAGTATATAGATGAGATATCAAAAGAGCAGGAATACAATATCATAAAGCTCAACGACCCTTACGGAAAAACCCTTACCCTGGACTATGACTATATTGTCGTATCTCCTGAAACGTATCCTGTTGCTTTAAAGATCAACAGTATCAGAAGAGATAAAAATCTGAAAGAGATAGAAGTCGTAAAAGTAGAATATGTTCTTGCAGAAGACAAAAAACCGATATCTTCTACCAGGATCGTTGAAGGGGAAATAGATATACACGGACATCTGAAGTCTGGTCCGGGAACATAATTTTATAAACTATTTTTTACAACTATGACTCATGGTCAGAGTATTCAACAAAATGGACAATCAGATTTTTAATAAGCTTGCACCGGAACTTGAAGGAAATACCATGTCAAACGCCGGCCACAACTATCCTTTTATCCTCAGACCCGTGTCCCACAAGATAGCAGAGGACGGGCAGGATTTCAGGAACAGGATAGAGAAACTGGATACAGAAGAGATGGAATATCTTTTCCAGCTTGCAATGGAAGGTAAAGAGGATATAAGGTCCCTTGAAGAGGAAGATGTGGACACTTTTATAGAAATGGTTGAGGAAAAACTCTCAACTGAAAAGATGAAAAAGCTCAAGGTAAAGCTAGGAATGGCATAATGAAGCCTTCAAAACTGCTATTCGGAACAGCAGGTACGCCAAAAAGTTCGAAGAAAAGAAACAGCATTTCCGGAATTGAAAGGGTCCGGGAACTCGGGCTCGGATGCATGGAACTGGAGTTTGTCCGCGGTGTAAAAATGGGAGAGAACACTGCAGGAAAAATTCTTCAAAAATCCGAAAAGGAAGATATTACATTGAGCGTACACGCACCTTACTACATAAATCTCAACTCGCAGGAGTCTGAAAAAGTAGATGCAAGTGTTGAAAGGATATACAGGGCCGCCAGAATAGGAAGTCTTTGTGGTGCAAGGAACATAGTGTTCCATCCTGCATATTACCATAAAGACGAAACTGAAAAGGTCTATAAAAAAGTGTATGATCTGCTTGAAAAGCTAAATCTCAGGCTTGAGGATGAAAGTATCGAGGTAATACTCCGTCCGGAAACCACAGGTAAAGGAACTCAATTCGGAAGCCTGCAGGAAAACGTAAGACTTGGAACCGAACTGGATAATGTTCTTCCATGTATTGATTTTGCTCATCTGCATGCAAGAAGTAACGGAGCCGAGAACAGTTACGATGAGTTTGTTTCAACGCTTGAACATGTGGAGAAAGAACTTGGAAGGGAAGGACTGGATGACATGCATATGCATGTATCAGGTATTGAATATAGTGAGAAAGGAGAAAAGAACCATCTGAACCTTGATGATTCAGACCTTCAATACTCAGAGCTCATGCAAGCCCTGATAGATTTTAAAGTAAAAGGTCTGGTTATCTGTGAAAGTCCCGATAATGAAGGCGATGCACTTCTGCTGAAAAGAACTTACGAAGGCCTTTAGACCTTCCTGATCATATATGAAAGCCGGGTGCCACATTTCCTACTTATGAGATTTGTTCCTTCCAGTACACCCATAGGCATGGAATATAAACAAATGAACCAGATGCCTTTAATTGTTCAGTTATCGGAACTTTCATTTTTAGGATTGACAATGGTAACCGGTATGTTAATTCCACTTTTTTGCATGTAATCCTTTATCCTTTCCTGCGCGTGGAAAACCATTCCCCCGTTTGTAAGAATGAGACAGCGTTGTCCCGCCAGAGAATTAAGTATTGAACGATCCACAACCCCTGCAGTCACATGAAGATATATCTCGTCCTGTTCAGCCAGGACCTTGCTCCTCTTGCCCATGGCACCTATACACTCGATATCATCTCTGTTGATGATATCCATAAGCTCTTCCCTGGAATAAGATTCAGTATCGTATATACCGATAGAACCCGCCCTGTAAGGTTTTCGATCCATCTCAACAATAGCAAGTCCATCCTCATGGATATGAAGGACTTTACAGTTTGCAGCCTCATAGCCGGATTCAGGAGCATAATCACCGTATAAAATACCGAGGTTGATATAGTCTCCTTCTTTTACCTCGGACGGTACCTTTGCCCATAATAGTTGCTGGGAACGCAGTGAATGAACCAGATCAGGAATATCCCGGGGGCAACACTGGGGCTTTACAAGACCCCTTCTTTTGATCTCCTCATATATCTCAAGAGTAACAGGTCTTCTGAGATAAGCAGCTTTCAGATTCTCATCGTGCATAAAGATAGATTCAGGCGTACCTTCACTGATAACCTTGTGTTCATTCATCAAAAATACATAATCAGCCCACCCGTATGCCAGATTTACATCATGTGTGGATATAATAATGGTCTTGCCAAAGTAATTAAGCTCATTCAGAAGGTCCATTATTTCATCCGCACCCACAGGATCCAGATTTGCAAGAGGCTCATCCAGAATAATGACCTCAGGATCCATTGCGACTATACCTGCTACTGCAACCCTCTTTTTCTGACCACCACTCAGATGATGAGGTGGTTTGTCTTTAATGTGAGTCAGACCCACATATTCAAGAGTTTTATTAACGATTGATTCAACCTTATCTTTCGGATAACCTAGGTTAGTTGGTCCGAAAGCAACATCCTGATAAATGGTGGGGGCAAATATCTGATCGTCCGAATTCTGGAAGACAATGCCAATGTTCTTTCTTATTTCCATCAAAGATTTTGAATCATATTTCATGGGTTTTCCATGAAAGAGTATTTCACCTTTTTGTGGACGATGAGTGCCGTTCATAGAAAGAAACAATGTAGATTTTCCCGAACCGTTGCGGCCGACAAAAGCTATCTTTTTACCTTTTTCAATAGTAACATTAATATTATCAAGGGCAAGAGTCCCATCAGGATATGAAAAACTAAGATTCTTTGTTTCTAATATAACCAATTTCTCACCTCAAAGAACGGATGCACCCCGTGTAAAATAAAAAGTCAGAATAACCAGCATAAAGTAAGCCACTGTCAGGATAAGTTCGGGAAGCCTGACAGGTCTTTTTTCATCAAGCATTATCAATTTTCCATCATAGCAGCGTGCATTCATTGATACAAAAATCTTTTCTCCCTGTTCCCAGGACCTTATAAAAAGATTTGTACCCAGCATTACCATAGATCTGAAAGATGTTTTAAAGTCCTTATATCCGAGCCTTACCGACTGTGCATACTTTATACCCATTGCTACATCAAGAAAAACGAAAATATAGCGATACATCATCATTGCTATCTCCAGAACGGAGTCAGGGAGTTTTGTGGCCTTAAGGACTGAGAATAACTCTATCATGGGAGTTGTTAGAGACAGGAAGAAAAGACATGACATACCTCCAAGAGTTCTTGCAAGTACAAGAAAAGCCATATCAAGTCCTGCTGAACTTACACCAAGTGTAAAACCAGAAAGATCAAATGAAAATAATTTAGCACCTTCGCCAAAGAAAAATGCGATAATAATAGCACTCACAAGAACAAAACCAGCAGGAGCTGCCATGATCTTCAGGTAAAAAGAGGCAGGGATCTTTCCAAAGTAAATGGTTGCAAAGCTCATACAAATAGCTATGATAAAAGGAACAAGAGGTGAATTGGATGAAACACCTACAAGAAGACCAAAAGTAACAATAGCTATTTTAAGCCAGTTGTTTTTGTACCGGAGCGGACTCATTACAGCATAGTCATCAAGTATATGTGCCATTTTTAAAAACTCAGCTAATTTAAAACAACTAAAATTGACAACAATAACTGCTGTCAGATATATAAGTGATAAGAATATGGAACTTTATACATAAGCATTTCGTTACTGAGTTAAAGAGCCTATTAGTATATTTATCCAACAAATAGCCGTAACGATAATAATAAAGATATAAAAGTTATAAAAATAACAAACCAAAAAAATAAAGATATATTGTTTTTAACAAAAAGTGAAAACTAAAAAAGAAAAAGATTAAGTGCCTCCTCAGAAGAAGCACATAATGGACTAGTTAGCCTTACTTTTTCCTTTATAATAACCTATAGTATAACCAATAACAACCGCACCGAATGCAGCTTGAAGTGCGAAAAGCAGACTTTCAGTCTCTCCGCCTGGCGGCTCAAAGAGATATTTCTGGAACCATGGCTCTGCAGGCTCATAGCCGGGAGCTATTTCAGAAACCATATCTCCTGCTGCACCGTCCGCCCCTCCAAATTCAGAATCGGGATTTGCTGCTACACCATAGAAGAACTGTGCTGCAAAAAGCAATACAACTATAGCTACAAGATACTCAAGTTTCATTGCATTGCCTCCTTGAGTTTTGCAACCGTCGAATTCGTGAGAACATTGAGATCAACAAGCACATCACTCTTGATCTGAACAACATATTTCATAATAAGTGCTGTAAGAGCACCTTCCATTATCGCAAGAGGAACCTGGGTGGTTGCAAATATTCCCGCGAATGCGGTGAAAGAACCCAGTATTCCTCCACTTGCCGAGGGGAATGCCAGCGCCAGTTGCAGAGAAGTTACAACATATGTTACCCAGTCCGCAATTGCTGTTGCAAGGAAAACATTCAGGTAAAAGTTCATTCCTGCCTTTGATGCTGCCTTATAGAACATGTAAGCAACAAGTGGCCCTATTATTGCCATTGATGCGGCGTTTGCACCGAGAGTAGTGATACCTCCATGTGCCAGGAATATCGCCTGGTAAAGAAGAACTATTGTTCCAAGAACGGCCGTAATTGCCGGTCCGAAAAGAATAGCTGCCATTCCGGTGCCTGTTGGATGAGATGAACTTCCAGTAACTGATGGAAGTTTAAGGGAAGAAAGAACGAATATGAACGCTCCGGCAACTGCCAGAAGAGGTACTACCTCACGCCTTTCGCTTACAAGTTTATTCAGTTTATACATACCATACAATATAACAGGAATAGAAATTACAAACCATGCCTGCCACCAAGGGGATGGCAGAAAGCCCTCGAATATGTGCATTAATTTTCACCTTCCATATTTGATCACTTTATAATAACCAATTTAATAATCAATTAGCAAACCATACTTAATCAATTTAATTTGCTTTTGATACTGGATGTAATATGTTATGGCATATAAAAATAACGATTCATGTATTAGCTTATTACCATTATACAAACAAATAATAAAAGCTTGGCAAACAAGTTATAATACTATATACAAAACAAAAATATTATCAGGAATTTCAATATAATCCTCTGTGTATTAACAGCTACATACAAACACAGAATAAATTGTTCTATCATAAAAAATATAAACTTAAATTAAAAATATCTAACGCACTACCACAATGCAGTACATGCCGGAATTATTTTCAGGAGGATCAGCTACTGTACCGCATACAGCACGTTCATCAGGGTAACCTATGTTCTCATAGATACAGATACGGGCATCAACGTACATCTCCTTCAGAATCGCTGCGACTTCATTCGGGCCAAAGCTGTCTGCAGGCAGTAAAAAGATATTCTTACCCAGACCTATTTCCCGGATCAAAGCCTCTTTTGCAGGAGCCGGATCCCTGCCATGTGCCGTGATCATAGCAAGACTTGACATATCTACATGAAAACGGGCACATGCAGCCTGTATAGAAGAAACACCAGTAACAACTCTGTCATTTTCAGTGGCAAACTTACCAAGTCCTGAGAACATCGGATCACCTGTTGACAGGATAACCGCTTGCTCCGGTAAAAGATGAAGGTTCTTATAATCTTTGATCAAATGAGCCTCGCATTTTATGAACTCTTCTGCAATCTTAATGGAACGTTTTGAACCATAGATAACCGATGCATTGCTGATGACCTCTATCGCTTCCTGGGTCAGCATTTTAGGACCTACACCGACACCCACCACTATCATATTATTCACCGCTGTCCATCAGAACCGTGCCATCTCTGTCAACAATAACGATACGTGCACCTTTTCCTTTTTCCACAGCCATGTTAAAAGCCTGTTTCAAACGTTCGTTCTGCGGATCAAGTTCCAGCATTTCCACCACAGTAGCAAAGCTGCTGTCCTTTAACAGATCGGGGTTACCCCATTTTAAAACAAGACCAGGCAGCCCGCAAATCACCACATCACCATGCGCTGCTTCAAGAGCTTCAGAGATACGGCTGCCTGCAAGCACAACAGTATGATCAGGAAAGAGCATGGTGGAATATCTAATACCCATCCTTCCGGTAGTAAGGACAACCTTATCCGAGCATCTGATCAGGTCACCTTTCATTTCACCAAGGTGATCATTCCATGGTTCTACAAAACCGGTTGTTCCCAGAATCGATATACCGTCAATAACTCCTATACGGCTGTTCAGTGTTTGTTTTGCAATTTCCTTACCTTGAGGAAGATAAATAGTAACTTCAGCACCCTTCAATCCAAGTTCCTCCACAGCTTCGGCAATTGATGCCTTGATCTGTTCCATGGGACGTGGATTTATGGCAGGGTGTCCTTTTTTGGATTCAAGCCCACTGCGGGTGACGATTCCTATACCTTCACCCGCATAAACAGTAATACCTTCCGCCTCTCTGGCATCGGCAACGAACTCAAGTCCCCTTGTTATATCTGATTCGTGATCGTTGTTTACTTTCACAGCAACAGCATGACCTTTGTTTCCTGTAACATCCATCTCAGCCCGAAGACCTACCGGCGTTGGAACGGAAACATGTGTTACCTCATCTGCAAGCGCAAGGACCGATGCTTTTGCTGCTACTGCCGCGGTAGTCCCGGTGGTATATCCTCTTTTCAGAACAGAACCGTCACTCAGTACTACAAGAGTACCGTTCTTTATTCCTCTTTCAAGCTCTTCACGTGGCATTTTAGAGCGATCCAGCCATTCTTCTGGGATCTTGGATTTGTTTACCGGGTCGATCATCTCTGGTCAATTGTAGTTAATACTTTTAAAATCTACCGACTCTATCAGGTCCTTTTGAATATCTTGCCCAGTTCATCCCTTGTAAAGGAGATCATTGTGGGACGTCCGTGAGGACATGTGAAAGGGTTCTTGCAGCGCATTAATTGACGAATGAGATCATCCATCTGTCCGATATTGCACACTGCACCTGCCTTGATTGCGGCTCTGCATGCCATAGTACTGCAAAGGAGATCATATCGCTCTGTATCCTCTTTAACTCTGCCAACTGAAAGAAGGTCAGAGATGATATCATGAACTACATCGGTATTCTCCAGCTTACCGAAAATGCTTGGAACCGTGGTGACTACATAGCTCCTGGGACCAAATTCCGATATAGAGAAACCCATCTCCTCAAGTTGGGGAATGAATTCCTCAATAATGACCATCTCTTTCTGACTTAATTCAAGCGCCACAGGAGTGATTAATTCCTGCCATCCCATATCCTGCATACTCAAAACCTGTTCATACATAATACGTTCATGGGCAGCATGCTGGTCGATCAATATAAGTTTCCCATCCATCTCACATATAATGTAAAGATCCGCATACTGTCCGTGAACCTTCACATCAGAGGGACTGAATGAAATACTTAGTTCTGCCACATCATCGGAGTTATCACTTATCTGCAGCCTCTCGCTTCTTTTCAGGCGACGCTGAGTATCCTTTGCAGGATAGTGATAAGATTCCTTTTCCTCCCGGATCATATCTGACTTTGAAGTAGTATCAGGGCTGGTATCCAAAATTGAAGTATGTTCTGAAAACGCCGGAGAGTCTGAACTTACATATTTTTCAGTTCTTTCTGATTTTGAACTACCCGTATGATAGAAACGGGACTGTGTTGGAGAATCCTTTTTGCTTACCTCTATCTCAGGAACCAGTGATTCTTTTCCAAGGGCATCTTCAACAGCAGAGATTATCATTCTCTCTATCTCTTTCTCATGGCCCAGTCTGACCTCTCTTTTTGCAGGATGTACATTTACATCGATGTTCACCGGATCAATTGTGAAATTAAGAAAAGCCGCAGGATAGCGACCCTTTGGTATCAGAGTGTAGTAACCCAGCCTGACTGCATTGCTTATCTGTTTGGAGAATATCGGTCTTCCATTGATCAAAAAAACCTGCAGATCCTTTCCACTTCTTGTTAATTCCGGTTTTGAGATATATCCTGATATCTCAATCAGATGGGATCCATATTCCAGCGGAACAAGGGATCGTGCAACATCAGCACCATAAAGATGCACGATACTATCCAGCATTTTAGCGGATGCAGGGGATTTAAGTGTTACCTTTCCATCGACCAAAAGAGTGAATGAAACATCCGGATGAGCAAGGCAGTTCCTGGATACCACATCCACAATGTGTGCTATCTCGGTCCTGGCACTCTTTAGATATTTCTTCCGGGCAGGAGTGCTGTAGAAAAGGTCATTTACAAGTATAGTGGTGCCAACCGCTGTACCTGCAGAACTTATATTCTTTATTCCACTGCTGTCCACTACAACTTTTGTACCTTCTATCTCCCCTTCCTGCCGGGTTACAAGCTCTACCTTTGCAACGGATGCTATGGAAGCAAGAGCCTCACCCCTGAACCCCATGGTCAGTATGTGATCGAGATCATCGATATTGCTGATCTTACTGGTGGCATGTTTTTTGAATGCCATGGAAGCATCAGTGTGGCTCATTCCAACACCATTGTCAACAACTAACATGCTTTTCGTGCCATACCCCCCTATTTCCACTCGAACTTCCGTTGCATGAGCATCAATTGAATTCTCGATGAGTTCCTTTACCACAGAAGCAGGGCGCTCGATCACCTCTCCTGCTGCTATTTTATTGATGGTCGACTCATCCAGCAATCTTATCTGCGGACCCCTTATATCACATGCTTTGTCCGTCATTTTCCACTTCCTTTCCACTTAAGGTATCTACGAACTTTAAGGTGAAACTATCTGATTGTTAGTTCTGATTGTTAGTATTTTTGTGTTTGCATTGAAAAACGAACAATAGAATTATATTGATTCGCGTAATCAGGAAGCAACATAAGATTTGAAGAAGGTTCAGTATGAACAGTTCCGGAAAAATAAAGAACATAGTACCTTTACTAGCTCTTTTGACAGCATTTCCGGCATTCTCCACTGACATGATACTGCCTGCAATACCTTCCCTTGCACAGATATGGGACATGCCTCTGGCAGTAATCAATCTGATACTGATCCTTTTCTTTGTAACCTATGGATTCTCCCTGCTTTTCTACGGACCGATATCAGACAGATACGGACGCAAGAGGCCTTTGATAGCTGGTATCATACTTTATATACTGGCCAGCATGCTATGCGCCATGGCAGACAGTGCCACAGCATTGATAGTTTTTCGCATATTACAGGCCGCAGGAGCTGCTGCCAGTGCATCACTTTCCATGGCAATGACAAAGGACATATTTTCAGGAACAGAGAGACAAAGAATACTTGCCTATATAGCTATAATCATGGCCCTTGCACCTATGTTTGCTCCGATTGTCGGAGGATGGATTCTGGCCTATCTAACGTGGCACTGGATATTCATTGCCCAGGGAACAATGGGCCTTATAGGACTTCTGGGTGTGATCAGAACACCTGAGACATTAAAAGATACATCAAATGTTCCTCTTTCAAAGGTTATGCAATCTTACGGAGACCTGATGCTTAACAAAAGTTATGTGATCATGGTCCTTGTGATGTCCGTAAGCCTTTTACCACTATACAGTTTCATTGCCAGCTCTTCAGATTTGTATATAAACGGATTTGGAATGAGTGAACAGAGTTTCAGTTACTTCTTTGCCTTCAATGCCCTGGCACTGATGACAGGATCAATATCATGCCTTAAACTGACAGACAGAATAGACTCCAGCTACCTGATAACTATGGGTTTTGCAGGAATTACAGCTGGAGCCGCACTGATACTCCTGTTCGGAAATTACGGACCCTGGAGTTTTGCACTTCCCATGGCACTTATAACTTACTCCATCGGAATAAGCAGGCCTCCAAGCAACCATCTCGTACTTGAACAGGTGCATAAAGATGCAGGTGCTGCATCATCACTTCTGATATTCACATACTTCTCACTCGGAGCTGTAGGAATGTGGCTTGTATCTCTTGACTGGATGGAAAGGATGCAAATACTGGGAACAATAACTTTAAGCTGCGGAGCTCTGGTGTTTATCGCCTGGATGATACTGCAAAAGAAGGGCATTGGTTCTGGTTCAGAGATTTGAAGTTAGAATATAAAACGTATAAGTGTTAAAATCAAAAACTGCATCTACCTATTGCAGCTTATCTTTTATCTCGTTTAACTTATTGAGCGCTTCAAGTGGTGTAATTGAATTTATATCCAGTTCTTTAAGTTCCTCTATGACAGGATCAGGAGTTGTTTCAGCATAAGATGCATCCTGATCGAACAGGACCACCTGAGTATATCTGGAACTACTGCGTTTCTTATTCTTACTATTTCTGCCATTACCACTGATCATACATTCGTCCTCGATATCCTCAAGGATCTCTTTTGCTCTTGAAGTGACATCATGCGGAACACCTGCTATCCTTGCAACATGGATACCATAGCTCCTGTCCGTTGCACCGGGAACTATCTTACGCAGGAAGACAAGTTCATCACCATCCTCTTTCACAGCGATATGATAATTCTTCACACGTTTCAGAGTGCCTGCAATATCTGTAAGCTGGTGATAATGCGTGGCAAAAAGTGACCTGACACCAACACGTCCTTTGTTGTGAATATATTCAACCACAGCCTTTGCAATGCTATAGCCATCGTAGGTACTGGTACCTCTGCCTATCTCATCCAGCAGAACCAGGCTTTTAGGGGTTGCATTGTTCAGAATATTGGCAAGTTCCACCATCTCTACCATAAAGGTACTCTGTCCGCTTGCAAGGTCATCAAACGCACCCACCCTTGTAAAGATCCTGTCTACAATCCCAACTGAAGCATGTGATGCAGGCACAAAGGAACCGGCCTGTGCCATTATTACGATCATGGCGATCTGCCTCATATATGTAGATTTACCGGCCATGTTAGGCCCTGTAATAAGCTGGAACTGGTTATCACTGCAATCTATCTCGGTATCGTTGGGAACAAAACCTCCCGGAACAGTATTTTCAACCACAGGATGTCTGCCATCCCTGATGAGAAGTCTGCAGTCAGGGGTCATTGCGGGTCTGACATAGTTATTATTTGCCGCCACTTCAGCAAAGTTTGCAAGCACATCCAGAGTTCCGATCAAAGCAGCCGTTTCCTGTAAATGTTTAGAATGAGACGCCACTATGGAATTGAGTTCTCTTAGTAATTCATACTCAAGAGCAACCATTTTCTCATCGGCAGAGAGTATGGCACTCTCACGTTCTTTAAGTTCAGGTGTATAGAACCTCTCTGCGTTGGTCATTGTCTGCTTCCGGATATAATCATCAGGAACCTGGGAAATATTGGCTTTTGTTACCTCCAGATAATATCCGAACACCTTGTTGTAACCGACTTTCAGGGATTTGATGCCAGTCCTTTCACGCTCTTTCTGCTGGAAGTTTGCTATCCATTTTTTACCATTCTTTGAGAGATCGAACAGCTCGTCAAGTTTCTTATTGTAACCGGGTTTTATCATTCCCCCGTCCCTGACACTGAGCGGAGGTTCTTCCACAATCGCACTGTCAATCAAATTTGCAAGTTCTTCCAGTTCCTCAAAAGAAGAAAGTTTTGATACAATACTGTTCAGTAAGCTGACATCCCCGCATTCACCAAGGGAGCCTATCAGAAGAGGGACGGATTCAAGGGACTTTTTCAACGACACAAGATCTCTTGCATTGGAATTACCGTACATGACCCTGCCCACAAGCCTCTCCATGTCCTTCACATAGGAAAGATGAGAACGTACATCGAATCTGACAAGAGTATTATCATGAAGCCAGGCAACCGAATCCAGACGATCATTGATTGAATCAACGGATATGAGCGGCTTTAAGAGCCATTTACGGAGCTGACGTCTTCCCATTGGTGTTTTAGTGTCATCAAGTACTGCGAAGAGAGATGAATCATTACCCTCGCCCCTGACATTTTGCACGATCTCAAGATTCCTCAGGGTGATGGCATCCAGCACCATGAACTCAGAATCAAAATAGGTTTTCAGGGACTGTACCTGTGACAGTTCTCTCATCTGGGTATCAGTAGCATATTTTAATGCAGCACCTGCAGATGAGACCGCATGATGTAGTTCGCTGCAACCCATACCTTCAAGGGTTGAAACTTTGAAATGTTCCTGGAGTATTTTCTCAGCAATTTTCAGATCAAATGCATCTTCATCAAACTCATGAATAGTTATCTTAAGTTCCTTTATACGCTCAGGAATATGAGGATCATCAAGAAGCGAAGAAGGTAATATGCATTCCGACGGACCCATCCTTGCGATTTCGCTGGCAATTCTGTCATAGGGAGCAGTGTCCCTGAACTGGGTCGTCAGGAATTCACCGGTGGATATATCGAGGAATGAAAGGCCGTACTCATCTTTATTTCCATACAGTGCCATGAGATAATTGTTGGATGAATCTGCAAACATGGAAGAATCCATTGCAGTACCGGGAGTTACCACCCTTACAACACCTCTTTTAACCACTCCTTTGGCCTGTTTGGGGTCTTCAAGCTGCTCACAAATGGCAACCTTGTATCCTTTTTTGATCAGCCTTGGGAGATAATTGTCAATCGCATGAAAAGGTATGCCTGCAAGAGGCATTTTTTCCCCTTCCTTTCCCTTTCCACGAGTTGTCAGAGTGATATCAAGTTCATTTGCAATTGTCTTTGCATCTTCTCCGAAGGACTCGTAGAAATCCCCCATCCTGAAGAATATGAGGGCGTCCTTATGCTCTTCCTTTGCTGCATAATACTGCCGCATGGCAGGGGTTAATTTACTCATGATAACTCACGCAAAATTGGTGCACCTGATTATCTGGTTGTTAGTATTTTTGTGTTTGCATTACGAAAAATCACAAAATCTATTCCCGGTTAACTTTGAGCATGCTGTTCCCACCTTTCAGGAACTTGTAGTTCACTTTCTTCTTATGAACATCAACACGAGAGTGAAACAAGCTTATTTCTTCATCAAGATATAGGGATTTTCCTGAATTCAGATAAAGCAAAGGGAATAATCCCATATCGATCAAACCACAGTCACATTCATTCCCTTTGCTTCAGCCACAACCTCCGGATCATAGTAAGAATATGCCTTACTTTCAGAAACAATAGCCTTTACAGGGAATAATGCCCTTACCTGCATATTGATATCCAGTTTCTCGCCCGGCTGCATGTCATCGATATAGAATATCACTTTCCTGCCTGCGATCTCGTATCTGGTTATCTTTTCCTCTGCATCTTTTGTTGCTTCAAGGCTTGATGTCACCGGACTGAAGCCTGTAGGAACTGCAAGGTCGACTATCATCATGCCACTGGAACTTGCAGTGCCATCGATCCCCTGAATTCCGTTGTATTTTATGTGGGCATTCACTGTTACTATATCATTTACAGCGACATCGGTTGAATCATAATCAACAGCCAGTTCGATCTCGTTCTGCTCAGTAACTTCCGGGAGAATTACATTGAAACGTCTTACAAGCTGATAGTTAAGGTCTCCTGTACCATCCATCTCAAGAGTAACATTAAACGTTCCCTCCGGTATCTCGATTATCTGTACAACATCGAAGTTCTGCTGGTTCACATTCACGGATTTTATCTCAGTATCATCAGCTATTACATTTACTGTTGCATCGATATCATTTCCTGCAGAAGCCGCGGCACTCATCAGCGCCCTGAATGCCATGACAGTATCCTGGGTACTGGAGAATCCCCCTTTGGAATTACGCTGTGCGGATATCCATTTCAGAGAGGAGGTAGCTATAGGGTTCTTTGCCTCGATAAGAGCAAGGGTTGCATATGCAGTGGTCTCCACATTTTTGCTGGACTGTGCTATGTAACCATACCTGGTATCCCCGGTAAAAGGGCCTTCTCCTCGGTCATATCCCCAGTAGGTGCCGTCATCGTCCTGTTTTGATATGGCCAGCAGGTCGCTGAGAGCTTCATCGGCCATGGGACTGCCAATTTTCTGCAACGCAAGGGTGCTGATTGCCAGAGCATACGGGTCGTCCTGATCTGCAAGATTGTCCTCAAGGTATTTCTGAGCATCTGCCATGACAGCAGGACTTGCAGAACCATACTCATCCAGCGCAAGGGTCACGTATGCTGTGAGTGCGTAGGTGCCACTGACACCTCCCATCATGTCCTGATGTATCACAAAACCCACAGGCTCCCATGAACCATCTTCTTTCTGATGGGATTCGGTCCAGTCTGCAGCCTCCGAAAGTATGTTCTCGTCAATTGTTGTCACATCCCTTGCACCACTGAACTGAGAGAGTACAAATGATGTGAGCCAGAGACTGCCGCTCTCATCACTTTCGCCGAATGCGGAGAAAGAGCCATCACTGTGGCGGTAGGTCAGTTCACGCTGGTAACCTGTAGTTATGTACATCTCGGCTTTGGCCCTCATCTCCGGATTATCCTGTCCGGTTACCTCCAGGTAGCGCAGGATCTCCACGTCAGTTGAGAAGAGCATCATATTCTGCTCACCACAACCATAAGGCATTCCAAGCAGATCGTCCACTCCGCTTATACTTTGTGCCACTATGCTCGGTGTAAAGCTCACAAGCACCTTCTCTGAATCAGGCACTATGTCTGCAGGTAGTGTTGTATCGAGTTCCACAGAACCATTGCTGAGAACTCCGTTGTCAACGATCTCACGGGTAACGCCCTCTGCTTCCACAATAATATCTTTTCTTACAGAATCGGCTCTTTCAGTGGTTTGTCCTGTGATCTCGATAACATTTTTGCCAACTTCTGCAGGGCTTATTGTGAAACTGGCATATCCCACACCATTGGCATCCACAGTTACCGTCTGTACAGCATCGCCTATTATGTCAAACCATTCTGCCTGTGAAAGAGTAAGTTTTACAGCCTGTTCGGTATCAAGATAATTATAGACCTGCACCTGTACAGGGAATTCTTCTCCCCTTGTCACTGAATAAGGCAGGTCCGGGTCTACAAAGAAGTTCTGAAATACTGTCAGATCTGATTCAGATATTCCAATACCTTCAGGACCGGAAGATACTGCATGTAACCTCCATGTAGTTATGCTGTCCGGTGCATTCAGGTCAACACTTGCAAGACCTGCATCGTTTGTGAGCAGTTCAGGCATCCAGACCCATGTTTCAGGGAAGAACTGGCGCACACGCTTCACTTCTGCAAGTTCACCACTTTCACCCAAACCTTTATCTGCAACCTCTTCTTCAGGTATTGCTTCCGGTGCCATGGCTTTGACCACACCATCCATAGCTGCTTCCTCTTCAACTTCCATGAAGAAGCCTGCAAAATTAGCATCTTCAATAAAAGTGGTTTGGTATTCGGCACCTGGCACCTCTATACCAGGAGATGACATTACCACTATACCGGTCTTTTCCAGTGTGTCATACGCTCCTTCCATATACCATGACGGATGAGATTCTGCCTGAGGCTCCATGAAGCGATTTTCCAGTTCTGCAAATACCTGCATTAGATTGAGCCTTCCCTCGCTGAGTGCATAGACCGACTCATCAACTATGGAAAAGCCTATCATGGATCTGCTTCCGGCATCAAAATCAACTGTTACATTATCTCCGGGTTCAACCGTTTCACTGTCAAATGAACTTGAAAGATTGATCTGTGTAGAGAATTCAACATCAAAAGGAAGTACATCTACCGACACTTCATTGTTAGGGTTAATCATGTAAGCTACGACCTTTGCCTGCGGACTCATCTGTGGTGTCACAGGGATGCTGATCTCCGGCTCATCGCTTGTAGCTGAGTAAACAGTCCTTCCGCTGGCAAACACATCATAGAATACCGTTCCCGGATTGGTTGAATAAACACGGAAAGAAATCGTATCACCTACTTCCGGAACTCCTTCACTGATCTGGGAAATGTGAATGAAACTGGCACTGGGAGAATAAGCGGCATTCAGGGATTCACTGACCCATGCATCGCCGGCATTGGCATCGATGAACAGTCTGGTGGTGTTTTGCGGGATCTCATATTCCAGCATTGCAACACCATTTTCGGTGAGCAACGTTTCCTCATTCTCTGTGATCTCGTAGGAATCATCTCTCATGCGGGTCTCCAAAATTACTTCAGTATCCACAGGATTGCCACCCGGATCCTTTGTTACCAGAAGTACCTTCAACGGCATTCCGGGTTTTATTGTGCTGGATTCGGGGATAAGCTGGATGACGACCGGAGATTCCGCAATAGTTAGTAATTTGTTTGTGGTCTCACTGTGATTGCCTGTGTCTGTGACAGTCACATTTAGCATCAGGCTTGCCTGACCTCCGGCTCCGTGGGTTCCGGCTGCATATTCAACTGCCGGAAGTTCAAACTCTATCGAACCGTTATCAAGTATACCTGAAAAAGTTGCGTATTTCTCCCATTCTCCTACATAACGCGAGGCTTCAACAAGCGCCTCACCCTCAACTTCTTTGCCAAAGAAATAATTGGCCGAGACAGTACCCGTAATTTCATCAGATACAAGGAACCACTCATGTGGTGTTTCAACTGAGACATCGAACTTAGGAAGCACATATTTGTCCACCTGGATGTCGACCATGGAAGAAGAATCACCTGCTGTTGCAGTTACCTTCCATGTACCAAGGTTCAATTCGGATGCAAGAGGCAGGTCAAAGGAAGCAACACCATACTCATTGGAGTTCATTTTTTCCTTGAAAACCTTGATACCTTTGGCATCTTGTATCTCTACGGTGATGTTCTCTTCCACAGGCACAAGATTGTTGTTCAGAGAGAGTATCCTGCAATGTATGGTCTGGCCGGGTTTGTAGATAGGTTTGTCAGTCTCAATGAACAGAGGATTGTTCTTTACGACCTCCACTGTTGCATTGAACCCGGAATCAAATCCCGAAGGTTTTGCAGTGAGCACATAACTTCCCTCTTCAACATCAGGAACTTCAAAGGAGGCGACAACATTTCCTGATTCTGACGTGGATGCACTTACAAGGGGGATCTCATTGTTGTCATCGTCTGTGAGTGTATATTCCACACAACGTTCCACAGACTTATTATCTGAGAATGCTGCCATTGTCACCGAGCTTTCTCCACCTGAATAGAGCATTTTAGGTGCGAGTATGAGAAACTCATCACCTGATAAAGCCAGCTGGTCAGTGCACGGCCCTGCTATAGTGGACGAAAGACCTGAATCTTCAGTATTTTCTCCGATACATCCCGACAATAAAACTGCAAAAAGCACAAAGAACGATGCCAGAAATATTAATGACGCTGTATTTTTCCCTTTATACTTCATATTACCACCCGAAAAACGGAATAACTTTGTTTCTTATTACAGAATTTGGTAATATGACTGTATATACTTTGCTTAAACTTCAAAGATGTTCGAAGTTATATGGAGGGAGACTAATTGATTATTAAAAAAGAAGAGAAAAAGGAAACGCAGAAATATCCAGTATGCTTATTCCCCCACCAGTTTCTTTGTGATCTGCGCAACATGTCTGCCCTGGAACCTTGCGATCCCAAGCTCGTTCTCACTGGGCTGTCTAGTATCAGCACCGTTGCCTGCAATGGTTGATGCTCCGTAGGGACTGCCTCCGGTTATCTCTTCAAGTGTAGACTGCCTTTTTTCCGAATATGGCACACCCACAATTATCATACCATGATGAAGCAAAGTCGTATGAAGGTTCAATATTGTTGATTCCTGACCACCATGCTGTGTGGCACTTGATGTGAAAACACTGCCCGGCTTCCCGATAAGTGCACCTTCTGCCCATAAACTGCCTGTGGCATCAAAGAAAGCACTCACCTGTGCAGGTATCAGACCGAATCTTGTAGGAGTTCCGAAGATCAAAGCATCTGCTTCTGCAAGGTTATCCATTGTAGCAACAGGAATATGTTCAAACATCTTTTTAGATTCTGTTGCTCCCATTTTATCCAGTATCTCTGCTGTGAATGTTTCCTTTATCTGATAAATGCTGACTTCAGCATTTTCCACTTCCCTGACTCCTTCTGCAACAGCTTTGGCCATTTTGTAGTTGTGGCCGTAAAGGCTGTAAAAAATAATATTTATTTCCATCATTCCCACCTCTTTGACATTATCAAATCTAACTTAATAACGTCTTAATATGGGTGGATTGCAGCATAAGTAATTATCCGGTAAAAATACAAACACATAACTTTTAAGTAGAATATGTTAGATATAATTAACATAATAATATCAATATCTAACATTATGTTAGAATTAGATAGAGGTATTTGCATGGAAAAACCGGAAAAATATATCAAAATAAGTTATTCTCTTGGCTTTATACTGACCCTGGCAGGAGTTGCTCTGGTGTCTCTGTTTCAGGGATACCAGCAGATTGGTATCACTCTGATCAATATCGGAGCTGTTATTCTCCTTGTAACGTTCCTGAGAGCAAGAAGATATCGTGATGGACCTGTAAAAGACGAAAGAACTGTAAAGATAGGTGCTTACGGGCTCTCTTATTCGTGGTTTATTTCCCTTATGGTAATAGCCCTTCTTTTCTGGGTGGAAGAGCTTGGACTGGCACAGTTGAATGTAAAGCAGGTATTGGGAATCCTCATGTTCACCATGGTAATTACAGCAAAAGGCATTCAATGGTATCTTTTCAGAAAGGGAGATGTTGAATAAGTAAAATACAAAGGATGATCATATGAAGACAAAGATCAAGGAACTCCGGGCCAGATATGACCTGACACAGGAGGAACTTGCAAATAAAGTTGGTGTTAGAAGAGAAACAATAGGTTTTCTGGAAAAAGGGAAATACAACCCCTCACTAAAACTTGCCTATAAGGTAGCAAATATCCTTGAAACAACTATTGATGAACTGTTCATCTTTGATGAATCGGACCTTGAATAACAGAGGGAGGAATAAATGGAGACTAAAACAAAAGTATGGCTTGCAGAAGACGGAAAACCAATAATTGGTGCAGGTAAGGTGGAACTTCTGCGAACTATAGATGAAGAGAGATCTCTTAGAAAAGCCTGTCAGAAAATGGATATATCTTACAAGCACGCCTGGAATGTACTTAACAAAATAAGTGAAAGGCTTGGCAAAGATGTCGTCACAACTGTAAGAGGGGGGAAAAAGCAGGGTACTTTCCTGACCGATGAAGGGCGCATGCTCATCCGTGAATATGAAATGAACAGAAAATTCATCAACAGTACCATGGAAGACGAAGGTTCATGGGAAAATATAGGTCTTGCCATATCAGCGCGTAACAAAATACCCGCAAAGGTTATTTCTGTTGAGACTGAGGGAATTGTCTCAAAGGTCAGACTTGAGATCGAACCTTCCGCACTTACCTCAGTAATCACTTCTGAAGCTGTAGAAAAACTGGATATTAAGGAAGGAGATAATGTATTTGCAATAATCAAATCCACTGAAGTTCTTGTGGGCAAAGAAAAAAAGAAGGACTAGAAAGTATTTGTTTTGCGAATAAATTATTCAAAAACCGTAAATACTTTTAAACCCTATATAAACAGTAAACAGGTGTTAATGCCTGATAAATAACCAACAAAATGGGGACTTTATGCAAGATAAAGAAGATTTTTCGTGGGAGAACGGTAAAATCAAAAATGGTGCCACCCTGGGCAAAATAGTAAGTATACCTGTTCAGGATGATTCAGAGATCGAAAATACCGGAAACATGGAATTAAATGATGAGGATCAGCCTGACCTTGATGTTGACGAGTTCAAAAAGAAAATGTCTGAAAAGCTTTCCATGGAGCTTAACAGAAATAAATGAAACTTATCCTGCTTTCTGAATCCTTTGTACGTAGATACCATACACCATGAAAGGTATCAGCAACAGTGCAAACGCTGTTTTTATTCCTGGAGCGAGCACATTGCTTGCGCTTCCTACGATCGAACTGACATCAATACCCAGTCTTATATATATGAGATCAAGAAGCAGACCGAAGGCCAATGAACATATTGCTATCATTCCGAGATAGAGTGTGGCACTCTTTCTTCCAAGGAACTTTGTGACCATTGTGATGGTTGCAGCATTTGTAGCCGGTCCTGCAAGCAGGAAAACAAATGCAGTTCCGGGACTCATGCCCTTTGCAACAAGAGCAGCAGCCAGTGGTGTGGAAGCGGTTGCACAGATATACAATGGAATACCCACCACAAGCATCAGGATCATTGAGAAAAGACCACCTCCAAGATAATCACCGACCATTTCGTCAGGTATCACATAGGATATTATGCCTGCAAGCAAAATACCGACCATTAACCACCAGGATATATCTCCGAGTAGTTCAATAAAAGAATATTTAAAGGCTCCTTTTACCTTCTTTTTCATTGAAGTATCCTCTTCAGGAGAGGAAGTTGCATTGCAGGAACAGGATGAATCACTGCAGTCTGCCATTGGTTGCATCATAACAATGGATTCCTTCTTTTTTACTTGGTCTCTTTTTTCACCCAGAATGTTTTCTGCGATACCGGTGAACAATGCGGTCGTCATACTGGCTATGGGTCTGAAAACAGTCATGATGGGATCCAGTAGTGCGTATGTGATGGCAATGGAATCAACTCCTGTTTCAGGTGTTGATATCATAAATGATAGGGTGGCACCTTTGGTGGCTCCTCTGTTTTTAAGTGAAAGTGCAGTTGGAACCACACCACAAGAACATAGAGGCAAAGGAATACCAAGAAGTGATGCATTGAAAGCGGATCTGAACTTACCTGCTGACTTGCCGAGGTATTTCAGTATTTTATCATCCGGAACAAGTGCATGAAGAAGGCCTGCGACCGTAAATCCCAGGAAAAGATAAGGTGCTGCCTCTTCAAAGAGGTACCATGATTCAAGGAGAACTCCTTTGGTTATTGAAAATAGAGATTCATTTAATCCCATTATTTATTCTCCTCCACATGTTCCCTGCACATAGACATCAGCATTTCAACATGTTCGTCAGCCACATAATATACTGCGAATCTGCCTTCTTTTTTGACCCTTACAAGATCAAGTTGTCTTAGATTGCGCAGACTGTGGGATATTGAGGACTGGGATATTCCAAGTGCATCCTTTATCTCTTTCACACACATTTCTCCCTGTAAGAGAAGGAACAATATCTTCAGGCGGGTGGTGCACTGAAGAGCATTGAAAGTATGTGACATGTGAGAGATGGAATCATCAGAAGGCAATTCTTTAATTTTTTTAGCGATGACTATATCATCTGAACAAATATGTTCGCTCATTTCCATGCATACATGAACACATGTTCATATATCAATTTATCCGTAGATCAAAAGATAAGGCATAAAACTACCACAAAAAAATACAACAAAATAAAAAGATGATCATATCTGCCGAATTCCAGCACATGCATAGAACTTCTCCCCGTACTCTGGTAACAACGACTTTCCATTGCCATGGCCACATCATCAACGGCACGTACGGACATGCCTATAAGCGGAACAGAAAGTGATAGTATAGCTTTTAATGGTTCTTTTCTGATGTCCAGACCTCTGGAAAACTGGGCATCCCTTAAATTCTTAAAATTATCATAAAGCATAGGAACAAAATAAATGGAAAGTGACATCATCATTGCAATATCATGAGAAGATATTCCTGCGTGACGAAGAGGAAAATGACGAAGCAGCCTTTCAATACCTGCTGTAATCCCTGAAGGTGATGTCGTGGCTGTGAGTAAAGCAGCAAATATTAACAGGAACACGAACCTCAATGTGAGGATCGTACCCAGAATTAGACCCTCATAACTTACGGTTACCAAACTCAGACTGAAAAGAGGTGTGCCTTCAGTGAAAAAAAGCTGCATCAGGAATATGAGAAGGAAGAAAATAATCATGGGACGGACCGAGCGTACAAAATGCATTAAAGGGAGTTTGCATGCAAATACAAAAGCTGCAAAAATAAGAGTTACTAAGGCCATTCCTGAAAAAGAACTTATCTGCAGGATACAGATACTTACAATCATAAGACCAATGATCTTTGTTCTTGGATCCAGACGATGTAATATCGAATTACCCGGAATGAAGGAAAAGAAGAGATCATTCATTCTGTTCTACCTCCACTATCTTCAGTGATCTGACAATCTCCTGAAAAGCATCATCAACTGAGTAAATGTTATCACGGACATCAAAACCTGCCTGGTTGAGAAGCTTCATAAAAGAAGTTATCTCGGGCAACGGAGATGAAACCGAGCTTAAATACTCTTCCGGGGTTCCGACAAAAGCCAATCTTCCTTTTTTAAGAAGAATAACTTTATCTGCAAGAGGTAGAATTTCATCTACCTGATGTGAAACAACTACGACAGATAGTCCTGAGCAATGGAGCCCTTTTAATGTTGAAAGAAGTGAATATCTGTTTTCCGGATCAAGGCCAGATGTAGGTTCATCCAGAACAAGATATTCAGGCTCCATTGCCAGAATACCTGCAAGTGCTACAAGTCTCATCTGTCCCCCACTTAACGAAAAAGGTGAAATTTCTGTATATTCCGGCCCTAAACCTACAAGGTCCAGAGCATCCACAACCCGCTTTTTAAGAGCCTCACCTTTTGACCCGAAGTTTGAAGGCCCGAAAGAAATGTCCTCAAAAACGGTTCTTCCGAAAAGTTGCTTTTGGGGATTTTGCATTAACAGACCCAGATGCGATCTGACCTTCTTATCACCGGCATCTATATCGTTTATTTTCACCGAGCCGGAATCCGGTTTAAGAAGACCGTTGAAATGCCGGACCAGGGTGGATTTGCCTGAGCCCACTTCACCTCCTATAAGAACGAACTCACCTTTATCTATGACAAAGTTTACGTCATCAAGTGCATGTTTTTCAAGCGAAGTGCCCTTGTTGTAAAAATGGTTAAGATCCTTTACTTCAATTGACATAGAGCCTCCATGAGTTCATCCTTTGAAAGAGGAAAAGTTGTCCGGTCAATTATGCCTGAGTCCCTGAGTTTCCTGGAAAGTTCGATTATCGGAGGAAGATTAAAACCAAAAGTTGTTACTTTCGCCTGACTCAATATAGTCCGTGGATCTCCATCATGCATTATACGGCCCTCCTCCATCACAACAAGACGGTCTGCATGAACAAGTTCTTCAAGCAAATGAGTTACATACACAATGGTGGTTCCATTCTCATGAAGTCTTTTTACCAGAGAGAGTATCTCATTTCTGGAATCGGGATCCAGCATCGTAGTTACTTCATCGAGAAGTATTATTCCGGGTTCCATGGCAAGTACTGAAGCAAGTGCTATCTTTTGTTTTTGTCCTCCACTTAATATTCGCGGGGTATGATCACGAAATTCATGCATTTCTACGGCCCTAAGTGACTTTTCCACAAGCTTATGTATCTCTTCTGTGGACAGGCTCAGATTCTCCGGTCCGAACGCAACATCCTCCTCCACAGTCATACCTATGAACTGTGATTCAGGATTCTGAAATATCATACCTGCCATCCGGCGTATATCCATCACTCTTGATCGATCGGATGTGTACATTCCGTTTACAGCCACAGAACCTTCAGACGGAAGGATAAGACCATTGATGCTACGAAGAAGAGTGGATTTACCACAACCGTTCTTTCCGGCTATGACAACAAACTCACCTTTTTTAATATCAAGATTTACTGAATTCAATGCCAGTGTACCATCAGGATACCTGTAACTAAGATTAGTGATCTTTATCATATTAGCCTCTCAGATAGAGTATCTGGATGCGATTAGCGCTGAAACAATAAGTTTCAGGACAGCTCCTGGCATATAAGGTATCATTCCCAGGATCAGAGCTTCCGAAAGGGTCAGATTTGCGACACTCATCAGTTGCAGGATTCCGAAAACATAAATTACCAAGAGTCCCGCAAGCATAAATAAAATATTTAAATGAATTCTTTTAGTACCATAATTATCGCATAAATAACCTATTATAAATGCACCGAAAACAAATCCTATAAGAAAACCACCGGTAGGTCCGAAGATCATACCCAATCCGGAACTTCCTCCTGAGAACACAGGAAGCCCTGAAATTCCCAGAAGTAAATAGACAATTACACTTATTGTTCCCCATCTTGCTCCAAGCATTGCTCCTGCCATCAATACGAAAAGCGTCTGTAAAGTTATCGGCACAGGGCTTAGTGGAACAGGTATGTCTATATAAGCACCAACTGCCATCATGGATGCAAAAAAAGATGCAAATACCATTTTTCTGATATTACCATTATGAAAATCCCTATTGTCAACCATATCTAATGACAATGGTTTACAGAATATATAATTCTTATGCAATTAAGTTTAGATGAAAAATAGCCATTGAAAGTAAAGAGAAAAGACAAACAAGTAAAAAAAATTGAATGCAGGAAGACCTGCATGAAAAAGTGTTACATATCCATATCAGGCTGTGGCATTCCAGGTGGCATTGCGCCATTCTTGCTGCTTGCAGCCACAACATCATCGATCCTCAGAATCATAACCGTTGCTTCTGTTGCTGCATTAATTGCCTGGGTCTTTATTCTTAATGGTTCAAGAACATTGCTCTCGTACATGTCAACAACCTTACCGGTGTAAACATCAAGACCCATGTTCTTATTGCCCTGCTCATGTTGCGAACGAAGATCTATAAGCTTGTCTATCGGATCGAGACCTGCGTTCTCTGCAAGGGTCTGAGGAATTATCTCAAGTGCTTCTGCAAATTTGCCAACAGCAAGTTGTTCCCTGCCCTGAAGCGTTCCTGCATAGTCCCTGAGCCTTAGTGCAAGTTCGATCTCCGGAGATCCCCCACCTGCAACAATATTCCCATCTTCCAGCGCTACACCGATAACACAGAGTGCATCGTTCATTGCACGTTTGAGACTGTCAACGATATGTGTAGTGCCTCCGTGCAGAATTACAGATGAAGTCTTCTCTTCTTTGCAGCCAAGGAGGAATGTCATCTTTGAACCGTGAAGGTCCTTTTCCTCTACGACATCTGCAGCACCAAGATCCTCTGCTCTGATATCTGTTACATCCTGGAACAGGGTAGCTCCGGTTGCCTTTGAAAGTTTCTGAAGATCGCTCTTTGTGATCCTTCTGCAGGCATAAACACCGGCTTTTTCAAGATAGTACTGAGCAAGGTCATCGATTGCCTTCTGGCAGAATACTACGTTAGCACCACTTGCAACGATCTTGTCAACCATTTCCTTGACCATTCTTTCTTCCTGTTCAACGAAAAGGTTCATCTGATCAGGTGAAGTGATCTTGATCTCTGCTTCTTTTTCGATCTTCTGGAACTCAATACCAAAGCTTGCAAGGAGGATCTTTGCATTCTCGATTTTTTTAGGCATGTTCGGTCTTACTCTTTCTTTGTCGATTATCAGACCTTTAACAAGTTCCGTGTCAAGAATACTTCCGCCTTCACGTTTCTCGATAGTGATATCATCAACATCCACTGTGATACCGTCATCGGTTTTTTCGGCAACTGAAAGCACTGCATCAAGAGCAGTTTCTGCAAGGAAATCCTTGTACTCTCCTGCAGCTTTGCCAGTGAGAGCGGTCTTTGCCAGTTTCATCAGAGTTTCCCTGTCATCTGGAGACACATCAATGGTAATTGTCTTTAAGATGTCAACAGCTTTCTTTGCTGCATGCCTGTAACCGGTTGCAATGATAGTTGGGTGAACACCTTTTTCGATGAGCTCTTCTGCTTTTGTAAGAAGTTCTCCTGTAAGCACGGCTGCTGTTGTAGTACCGTCTCCTACTTCATCGTCCTGTGTTTTTGAAACCTCGACCACCATCTTTGCTGCCGGGTGTTCAATGTCCATTTCCCTGAGGATAGTAGCACCATCGTTAGTGATAACTATGTCCCCGAGACTGTCTACAAGCATCTTGTCCATACCTTTCGGACCCAAAGTGGTCCGTACTGCCTTTGCAACGGCTTTGCCTGCAAGAATGTTAATGCTCTGAGCATCCCTGGTACGGGATCTGTTGCGTCTGTTACCTAAAGCGTACATAGGCTGTCCTGCCAATTTTAAACCTCCTGATGATCATAACGTTCTATAATAGATAGAAGTGAATACCAGTCTAATTTGAGTACTTAAATCGTACTGCTCAATCTAAATGCAAGCAGTTCTATATAAAACTAACTGAAGAACAGTTCAAGTATTTAACTTAAAAAATTTATCTGCCAGCAGCAGAAATAATAACTTAAATGTATTTCATCAGAAAATTAAAAATAAAGATGTTACTTTTCCTCATACAGCTTCTTCAGATGTCCCAGTATCAAACTATAAATATAAGTCCTGTAGCTTTCTTTATCAGGTATATCAAAAATAGCCATGCCACCGGCATTCCATGCAATGTTTGTTATTATTTTTTGGTTTTCCATTTCATCAATTACTTTCCTTAGAACAGAGAGATCATCGACAGTATCCCTCCAGTCACCCTCATGCACATTTTTTGAAGCACCCCCCGAAGAAAGTTCCAGTTGCTGAAGGGAAAACATATAGACCTGGAACAGATGAATATCCTCCCTGGACAATTCAATATTACCGGCCTTTGCATCCTGGCGCAATACTTTCAAAAGAAGTGGAATGTCAGATGACTTAAAAGTATTCTTACCTATTTTCTCTGTGTATATGTTGATTTCATGCATAATTCTTTACACCCGGGACAATAAACCCATACTTAAAAGTACCTTTTATGCAAATAAACATTGCTCATGCAGAATAAATCAGAAACCGGAACTTTATCAAAGCGCTACTGAGATACATTTATAAAAGAATAAAACGAGATTATTTATGGAACAGAAAAACATCTGTTCACAATTAAAGTGGGAGTTTATAAATGGCGAACGCATGCAGTATTCTTAAGAAAGGTCAGCAAATAACCTGTGAAGAGTGTGGAATAACCTTTGAAGTTGTAAGTGAATGTAAAAGCGATTGTGGAGATGAATGCGAGATCAAACTAAACTGCTGTGGGAAAGAAATGAAGATATCCTAAAAAGATTAACATCTATTCTTTTTTTAATATATACATAAGCAATGTCAGTTGCTAATATAATTTGAAAAATAGCAGATATGTATAAAAAGGAAAAGATAGTTGCCGTTTATAGGAATGAACCATTAACGGAATATAAGCTTTAAAAATTCAATAGGAAACTAATGTCTGCATACAGGCGCTTTTGACAAAATTTATCATGTTGCATCTGAGTTCAAATTCCTGCTCAGAAAGATCTTCAGTTTCCATATATCTGCAGAACATTTCTCTGAAATCATCAAATTTTTGTACATCTTGCTTTTCCACAAATTACCCTCAATATTAGATTGATTTTTATATTAAATATATCACATTTTATTATATAAAAATATTCTGTTACGGATTTCTATATATAGATATAGAATATAGGTATAAAAAGAAAATTAATAGTTGAATATTTGAGGATTCCAACACATTGTGACAACATAATTAAATTGATGTCAATCCAGCTTCATTAGTCTGTTTTGACACATCGTTCAAATAAGCCGTAATTAAAAATATTGACCCATAACACCCTTAAAACGAAGAACAACTCTCTCATAAAGTAAAAAACTCTCTCATAAAGCAAAATAAACTGTCAGGTTTTTATACATTCGGGCATTGACCTTATGCTATGCAGAAAAAAAGATATCCAAAAGGACATTTTATCGCAATGGGCATGATAATAGGTCTTCCACTTGGAATTCCGATCGGACTTCTTTCAGGAATGATATCCGTTGGACCAGCAATAGGTATAGCTCTTGGAGCTGGAATCGGATTATACCTTGAAAAAAGATATAATCCTGAGCCTTTAAAAATGACACCTGAAGAAGAAGCTCAAAGAAAAAAGATTCTTATAGCACTGAGTAGCATCTTTCTGCTGGGAATTATCGCTTTTATCGCTTTGTTGCTTATGACTAACTGAAATTGAAAGTTCAAAAATAGAAATAGAAGGTGTGAAAAATCACACCAACAGAGAATTACCTCATTTACGCTTTGATATCAGCAACGCAGCAAGGAGGCAAATCGTTCCAATGAACAACTCAAATCCAGGTGTAGCCTGAGATGTTTCAGTTTCTGCTTCATCTGAAACACCGTTCATTGATTCGATCTCTTCTTTTTCCTCTTCTGTCATGAATCTCTCGCCAACGATCATCGGATCGCCTTCATAACCAAGTGCCGCAAAATCCATGGCACCGTCATCAAGGTGGCATTCCTTACATTGAAGAGCACCTTCTTTCGGCGCAACCTCGTGATTTATGCTTTCATACAATGCAGTTTCAACAAATTCATATTGGCCACTGTAAGGCATGTCCACATATTCCATTCCTGCACTGGATGCCTTGTCCCAGTCATAGGTTGCCCAGTAAGAGTTCTCTCCTCCAAACAGGTCAGGGATGATAAGGTAGTTGTATTGTGCATCACTGATCTGTTTTGCAAGGTGAATCTTGAAAGGATAGATCTTTGAATCCGGATCGTAGCGTTCTCCAAGCGGAGAGCTCAAAACTGTAACTCCTTCGGGCTCAATCTCATCTCCCAGGAAATATTTGTCAAAACTTCCGTTGAACCAGGCATAGGTAGGAGTGACATTCTTTTCCCAGATGAATTCTCCTTTCTTTTTGTTGTAAGTTTCTTTTCCATATTCGTCCGTTGGTATCGGATCAATATCCTGTCCTGCTTTTGACCAATCCCAGTACATCTTTGTTGGTACCTCACGGGCGAATTCCGGAATGTGACAGGTCTGGCAGGCTATTGTATCAGAATGGCCATCAAGCCTTTCCTTGAAAACACCCTGGTGTGGTGTGTCACCATGACAGTCGGAGCATTCTACCCTGCATTCTGAGCCGGGAACACCTGCAAAGCGGCCGGCTACATTATGTGCTGTTGTCTTGTGACAGTTCTGACAGTCGAAATCCATGCCTCCCATGTGAACGTCAAGCTCTCTGGAAGGATCCAGTAATGCAGATGACATATCACCATGTTTTACGTTGTCTCCGCCACCACCAAAGAAGTGACAGTTACCTCCGCAGGTTTCACGTGAAGGACTGCCAACACTCTGGGCTACGGCTACAAGGTCCACAGAAGGATCAACAGCTCCTGCACCTGTGGGTATTTTCTTATAGGTACCTGTAGTCTCATGACAGACAACACAGTCTATATTCGATTCATTGGTGAAGTCAAAAGTGTTATCTTCCCAGCCATATCCTGTATGACAGGAAGTACAACGTGGCTCGTTTGAAGCAATGGCTACACAGAAATTGTTTATTACTGTCCTTTTACCAAGCCCTTCTAACCTTTCTTCTTCACAACCGCACTCCGAACATGTTGTCCAGAGCCAATGAGTTGAGTTCAGCATGTCTGCAGCTTGTTGAGAGTGACACGAGATACACTCTGCAGTCAAATCCGGTCCGTCCTCATAAGGACCCGTAAGGAAAGAGTGATTCAGATACGCGGCAGAGGACGAAAAGGAAAGAGCCAAAATACAAGCCATCAAACAACAAAACCCAATATAACAATTGTGTTTCATGTTTTACCCCTTTTTTTAAATAAATCCAGCCTTAGTACCTAATAAGGTCTCAAAGTGCCCTTATTTAAGTTAGAGGTGGAACTGCCAAAAATTAACGACTTAACAGCGTTAAATGAGTATCTTATTGATACTATATTAAAAAGAAAATGTGGCACAAATAAATCAATACAATCAAAAAAGAAAACAGAGGAATCAGAAGGCAAGGGCCCGCCTGTTAAGATAATATTTTGCACCTCTGCCATGAGATCTTTTTTTATTTTTAGACTTCTGTTTTTTTATTCTTCTTTTTGAAGTTTTCTTGTTACCGGATTGCTTCCTGCTTAGTATATCGAATTTTACCTTTTTGATCGAGAGATCAATAGCCAGACCTCTGAGCATCCATCTTAAAGCCTGTGACTGATGATGCTTATTTCTTTCCCGTTTACCCTGAAATACATCTGCAACAATTTTTGAAGCTTTTTCCCCTGCCATCATCTGAAGATCGAAAAGTTCTTTTTCCGATAATGCATCTTTGCAAGATGGGTGAAGACGCTTATACATAGCATTTGAGGGAAAAGGAGTGGAATTCATTACAGCGATTTTCTTTCTCAGTTTCCCGACAGCAGGAGAATTTCTCAGTTCAATTATAAAATCCCGGTCATCAGGATAGAGAATTCGTACCTTACTTTTTGTCTTTGAGAGCTTGTCAGCCCTCTTGTTCTGCATCCTTGGAATCCATCTGAAATGGATATCAAGTTCATGCTCTCTGATTATATTAACTATGTCCCTGTAAATGATCTCTACATCCTCATCAGCTACAGGATAGATGCCCCGCATCTGGTAGATCACAGCCTGACTGTCTCCCATCACAGTCAGAGGACCCTGCCCTTGAGCCCTGACATATTCGAGCATGCCTTTCTTAAGAGCAAGATATTCCGCAAAAAGAGCATTATTACTGGTGTCTTTTTCAAGCCGGTCGTTTCCGAGTATTGAAAATGAGTTGTTCTGCAAGGTCACAACCCAACCCAACCCCATGCATCCACCCGGATTAGGAGTGCATGAGCCGTCAAAGGTTATTGCATCCATGTTTCTCGTACTGTTAGAACGTATCTTCAGCCGCACACAGGAATTTTCCCTTGCATATTAATATTGATTTGAAAATATATAAGTTTGAACCAGGGAATGTATTGTGGAATATATAGAGTATAGATTATAGATATGGGAAGATATCATAACTATCTGTTGATAAATCGAACCACTTATATAATAATATCATTTAGGAATTTTTATATGTAATAACGATTTTGTGGCATTTGGTGGTAATTGATATGAAAAAAACATCTATTCTTATAGTTACGACAATGTTGATCTTTGGACTGCTGCTAATCAATCCTGCATCTGCAGATGCAGCCTCTAGTTATTATGGAGTCAATTTCCCCTACGGTGATGTATCTTTTGCAGATGAGATAGTATCCTATAATCTCGTAGGTGGTGCATCTGGTGGGAATCCAAATGATGCATTAGGTACTCCGGATAATTCCGATGTTAGTCTTGGTACAAATGGATATATTGTTTTAAAATTTACCGACAATTGCCTGACAACATCAGGAGATTCCAATCCTGACCTCTGTGTAAGAGAAGGTGGCCAGTCTGGTGAAACATCTACGGTCTTCATAAGTACTGATGGTGTGAACTGGATCGAGGTAGGAGTTTCAAGCGGAAGTAACAACAGACTGTTCGACATCGACTCTGTACCGGGCGTAGTTCAGGGAGAAAACTATCCATATGTTAAGATAGTAGACCTTAACGGTACGCCAACATCCGCAAGTTGGGAAGGGTCCGATGTTGAATCAGTGGGTGCCATTACCTCATCCTGTCCTGTTACCGAGGATGAAAGGAAAACCTCAGAAATTCCTGAATTCCCAACAATTGCTCTACCAATGATCGCCATAATAGGACTTGCATTCTTCTTTGGAAGAAAGAACTGAGATTCTGAATAACATTTAAAAGACTCTTTTAATTACCGAGTCTCTCTTTTTTTTATTTTGTTCTGTATACCAGAGGAATCGACTTATTCTTCGTTTTTAAATACTTTCGGAAAATTATAAACTCTCAACTCAAAAGAGTATGAAAATAAGAGAAAAGCGTCCCGACCGAGACTCGAACTCGGGTCTAAGGCTCCGCAGGCCTCAAGGATATCCGCTACCCTACCGGGACATTGGGGTTCATGCTCTAATGTCCTTCTGACATATAAAGATTATTGGTTGAGGATTGTGTTTTCTGACGTGATTCCTTATCATGAATATGTCCACAATCAATAAAAGTTAAATGCTGCCAGAATGATTACTAAGCATGTCGATGACAATAGGACTTGCAGGGAAACCAAATGCAGGCAAATCCACATTTTTCAAGGCAGCCACCATGGCAGACGTGGACATTGCCAATTATCCTTTCACAACAATTCATGCCAACAAAGGAGTAACATATGTAAGGGCGAAGTGCCCCTGCTTAGAGCGTGACAAACGTTGCGGAAACTGTTCAGACGGTATACGTTACGTTCCAATAGAACTCATAGACGTTGCAGGACTTGTACCCGATGCACACCAGGGACGAGGGCTTGGTAACACCTTTCTGGACGAGCTCAGGCAGGCACATGCAATCATTCATGTGATCGATGCCTCAGGTGCCACCGATGTCGAAGGTAATCCGGTGGATGTTGGAGATCATGACCCTCTGGAGGACATTGATTTTCTTAACCGCGAGCTTACCATGTGGATGCACAGTATCCTTAAACGTAACTGGGAAAGGCTTGCACGCAAGATACAGGCAGAAGGGCTCAAGATAGAAGAGATACTGGCCGAACAGCTTGCCGGTGCAGGCGTGGATGAAGTACATGTCAATCGTGCTCTTAACGACTGTAAACTTGACAGAGGAAATCACACCAAATGGACAGATGACGATCTTATCAGACTCTGTGATGCAATCCGGACCTTAAGCAAGCCCATGATAATCGCAGCCAACAAAGCAGATATTGCACCACCGGAGAATATCAGCGATCTTCAGGCACTCGACCAGATCGCAGTACCCACCAGTGCAGCCGCAGAACTTGCACTCAGATCTGCTTCAAAGAGCAAAGTCATATCATACGAACCCGGAGATAATGATTTCAACGTCCTTACAGAAGAACTCAGTCCTGCACAGAAAAAAGGACTTGAAAAGATAAGGACACTCATAAAGAAAATGAACGGGAGCGGAATACAGGAATGTATCAATAGTGCGGTTTTCAGGCTTCTTGACCTCATAATCGTCTACCCCGTAGAAGATGAAGGCAAGTGGACCGACAAGAACGGAAGAATGCTCCCTGATGCCTTTCTTATGAAAAAAGGATCCAGTGCGCATGACCTTGCCTACAAGATACATTCGGACATAGGTGAACATTTCCTCTATGCAGTGGATGCAAAAACAAAGATGCGCCTTGGGGAGAAACATGAACTCAACGATGGTGACGTGGTAAAAATAGTTTCTACAGCAAAGTAAAATAACTGCGACCAGACATGAACTTCGTAACCTCCCTCTATGAGAAACATATGCTTCGCAAGATCTCAAAGTACCCGATACCTGAACATATGTCTCTGGTACTTTCAGAGACAGATCTGCTTCAAACCGGAGGTTTCAAAAAGTTCAGTGATTACATATCCTGGTGCACACAGTTAGGAATAAAGATCACAAGTATATATATCGATGTTCTTGATACCGAAGATAAACTCAAATCCCAGATGATAGAAAAACTAAGAGTTAAAATCACCGATTCACTTTCAAGAAAACCAAAAAATATAGGATATGAAATATTCGGAGAAAATGGTGAACTTTACTCTAAAAGAGAAGGAAAAGATTTTCACGCCTATGTATCAGTGGGTTTCGGAGGCCGTAAGGAAGTTACAAAAGCTGTGAGATCAATACTTCAAAATGTCAAAGAAGGAATTACAGAGCCATCGGACATACACGAAATCGATATAGAATCACGTCTCACGGTAAAACACGAACCCGACCTGTTCATCCGTTCAGGAGGGAAACATCTTTCCGATTTTTTGATATGGCAGTCTATTTACTCGGAATACTATTTCACAGATGTAAACTGGCATAGTATCCGTAAAATAGATATAATAAGGATAATAAGGGATTTTCAGAAACGCCAGAGAAGATTTGGAAAATGATCATACAGTTTCATTCTATAATATACTTCTCATATATTTCTGGACATAATAATGGCATTATCATCTAAATAATAATTTTCTATCCTCCCTTCTGTCTCAAAACCGTTCATGGAATAGAAAAGCCTGGCAGCCTCGTTTTTTTCCCGCACTTCCAAAACAATTATATTGAATCCATATAACTTCACAAGGTCAGCACTCCATTCAAGCAACTTGCTGGCAATTCCCCGCCGCCTGTAATCCCTGTGAACAGCAATGCTCTGAAGATGAGCTTTTCTTTTGTCTTCTGTGGAGCCTATAATCACATAACCCAGTATCTTCTCATCCTCATAGACAAGAAATCCGGGATTGGTTATGTGCGCCGTGAAAAGAAAATCAGGCCAGGGAACATCAAATGAAGATTTTTCTATCTCCATGATTTCAGGGATATCCGACATAACTGCTCTTCTGATGATCATAATATTCGTTTTAAGCTTCTTTGACTCCGGAACTGTTCTTTAAAGCTTATTATTTATATGATACATACTAAAAAGTTCCTGATGCCATACGGAGTAGTTATATGCACTAAATGCAGGCAGCATGCACAGATCATTGAGCTCGGTATCTCAAAGACCACTCGTTGCCAGAAATGTAATGCAAATCTGAACTCAAAAAAACTGCGCGTCTTCTTTGAATCAGGGAATCTTGAAGAAGTAATATCAGTAAGGACCCAGATCCAGGCACAGATTACAGAAAAAAGAAAAAAAAACAACGGTATTAACGATTTTCAGGTCTTTGGTAATGAAATCAATGAAAAATCAGCCTGCCTGATAGATAATAGAAAAGTTCGCAAAAAAAGGAAGACTGATGAACTTATACTCACAATACTTCAGGAAAACGATAATTGTATGAAATATGATTCTTTGAAAAAGGCCGCTGCTGAACTGGATATCGATGAAGTGGAATTTGACAAAATACTGACAAAATTAACACAGGCCGGAGAGATATATTCTCCCTTTGATGGATTGATAAGGACAGTCTGATTGGTTTATTGCTAAAAACATAATTCTCCGCTTAGAAAACAACATGAATAATATTTTATAAAAGTATACAAAAAATATATCTAAAAAGGTGTGTAATATAGAACGTCTTAGTAATTTATTCCAGCCAGAAAAATTCTCATCAAAAGACAATTGATCAGGTATGAATATGTCAAATACAACCCTCGATATTGTGGAACTGCTTCTCACAGCGCAAATATATAATAAATATCCGGAAATGGATGTAAGTGACCTCCCTAAATATATACGCAAGTTTTACTGGAGCAGGGACCATAAAACAGTTCCAAAGCCTATCAGGGTTACGGTCAAAGATATCGAAAAGATTTTCGGCCCTGAAAGTATCGATAGCAAATTAAGATCATTACCTTTCATCGACATTGATGACAAGGAATTTTCCGCAAAGCTTACAGCTCTTGAGATAAGCGCAGAATGGTTCCAGAAAAAAGATGAAGAACGTGACCGTATCTCACAGAACCCTGTTCTTGCATTCTATTTTGAGAAACAGAAAACAGAGGGTGCGGACTATAAAAGCGCAAAATCGAAGGTCAGGCCAAAAGAAGTTGACAGAGAATGGATAGAATCCCTTATCGCCGAAATTGAAAAAGAAGAAGGTGGAGCTGACATGCTCAAACTGGCACAGATCAGTGCACCCGAAGATATAATCCAGACCATGAAGGATTTTGTTCTCACACCTGAACAGGAAGAGGAAACAAAAAAGATAGTCAAGGCTATTCAGTACAGGGATTATCTGAAGCACATCGGTCTTTATGATGTAGGGAAGATCCTAATGGTAGGACCACCCGGAACTGGAAAAACATCACTTGCCAAGGCAATGTCAGAGCACCTTGCAATTCCCTTTGTAGAGGTCAGGCTTTCAATGATAACCGACCAGTATCTCGGAGAAACTGCAAAGAATATAGACAGAGTTTTCTCTCTTGCCAAAAAACTAAGCCCATGTATACTTTTTGTCGACGAGTTCGATTTTGTCGCAAAAACACGTTCATCTGATGAACATGCTGCCCTCAAAAGAGCTGTTAACACACTACTTAAGGCCATTGATAATATCAGCCTCACAACAGACGGAGTACTCCTCCTGGCTGCGACCAACCATCCAAAAATGCTTGATTCAGCTGCATGGCGGCGTTTTGACGAAATAATGAAATTCCCCCTGCCTGATGTAGAAATGCGCAAGAGAATACTGGATATTGTTACAAAAGAGATCAAAGGTGACTTTGATACAGCCGAAATAGCATCTCTGACTCATGGATATAGTGGTTCGGATCTGAGAATGGTTATTCGTGAAGGAGTACTTAGTGCCCTTATCACCGAAAGAACGGAACTTACACAGAAAGACATGCTCAATGCAGTAGCGGCTTTTGATGAAAGAGCTGTGATCAAGACAAATGAATACGAAGAATAACAGGATACTCAAGGCCAATTCATGAAGATCACACTTCTAGGTACAGGAGACGCCACCGGAACACCTGTAATAGGCTGTAATTGTCCTACATGCCGTGATGCCCAGAAAGGAGGTAAAAGCCAGAGGACCAGATTTGCCATACTTGTGGAATCTTCAGAAGGTACGGTGCTGATAGACAGCGGACCGGACCTCAGATATCAGTTACTTAAAGCGGGAACCAAGCACATAGACGGAGTGATCTGGACACATGGTCATTACGACCATTTTGCAGGTTTTGCTGAGTTTCACAGGGTTCAGTACAATGTTGATGTTTACGGATTACCCGAAACACTGGAATATATCCTTGAATACCTGCAATTTCTCAGACCTAAAAAACATAAAAAGGACCTTTACGAACCTTTCAAGCTTATAGGACTTGAGTTCACACTATTTGAAGTAATACATCCACCTGTAAAGAAATCAGTGGGAGTTATGATACGGGAGGAAAATACAAAAGTTGTCATTACAGGGGATACTCAGAGGGACATTCCTCAACAGAGCATTGATCTGATCATGGAACCTGACCTTCTGATAGCAGATGCCATCGTACCTCCGACAGTGGAGGTTAAAAAACACATGAACACAACAGAAGCAATGGATCTGGGACGGGAAATCAAGGCAAAAGAAATAGTATTCACCCACTTGAGTCATTTCTTCAAGCCACATGATGAAGCTGTCAAAGAATATCCGCTGGGCTATGATGGCATGGTTTTTTATCTTTCATGAGTGTTGGTATCAATCCTTGCCCTTTCTTTTTGATATTGAAGCATTATCTTCTATATCATTACGTATCTTTTCCAGCCTTTTTCTTTCTTTAGTGTATCTGGCAAAAATGAACAAAGCTATGATACCAAGTATTGTCACGGCTATCCCGAGATCCCTTGGAGCATTTTCTGTATAATACTTCACACTTATGACCTCAGGAAGAGATTCTATTTCTTCTTCATCAGCAGGTGTATATCTTCCCAGAAGACTCATGAAACCGGATGCTTCCGGTTCATTGTACCAAACAAGGTTTTCACGTCCTGAAGTGTCATAATATACTTCATCAGGAGAAGGTTTTACTTTTCCAATAAGGGAATTACCTGTGGTATAACCTTCCGGAAGGATAAAACGAACCACAGAAGGTGGTGTTGTTATGTATATAAAATCCTGACCTGCAGGTATTGACATGGTGTAAGCCACATAACCTGTCACCGGTTCTTCAAATTCTATATATATGTGCTTTTGTCCGCGTATAACTTCCTCTGAGAGAGTGTGATTTATTTCGGAGGCTTTTTCCATGGAAGTAAATCTTTCAAAGTCTTGTGGTTCAGAACCTGTATTACTTGCAAAGTCGCCAAGTATAACAATATTGCTCAGAACTTCACTGTTTTGTGTACTAAGGTCCTCCATCGGAATAACGTCTACCATTGACTGATTATCGATAATAGAAACAACTTTTACAGAACCGTTATTTGAAAGATAGAACGAATGAGTTGGAATGAACTCACCATCCTCATAACTATTGTTCAGAAAAACCTCAAACTCATAAGCAGACATTTCCTGCCCCGTATCCTCTCCTCCAACCGGCACAAGTTCATCTATGCACCCTGTTGCAATTATTGCAATAAAAAGAATACATAAGGTCAGGAAAAAATATTTTTTCATTGCTACACCAATTGATGATCTGTTTTATGAAACTATCGCTACATATAATACCGTTTTCAGATAACAAGTCTTTTTCTCATCAGATTTATGGAAAGTACTATCAGTATCCCACTTACAAGCAGAACCCATGTAACATCAAAGAGAATTGAAGAGCTCAGTATACCATATGAAAGGGATCTTATAACGTTCACTATATGTGTCAATGGCAACAAAGCAACTGCAAAATACTGGATAGCTACTGGAAGAGCGCTGAGAGGGAAAAAAGTGCCGCTGAAAAGGAACATCGGGGTAATGAACAATAACACCGGATAGTTAATTGACATAATATTGGGAGTTATTGCCGTAAAACACATTCCTATAGCGGCAAAAAGAAGTCCTCCTAAAAATGCAAACGGAATTATCATTAGCGAGTATTTCAGATCGATCAGTCCGAAAAGACCGATAACAGGTATCATCACTGTTGCATTTATCATGCTGCGTGTGGCCCCCCATAACATTTCTCCGGCTATTACATCTTCTATTGTCAGGGGTGTTGCAACAATTGCATCGAAGGTCTTCTGGTAATACATTCTTACATATGATCCGTAACTGCACTCAAAAAAGGATGCATACATAACCGAAACGGCTATCAGCGCCGGAGCTATGAATCTTGCATAAGGAACTCCGTCAATGCTCTCAACAAATTTACCAAGCCCGAAACCAAGTGCCAGAAGATAAAGAATTGGCTCAAGGAAAGGAGGCAGGAAGTTCAGTTTAATGTCCTTTAGGAAAACATCCCTATTACGTTGCCAGACCTTGATCGATCTGGAACTTACTTCAGGGATTCCAATATACTCTGAAATTCTCATTCTCTTAACCTCCTGCCAGTGAGTTTAAGGAATACATCTTCAAGTGTTGCAGGTCTTGCACTAATCTTTGAAAGAGAACACTCCATGAGCAGGTATTCAGAAAGTTCCATGGAATTGTCAGGATATATATGAACAAGATCACCGATCACCTCGTAATTGACCTCCTTTTTCTCAAGACATGCCATAAGTTCGGAGTTGTGTTCAGCTTCGATGATATCAGAGCCAATATACTCTTCTATCACACCGGTGGGACTGCCTTCAACCAGTATCTTCCCATTATCCATTACCACCAGCCTGTCACAGAGCTTTTCTACCTCATCAAGGTAATGGGAGGTCAGAACTATGGTCACTCCCTGTTTCTTAAGCCCGCGCAGTTTGTCCCATATCAAATGACGGGCCTGGGGATCAAGTCCGACCGTTGGTTCGTCAAGTATCAGGATCTCAGGACGGTTCACAAGAGCTCTTGCCAGCACAAGCCTGCGTTTCATTCCACCTGAAAGGCTTTCTGTCATCACATTCCTTTTTTCCTGGAGATGGACAAAATCAAGCAGCTCCTCTATTCTTTTTTCTGCTTTTTCTTTAGGAATGTCAAAATACCTGGAATAAACCAGAAGATTCTCATAAACTGTAAAATCCATATCCAGGTTATTTTCCTGGGGCACAACTCCCATAAAAGATTTTATTTCTCGCTGGTGGGTGTTGACGTCCATGCCCATAACTTCAAGTTTACCCTCTGTTACAGGTGAAATACATTGTATCATCCTCATGGTAGTTGTCTTGCCGGCTCCATTAGGTCCTAAAAAACCGAACATTTCACCTTCATCAATGTTGAAACTTATATTGTCAACAGCCACAAGATCTTTGAATGATTTTTTAAGGTCTTTTGCTTCAATTATCGGAGCTATGCATAATCACCTTTAAGGAAGTTAGAAAGGCTTTGTATTAACCGTTTCGATTGACAGCCGATTACAGATAACGGATCTTATTCAAATCTTTTTTGAACAATAAAGAATATAGTTAAGATAAAAAGAGGGACGAAAATGACAGATACAAAAAACCTTATCGCAACAGCAAAAGAAAAAGGCTCTTTTAAGACTCTCATAAAAGCAGCAGAAAAACTCAAACTAATCAACAAATACAGTAACGAAGGACCTTATACTATTTTTGCACCTGTTGAATCGGCGTTCGAACAAATTCCTGATGATGTCATTGATGAATCCTTTGAAGATCAGGAGTACCTGCTGGAAATAATAAATTACCATATTGTAGAGGGGAAGTACTCCATTAAGGACCTTGAAAGCCTTACTGAACTTAAAACAATAGGTGGAAATAAATTGACAATAAAAGCTAACAACGGAATTAAGATAGATACTGCGAACATAGTCGAAGGTAATATTGAGTGCAGTAACGGCATTATTCATGCTATTGATGAGATACTGGTCCCTTGATGATCGATAAATGAAAAAGTATTAATTCAACAGAATATAACTGTGACAAAAACAGAGATTTTTATTTTTGAAAAATAAGATCAAGTACAAATAAAAATGGAGGTTTTTAGCCTCCATTATTTCCTTTTCTTTTTACTTAACATTCCTGTCACGGCAGAAACTCCCAGAACTGCGAATATCAGTTCGAATCCCGGAATTGAGTTGTCTCCTTCTTCAGTCGCCGTTTCTTCTTCAGCGGGTTCGGAAGAAACGGAATCTTCAACAGATGATCCAGAACCTGCAGCTGTTTCTGATGAAAGGGATTCTGTTTCAGTTGATCTGGTAATTATTGCAAATGTAGAGAATCCAGGAGTATTTGCAACATAGTACACATAGTCTCCATCTTCATCTGAAACCGATGTGTCCAGTTGTTCCCATACCTCACCTGAATAATGTGAGAGTACAACATTGTCTGTTGCAATGCCATTGTCTTCTAGCCAGGACTTTTCGACCTTAAAGGTAATGCTTGCACCTTTAATGTTCTCAGAGTCCACATCACTTACCCCTATGTTAAGGTAACTGTGAACTTCACCTGGTGCGGATTTCTGAATGTTGTCAGGTTTGGAATCTAGTTTCTGAACAGATACGGACATTTTCTCTATTTCAACATCAGATTGGACTTCCACACCTGTGACCTCTGTCCTGGTGAGCTCCACAGAAACTATTTTTACAGGCTTATTCAGTACTGTTCCGGATGTTTCCTGGTTTACAATATTTGCACCTTCATAGGAATTTCTGGATTCAAGGAAAGCCTCACGGGTCTTTGAAGACATTCCATCTGAGCTACTGTCGGAATCAGAGTCATCTGGTTCTGAAGGACCTGTGTAGGAAAGGCTCATATTGGAAACACTATTGCTTGCATTATCTGTTGCTATGACAGTGACTGTATTAGTCCCGTACCCTGCAGATATTGTTCCTTTCCATATATCATTTCCCTGATCTGCAAGAGTGGTTTCTGCAGCTTTAATGCTATTTATTCCACTACCAATATCAGATACATTCACAGTGACCTCTATACTTTCTCCGTATGATTCAGGATTTTCAGTACTCAGTGTCAGATTATTGAATACCGGATCGGTGTTGTCAATGACAACTTCAAATGTCACCGAAGCACTACCATTGATGTTACCTGCCTGATCCGTTGCTGTAACATTGAGCAGATAAGTGCCATCATTTCCTGAGATAGCCACACTGTCATTTGTCCAATAATCGGTTGAAGTGACATGATCCAGAATGATCGAATCGTAGGAACTTATATTGCTCACATTTTCAATGGATGTAACACTTGATACACCCGACAATGCATCAGAAACTGTGGCATTGAGTGTCAATACGGAACCGTTATTAACCGCAGTGTAGCCTGTAACATACTCCGTCTGGGAATCATCTATCGATGGTTCGGTGTTGTCTATCTTTATTGTAAGATTGACACTATTATTTACGTTACTTGCATTGTCGTAGGTTACAACTGTGAGATTGCTGGTTCCTTCTGTTCCGCTTATAGTGAGTGAATCGTTAGTCCAGTGATCATTTCCAGCATGACTTAGAATTGCCATTAATGATGCAGTTGCATCTGAAACATCAACTGTAGCATTCTTCACACCTGCACCACTGTCAATGATGGATGCATTAAGATCCAGTGTATCTCCATCCGTAAACCACTGCGATCCAGTTGGTGATACAGCAACAACTTCCGGTCCGACATTGTCGATCTCCACAGATATGGAACCGCCCATATTCCAATTGCTTGCATTGTCAGCCGCTTTCACAGGTAAATTGACTGTACCTGAACTGGAATTATTGACAATTGCAGACAGTGTGTAATTGTCGCCACCTGCCGGATCAAAGACTTCCCATCCAAGTGAACTGTTAAGGCCTGAAGCATTAACCATCACAGAAGAGGAATTAACACCGGAAAGGCTGCCGTCTGTAACTGTAAG
>JAASSR010000025.1 GCA_021767785.1 Methanolobus sp.
CAGGTGAAACTGGACAGAGTTGTTGAGCTTCTGAAAAAGAATCTTGATATTCCTGCCATTGCAGAGAGTATCGGTCTTGAGATCGAAAGTTAAAAATAATGGAAGAGCAAACGGAGATCATGTTATCTCCATTTCCTGTTTCCCTTTTTTATGCAGATTCCAGAGTTCTTGTTCTTTCTTTTAGCACTTCAACCACATCCGGATCCTGCAAGGTGGTCAGGTCTCCGGGATCCTTATTATTGGCAATTGATTTCAGTACTCTTCTCATGATCTTACCACTTCTCGTTTTCGGAAGATCGTCTGAGAATATTATTAGCTTCGGGCGTGCGAAAGGTCCTATGTTCTTTTCTGCGTATGATCTGAGTTCTCTCTTAAGATCATCACTTTCCTCGGTACCGGATCTGAGGGTAACGTAACAGTATATCACTTCGCCCTTTAGTTCGTCTTCCTTTCCCACTACACCGGCTTCGGCAACAGACGGGTGTGACACCATTATACTTTCAAATTCCGCACTTCCGATACGATGACCGGAAACCTTGATAACATCATCAACACGTCCTATTATCCAGAAATAACCGTCATCGTCCCTTTTTGCTCCGTCACCTGCAAAATAGGTCTTGTAGTCCCACTTGCTCCAGTAGGTTTCAATGAAACGTTCCTCGTTTCCGAACACAGTCCGGACCATGCTTGGCCATGGGTTAAGGATCGCCAGGTAACCATCCTCTCCGGGGGCAGTTTCATTACCTTTTTCATCCAGAACAGCAGCTTTGATTCCCGGCATAGGCATTGTGGCACTTCCGGGTTTGGTTGTGGTGACTCCCGGCAGAGGTGATATCATTATCATTCCTGTCTCGGTCTGCCACCATGTGTCCACCACAGGACATTTTCCAAGTCCTATGTTCTCATGATACCACAGCCATGCACCGGGATTAATAGGCTCTCCCACAGAACCGATCAGCCTGAGTGTTGAGATATCATGCATCTCAGGCCAGGAAGATCCCCATTTCATGAATGTCCTGATGGCCGTAGGAGCTGTGTAAAGTATCGTAACCTTGTGTCTTTCGATGATATCCCAGTACCTGTCCTTGTCAGGATAATCCGGTGCTCCTTCATAGGTCACAAGTGTGGCACCATTGGCAAGAGGACCATAGACTATGTAAGAATGCCCGGTGATCCATCCGCAGTCCGCAGTACACCAGTATATATCATCTTCATTAAGGTCGAATACGAACTTTGTAGTGGTATATGTGGCAACCATATAACCGCCGGTAGCATGTACGATGCCCTTTGGCTTACCTGTGGTTCCGCTGGTATACATCAAAAAGAGCATATCTTCAGAATCCATGATCTCGGGTTCACATGAGATATCCGAATCCTTCATAACTTCATGCCACCAGACATCCCTTCCTTCTTTCATAGAAATGTCGTTCCCGTGATGCCTGACAACTATGACCTTTTCTATTATTCCACAGGACTTTATTCCATCGTCAACCTTGTTCTTTTGCTCCACCACTTTTCCCCTGCGCGAATATCCATCACAGGTGACCAGTACTCTGCTGTTAGCGTTTCCAATACGTGTGGCAAGTGAATCCCCTGAAAAAGCAGCAAAAACAACGCTATGTGGTGCTCCTATACGTGCACACGCAAGCATGGCAATGATAACTTCCGGTATCATTGGAAGATATATGGTTACAATGTCCCCTTTTTTAATTCCGGAATCCTTAAGGACATTGGCAAAACGGCATACTTCGTCCAGTAGTTCTTTATAGGTATATTTGCGAATTTCGCCGTTCTCAGCTTCCCATATTAGGGCAGTTTTATCGGCGCGTTTTTCAAGATTTGTGTCAAGGCAATTGTAACATGCATTGATCTTGCCACCAATGAACCATTCAGAATGGGGTGGTTCCCATTTCAATACTCTGTCCCATTCACGGTACCATTTCAGTTCTTTGGCATTTTCCTCCCAGAAACCTTCAGGGTCTTCTTCGGCTCTTCTATAAATATCCGGATCATTTACCGTGGCATTTGCTGCAAAATCCTCTGGCGGTTCGAATTCTTTTACTTCTTTTTTAGGTTGATCTGATCTTTCTCCCATTAATTACACCCACATAACTATAATTCAAATCCTGAATTAAAACTGAATTCAAGGATAAAATATAAGGTATAAAATATCCCTGTAATAAAATTGTATCAATTTGTTTATATGGTTTATCGTGGGAATTAAAAAAAAGAAGGGCTTTAGGAGCCCGAATGATATATTTAATTTAAAAATCAGATAAATTTATTTTCTCATAAGCTCAAGGACATCGCATACTTTGTTGATCGTATCAACTGCGGTCTTCATACCTTCTTCATCTTCAGCAGCCGGTTTTCTTAGTATGCCACCAAAGTGTCCGCCGTCACCTACAACTATCATGCCGTGTATGTGCATCCATTCATGTATGGACTGGATGGTCTTTTCCTGGCCACCGTTCCTTGAACCACCGATTGCCATGGCTGCACCGACTTTGTTGCTGAGCTTGAATCCCTGTCTTCTGTGAACCACACTTCTGTCACACAGGGCTTTTAACTGTGCTGTCATAGTTCCGAAATATACAGGTGATGACACGATAATGGCATCTGCTTCAAGAAGCTTGTCATAAACAGGCTTCATATCGTCATCTATTGGACATTCTTCTCCTTTTCCGCACACTCCGCATGCGGTGCATGGCCCTATTCTTGATGAGGAGATGAATACTTTATCAGTTTCAAAACCTCTCTTATTTGCTATATCCAGTACTTTTTCAACTAAAGTATCATTATTTCCGCCTGAATTTGGACTCCCTGATATTCCTAGTATTTTCATATGATCACCACTCTGGAATAGGAAGCAAGAGATATTAGTTTTTGGCTTGTACTCTCTTATGGAAAAGGTATATGGAAAAGATATAATAAGATTAGTTCATTTAAGCAAAAAAATAAACTACATATGTCATTTATATACTTACATATACTTACTTACTCTATATAGTGATAATCGGTCATTCAGGCTAAACGAACGGTGATGGAATTTTGACTAGCAGGGACTATCTTACTATTGATGATTTTGATGTGGACGGCAAGACCATACTTGTAAGGGTGGATCTTAACACTCCCATGGACACCGACGATAATATTCTCGACGATATGAGGATAAAGAGCCACATTCCTACCATAAAGGACCTTGAGGATGCAAAGGTTGTACTGATGGCTCATCAGAGCAGAGCAGGTAAAAAGGATTTTACTACGATGAATCCGCATGCGCAGTTGATGTCCCGTTACCTTGGAAAAGAAGTGAAATACATCGATGATATATTTGGTACATACGCAAGATCATCAATTTCTTCAATGGAAAAAGGTGATGTGATCTTACTTGAGAATGTCAGGTTCTATTCTGAGGAAAGTATCGAGAGGTCATCCAAAGATCATGCTGACACACATATGGTAAGAAAACTTACTCCTCTTGTTGATATTTATCTTAATGATGCTTTTGCGGTTTCCCACAGAAGTCATCTTTCCATTATGGGATTCACCGAGGTTCTTCCTACCGGGGCGGGAAGAGTTATGGAAAAAGAGATCACTTCTCTTGACAGAGGGATCAAAGGTGGTGAAAGACCCTGTGTTTTTGTCCTCGGAGGCGCCAAGGTGGATGATTCTCTGAAAGTTGCTGAAAACGTTCTTGTCAACGGTGGTGCTGACAGGGTTCTTGTAACAGGCGTTGTTGCAAACGTTATGCTTGCGGCATCAGGTGTTGATATTGGCTCGGTAAATTTTGATTTCATCGAGTCGCAGGGTTACACGGACCAGATAGAAAGAGCAAAAAAGGTTCTTGATAAATTCAACGGAAATATAGGTCTTCCAATAGATGTTGCTTTCAATAATGATGGTGAAAGGATAGAGGCGAATGTTAGCGAACTTCCTGACGGGAATCTGCCGATAAATGATATTGGTATTGAGACCATTGTTGCTTTTTCGGAGGAGATAAAAAATTCTAAGACAGTTGTACTCAATGGTCCTGCAGGACTTTCTGAAGTTGAACCTTTTGCCCTGGGTACACATGAGATTATTAAGGCAGCCATTGAATCTGCTTATTCAATTGCCGGTGGTGGTCATATATCAGCAGAAGTAAGAAACCTTGGTTATGAGGATAAGTTCTCACACCTGAGCACAGGTGGAGGTGCATGTATAGATTATCTTGCAGGTGTGCCACTGCCGGGAATCGAGGCTCTGAAGACCGCAGCCGCACGATACAGACTTAACAGATGAGTTACAAATGCCTTAACAGATAACATCATTTATCGCATTATAAGGAGTGTAATCTATGAACGAAGAAGGGGTAAAATTATTATCACAGACCGAAGGTCAGACAGCCGTCACGCTTGCAAGGGACGCGATACAAACTTTTTTGAGAGTAGGCGAGATGCTGGACGGTTCGGAGATACAACTTCCCGAAATATTCAATGAAACCAGAGGTGTTTTTGTGACTCTGACAAAGAACGGAGAACTAAGAGGTTGTATAGGTCATCCTTATGCTGATTCCCCTCTGAAATATGCTATTACCGATTCCGCTCTGTCAGCAGCTCTGAAGGACCCAAGATTTCCACCTGTTAATGCCAGTGAAATGGACAGCATTTCAATAGAGGTTACTATACTTACCAAACCGGAACTTATTAAATCTCCTCCGAAGGATATTCCATCTTCAATTAAGATCGGAAAACATGGCCTCATTGTAAAAAGTGGTTATAGGCAGGGTCTTCTTTTGCCCCAGGTGGCACCTGAAAATGATTTTGATGAGATAGATTTCCTGGATCACACCTGTTTGAAAGCAGGTCTTCCGCAGGATGCCTGGACAACAGGTGCGGAAGTTTATTGTTTTGAAGGACAGATCTTCTCTGAAAAGGAGCCCGGAGGAGAGGCAATTGAAAAGGATTTTGAGGAAAGTTCCTGCGCAAAAGAAAGCTGATATCCTTTTCTCTTTGTTTTTGTTTTTGATCTTTAAATCTACAGATAGTCTTCAAGAACTTTCAGGATTCCTTCTATGTCCCTTTCAAGTGCATCAACGGACATCTCCATCATCAGATTGATAATACCCTCATCACCGAATGTCCTGAAATCCGTCTTAAGTCCCAGGACAGGTATTCCCTTTGCATAGGCATATCCCATTTCCCATGCGGTTCCAGAATCTACATCACTCCCTCCGTCCAGTACCGCAAGCATGATATCTGATTCATCTATCCCTTTCACGTCATTCTCAAAAATCTTTTTCTGCCTCTCTTCGATCCGGCCTGCCTCTGTGTCATTTCCATCCTCCTGTGGCAGAAATACAGAGAACCCCATATCAACCAGCCTGTCTCTGAGAAGTACATTGAAATCCATCTCCGCCTGTGAAAAAAGTGGTCCTGCTAAATAGATCTGTTTTTTTCCTTCCATTATTATTCCATCCATTGAATTAAGAGAAATGTATAATTGTTCATCTGGTTAATAATTGTGTTGTAAGCAGAGTGAAAATAATCTGATGCTTTGTTTAATTAGAGTGGACAAGATAAACTAATTGTCAAACATGTATTCTGGCCTTATTGTACTACCAAACTCTTTTATGTTTCAAATTATAACAATATAAAGGAGTAAAGGGGTTGCAATGTCACAGTGGCTGTCAGGTTCAAGGGTTCGATGGGTAGCTATAATTTTTGTTCTTACGATTCTGATAGTTATCTTTTCAGCACATTATCTGGGTTTCCGTCCCAGTGTAACAGATTCTGGTGTATCAGATATTACTCTTCCAGCCGGCTTTGTCATTGATGTCTACGCAGAGGATCTGGGAAGCAGTCTTGTTTCATACCCCGGTCCTTCCCCCGGTCCCAGAATGATGATGATTAAAGATGGTCTTCTTTTTGTTTCAATTCCCAATAAAGGTCTGATAGCTATGCTTCCGGACCATGATGGTGATAATGTTGCTGATGAAGTAAAGGTCTTTATCTCGGGTCTGGATTATCCTCATGGAATAGATTACCATGAAGGCTGGTTCTATATTGCTGAAGAGAGCAGGGTGATCCGTGTGAGAGATTATGATAATGATCTTGTGGCGGATAACGGAAGCCTTGAAGTTATCATTCCTGATCTTCCCACAGGAGGACATTATACGCGAACGGTTAAAGTTCATGATGGAGAACTGTATCTGAGTATTGGTTCCTCTTGCAATGTCTGCTATGAATCCAATGAACTGAGGGCTTCAATATCAAAGAGCAACCTTGATGGAAGTAATCTGACTGTATTTGCAGAAGGGCTCCGTAATTCCGTGGGACTTGAGTTCCATCCGCTTACAGGGGAACTGTATGCCACTGATAATGGCAGGGACTGGCTCGGGGATGATCTGCCGCCAGATGAGATCAATATCATAAAAGAAGGTGGAGACTATGGCTGGCCGGAATGCTATGGAAAGAATATTTACGATACGGATTTCAATGAGGAAGATTATACCGGTGACCCATGTAATTATACAGGAAAAGTACCGTCTCTTGTGAACCTGCAGGCACATTCTGCACCGTTGGGACTTTCTTTTTATTATGGCGACAGTTTCCCTGAAGAGTACCGTGGTGATCTTTTTGTGTGTTATCATGGTTCATGGAACCGCAAGGAACCTACAGGATATAAAGTAGTCAATATCGATATGGATACTTTACATGTCAATGACTTCGCAACAGGCTGGCTCAAAACGGCAACTATCAGTGGCAGGCCGGTGGATGTGATAGTTGCAGACGATGGTTCGCTTTTTGTCAGCGATGACAATGCCGGAAAAATATACAGAATATATTATACGGGGTAAACTTGTATCAGTAATTAAATATAAGAGCAGAATGCACTTAATTAAGGCAATAAGCAATTTCCATTGTCTGGCAGCCAATTCTGCGGGGTTATAGTATAAGCATTCAAACCATCATCTCAGATATAGATTTCATAGAGGATATGACACAGGGGAGCTGTTTTTCCCTGCTTTACGAAAGGACTGAAGATTTTGTGGATATAGTTGCATCCTTTTTTGATGCAGGTCTCCGGAACAATGAATGCTGTTTCTGGGGAATATCAGATCAGCTCGGAACAGATGATGCAAAAAAGCTGCTTATAAATGCAGGTCTGGATGTTGACAGTTATCTGAATAGTGGTCAGCTTATCTTATCTTCATGTAATGAATGTTACATTGCCGGTGAGGGTGCTGTCTCTGAAATGGATCTTAATAAATGGGAAGAGAAGTACGATATTGCAATGGCTAAAGGCTATAATGGCCTGAGAATAGTCGATAAGTTCACTATTGTCGGTGAAGACGCGTGGGAAAGATTTGCTGAATATGAAAAAAAGGCAATGTCCCTGATTAAAATGAACAGGATAGTTGGCTTGTTTGCTTTTTTACTTGATGCCCGTACAAGATCGGAGATATTAGAGATCATAGGGATGCATGACGGAACCATCATAGAACAGAAAGGCAGATGGACCTTGCTTCAGAGTTCCTCTTCATGCAATACTGTCCGAAAGGAAAGGCCTGTTCCCGATGAGATTAATGAAATGCTTGAAAAGGTATGGACCGGTGTCTGGGCTGTGGATGAACATGATAACATAATTTATTTCAATAAAGGCATGGAGTCTATTTCAGGATTATCAAAAACAGATGTTTTCGGAAAGAAGCTGGCAAGTTTCATCCCTCATAATGTTGCTGAGGATGAGATCGGATTTGTAGATATTTTTCAGACAGCAAAAGAAGATCTTAAATCAAGAAGCTATGATATATTCCCCTTCGTCAAACCTGACGGCCAGTTTATCTATCATAGTGGTTTTTTGCTTCCACTTACTGATGATGAAGGAAATTATGCTGGTATGATCGGAACAATCGGGAAACTGCTGGAACAAAAGATAGATCACAGGATGCTCAGGGATAAGTTCAGGTCCATTGAAAAACTGCAGGATATCTACAGGAAGAGTCCAGTGGTTGCTTTTCTCTGGAGTGCAGGGGACGACTGGCCTGTTGCATTTGTTTCCGAGAATGTCTCTCAGTTTGGTTATAGTCCTGAAGATTTTACTACCTCCGGACGCACATATGGTGATATAATTCACCCTGATGATCTGGACCTTGTTCGTAATGAAGTTTCGCAGATTGAAGTTCAGGGCAAAATGTTCTTTTCAAAAGATTATCGTTTAATAACAAAATCCGGGGATATCAGGTGGGTTACAGAACGTTCTCATCTGATCCGTAATGAGAAAGGTGGTCCTGCATATTATCAGGGCATAATCATTGATATCACTGAAAGGAAAAAAGCCGAAAAAGCTGCTCTTGAAGCCGAGAAAAAGTATCATATCATATTTGAGAATTCTCCTCTGGGTCTTTTCCACTTCAACGGAAATGGTATTATTACTCACTGCAATGAAAAGTTCCTTGAGATCCTGCATCTCAAAAAGAAGGAAGATATTATTGGTTTCAGCATAGTGGATTCAATTGTGGACAAAAGGATGAAAGAAATAGTGGATAAAGCCCTGTCAGGAGAACAGGTGTACTTTGAGGGTGAATATCATACAGTTACAAGTGATACTACAATTAATATAAGGGCTTATTTCAGTCCTCATATGTCAGAGGACGGTTCTTTGCATTGTGGTATCGGCGTTTTTGAGGACATCTCTAAACTTAAAAAAGCTGAATATGCTTTCCTTGAAGCTGAAAAGAAATATCGCTTGATCTTTGAGAATTCTCCTCTGGGTATCTTCCATTTTAATTCCGAGGGTGTAGTAACACATTGCAATGAAAAATTCATTGAGATAATCGGTCTTCAGAAAAAAGAAGAGATAATCGGTTTTAATATGGTGAAACAGATCACTGATGAGCATATGAAAAATGCCATTGATGATGTTCTTTCCAGAAAGACGGGACATTTCGAAGGTAAATATCATACTGTCATTAGTGGAAAGGCAGTTTACATCAAGGCGGATTATAGTCCTAACATTGCAGAGGATGGCACTTTTCTCGGTGGCATAGGTATTTTTGAGGATATTTCGGTACGTAAAAAGGCTGAAGAGGCTTTGCGGCTTGATGAATCACGTCTTGAGGCTCTTTTGAAGATTACGCACTTTACGGATACTTCACTTCAGGGAATAGCTGATTTCGTACAGGAAGAAGCTGTAAGACTTACACAGAGCAAGATAGGCTATCTTGCTTTCCTTAACGACGAAGGTACTGTACTGAAAGTCTATTCCTGGTCAAAGAATATAATGAAAGAATGCAAGGTTCAAGGAAAGAAGCTTGAGTACCCTCTTGGAAAAACCGGCTTATGGGGTGAGCCGATAAGACAGAGAAAAGCCATTATTGTCAATGATTATGAAGCTTCGAATCCTTTAAAACATGGTTATCCCGAGGGTCATATTAAACTCAAGCGATTCATGAGTGTACCTATATTTGATGGTAAACGGATAGTAGGTGTTGCAGGTGTCGGTAACAAGGAAAAAGACTATGACCAGTCTGATGTAAGACAACTGACACTGTTCATGGAAGGGATGTGGCGTATCATAGAGCGTCAGAAAGCAGAGGATAAATTGAGAAATTATGCAGAGGAGCTTTCAAAGGTCAATGCTGAACTTTCAAAAGCAAACAAGGAACTTTCAAAGGTTAATGAGGAATTGAAGTCTCTTGATCGCATGAAAGATGATTTCCTATCTAATGTGAGTCATGAGTTCAAGACACCATTGACATCTATACAGGGTTACAGTCAATTGATAGCCGATGAGACGCTTGGTTCTGTCAATGAGCAACAGAAAAAAGCTGTTGATACTGTGATCAGGAATTCTGAACGTCTGCGAAGACTCGTCGATTCTCTTCTGTATCTTAGCAGGGCCCAATCCGGAAAGCTTCATTATTCATTTGAGGTTCTGGACATAGAAGAAGTGATCGATCACTCCGTTCAGGATCTTATACTTCAGGCCCATAGTAAGAACATCGAACTGATTGCTGATATTCCTGATGATCTTCCGAAGGTGACGGCTGACAGGGATAAGATGATGGATGTCTTTGTCAACCTGATAGATAATGCGGTTAAATTTACTCCTGAGGGTGGTACTGTAACTGTATCTGCACATGCATCCGAAGATTCACTTTATGTGAATGTTGAAGATACGGGAATTGGTATACCCGAGGGTAAAATACCAGAGCTTTTCCAGCGTTTTTATCAGGTGGATTCTTCGGTCAGAAGAAGATATGGAGGTACCGGGCTTGGATTATATATCTGCAAAAAGATAATAGAAGATCACAAAGGTGACATTCATGTTACCAGCAAGGAAGGAAAAGGAACAATCATGCATATTCGCCTTCCTCTTAAGTATGATAATAATACAAATAATAATCATTATGGTATTCAGTAACTTTTAATGACTGCATCTTGTACTAAATTTTAGTATAGAAAGTTTGATTTAGTTTTAGAAGACCTGTTATCTTTGAACTGGTAATCTGTTATCTTTGAACTGGTAATGATACTACCTTTGACCTGCTGATAAATGGTGAAAAAATGAAAGTAATAATTATAGGCGGCTTTTTAGGAAGCGGTAAAACAACTACATTAAGAAATCTCGGAAAGCATCTAATTGACAAAGGACATAAGCTAGCCATAATTGTCAATGAGGTTGGTGAAGTAGGAGTTGACGGGGAGACCATATCAAGTAGTGGTCTTGTGACAAAGGAACTTACAAGCGGGTGTATCTGCTGCTCTCTTAAGATCAGTATGGAGTACACCTTGCAGAATATTATTGAGGATTATGGGCCGGATGTCGTTATAATCGAACCTACTGGAATTGCTTTCCCTCTTCAGATCAAGGAACATATAGAACTTATGGATCTGGGGGAAGTTTCATTTGCCCCGGTTGTTTCTATTGTGGATGCCAGCAGATTCGGTGTTGAGTGGGAACAGATACCGAAGTTCATTGAGAACCAGATAAAAGAATCGGAAATTGTATGCGTCAATAAGATCGACCTGGTTGACAGTGAAGCCATTGCAGCTTCCACCAGGCAGGTTCTGGAAATAAACCCCGATGTGATCGTTGTTGAATTTTCTGCAAAGAATGCTGATGAGAAGTTCGAGAGATTCATGGATCTGCTGACAGGTGAAAGTGAGATACATCAGGAACGTGAAGATCTTAATTCAATGGAAGTTTCAGAAGTCGGAAGTTATGCAGGTGAATATTCCATTGTTTCAAATGGAATTGACACGGATAAGATCATTACCATGCTGGTTCATCTGCTCACGGATATCAAAAGCAGGGTCAAAGAGATAAATACTGATTTTGTGGGGCATATCAAGATCAGCTTTAAATCCGGTGAAGGTCTTGTCAAGGGAAGCCTGACCTCTTCTGATGGTGAACCAGTGGTGGATATTCTTGATGAGAAGGGTGATGGTGAAGAGCACCTTAAATTCCTCAGTGCCGTTACTAGGGTTTCTAAGGAAAAGCTTGTGGATATAGTGGACGAAAGTATCCGGAATACTCTGGAAAAAGAAGGTGTATCCTTTGATAAAATAAGTGCACAAGTTCATGATGATCCAAATATCATAGATATTGACCTGTAATTCCTTTTTCTGACAGGTAGTGTTGTTTCGCTTCCTGTTCCGGAACTTTTTTTAGCTCAAGGAAGAAGTACCAAATATCATTGAAGCATCTTCTTCTTTATGATGCAGAATTCTGAACTAGAGGAAATAGAATCGCTTGCAAAAACAATCCTTGTTGCTGCCAGGACAGCTCCAAAAGGAAAAGGTATCGATGACATTGTGACATATCTTCTTGATGATGAAGAAAGGTTGAAGCTTGCGGATAAGATGGAAGAGCTCAGTGATATTAAAGGCATGAAGTTTTTGATACGCGATGCCGGTAATGTCAGGGACGCGGATTGTGTTGTCCTTATAGGCTTGAAGTCATCAGGTGTCAGTTCACTCAACTGCGGTGCATGTGGTTTTGAAACATGTCAGAAGATGCTGGATTATAAGAAGGTAAAGGTAGAGTTTACAGGTCCACACTGTATGATAAAGTACATGGACCTTGGAATTGCAATAGGTTCTGCCGCTGCAAAAGCAAAGGATCTGTGCATCGATAACAGAGTTCTGTATTCTGCAGGTGCCGCAGCATGTTATTTTGATATGATAGACGCCGATGTTGCAATGGCACTACCGTTGAGCGTAAAGGGTAAGAATATTTTCTTTGACAGGTCATCTACAAAGTAGGTGGCGTTGGGGTATTTGCAAAGTAGGTGATTGTCTACAGGTAGATCAAAAGTTAAACAATAATTTATATTCTTTATATAATCTATATAGGTTAACTTTATGTTTGCTGCTTCTTGACATTAATCTATATGTCATCAAGTAGCAATAAGATCAAAGTCCTTTTTGTATGTATACATAACAGCGGAAGAAGTCAGATTGCTGAAGAGTATCTTAAAAGGATTGGCGAAGACAGATTTGAAGTTGAAAGTGCTGGCTATAGTCCTACAAGTCTGAGCCCCCTGATCCGAAAGGTAATGGAAGAAGACGGATTTGATCTAAGTGGTAAAAAAACCCAGTCTGCCTGGGATCTTTTCAGGGAGGGCAGACTATTCAACTATGTGATCACAGTCTGTGACAGAGCTCATGAGGAAGAATGTCCTCTGTTTCCCAAACCATTTACTCAATTGAACTGGCCTTTCCCTGATCCGGAGTCTTTTACAGGTACTGAAAAAGAAAAACTTGAGAGGGCAAGAGCACTGCGGGAATCTATTAAAGACAAAGTAAAAAAATTCGTTGAAGAAAAAACCAATTCATAATCTCTGATAGATTAAACATAGTGACCGGGATTTGATAATGATTACTGATGATTCAATGGCAATAAATGCGCCTTCAAAACAGACTATTCTCTTTTTGTGTTATCATAATTCAGCCAGATCTCAAATGGCCGAAGGATTTGTAAGAAGTCTTTATGGTGATCTTTACGAAGCATATAGTGCGGGTATTGAAGCTACAACAGTTGATCCTCGTGCAATTCAGGTGATGAAGGAAGCAGGAATTGATATTTCAGGACAGCAGTCAAAAACTTCCCGTGAATATAAGGATATCGTATTTGATGTTCTTGTTACGGTGTGTGACAGGGCCAGACAGGCATGTCCGATCTGCAACACACCGGAGATAGCTGCTATTAATGTCACAAACGAACAACCTGAAGCGAAAAAAATAGTTCACAAGAGTTTTGAGGATCCTGCCGGAGTTACAGGTTCAGAGGAAGAACAGCTTGCTGTCTTCCGGAGTATCAGGGATGAGATAAAGGAATGGATAATATTGACATTCAGGAATTAGTGTTATCCCATTATCTCAACTTTGGATTTTTTTATATTAATTCTGTTTATTTTGGGTTGGCATAAATCTTATATATTTACAGATAAGCATTTCAAATGTATTTGGACCATTTATATTTAGGTTAAGTTTTCACCTGATGTCATTCCTGCATCCAAAGTTCCGGAATGGCATATTATTGGGGATAAATTTATGGCTGCAAAAGCATGTATCACTAAACAGCCGCAAGGTCTTGCGTTCTTTGAGAAATACCTGCCGGTTTGGATAATTCTCTGTATCATTGCGGGAATACTTCTGGGCAGATCTGCACCGGAAGTCTCACTCTATCTTGACAGTCTGTCAATAAATGTGAATGGGGTACCCATTGTTTCAATTCCTATGGCTATTGCCTTTTTTTCATGATGTATCCTATCATGGTGAAGATAGACTTTGGTGAGGTTCTCAAAGCCGGTCAGAACGTAAAACCTTTGGGTCTGACATTGTTCATCAACCGGGCAATAAACTGATTATAAGAACTAAAGGTGAGGAGTGGTTTCAGACCAGTTTTGTTCATTTGCTGATCCCTGTTACCATAACAGTTCTTCTGATCACTCTGATTCTGCTTTTCAGTTCCAGAGGAGATACAATTCTTGCACAACCACTGACGATACTCTGGATAGCAGTATCTCTTTTCATTCAGAAAGTGTTTATATTTCTGCTCGGATATGCGCTTGCAAAGTTCCTGAAACTAAGCTATGAGGATGCTGCTCCCTCTGCAATGATAGATGCGTCGAATCATTTTTAGGTAGCAATTGCCACATCCACGGTATTTTCCGGACTTTCATCAGGTGCTGCCCTTGCAATTGTCGTAGGTGTCCTTATCGAAGTGCCTGTGATGCTCATGCTTGTGAAGATATGTCTTGGAACAAAAGATTGGTTCAGTTGATATTTTTATTTTTAAAATGGTAACAGATTGAATTTTTCCTGAATTAATTATTTCTTTTATTTTATCAATGATTACATTATTGTATTATCTTTGAATTTACTATCAGAACTTAGTAATAATTTTTGTTCAAAACACAAATAAGTATAATTATGATTGTAACATATCATGAGATAAGAATTATTCTGATAATTACATTATTGCTCTGTCTGATTTTCGAGGAGTTATGTAATTATAATAAGGCAAATCTCAAAGGAGGAAGTGGATGAAAAAGATACTCGTAATCTTAATGTTATTTGCGGCAATGCTGATTCCGGTTGCAAGTGCCGATATCGTCGATGATATGGATAATAAGGTCAACGAATACAATCAGAATGCGGAATATGTACCCTCTTACCTGAAATCTCTTCTGGGAGACGAGGTCATCAAACTTGTAATCGTCACTGATGAAGGAGATGAGAGGTATGTAAAGGCAATTACAGAAGATGGCTACATCACAACTTTTGAAGAAGTTGATGAAGGCACGGAGTTTGATGCAACCATGATCGTAGGAGCAAATGAGGCTACAGTAAGGACCATCATTAATTCAGGTGATCCATTGAATGAGTTCATTTCAGCAAAGGACAATGGTGAGATAGTGATTGAACCTGTGGGTCTTGTAAGTACTGTGAAATATACTGTTGGTAATGTGGTAATGAAAGTATCATCTTTTTTTGGTTTTTGATATAAATTATGGAATATCCGTTCTTTTATTTTTCTATTGTTTCTCTTTCTTTTTTTGTAGCCGGTTTGCTAAAAATCAATATATTATTGCTTCTCATATTATACTCTCACTCCAAAGCGCAACCATTATACCACTAAAACCACTTCTTCATCACCATATATTTGCTAATGACTTTAAAGTGAGAATCATGATAAACGCAGGAATTATAGGTGCATCGGGATACACAGGTGGGGAGCTTATGCGCTTGCTCCTGAATCATCCGGAAGTTAATGTTATAGTAGCCACTTCCAGAAAGCTTGCAGGTACTGATGTCAGTGACACGCATCCGCATCTAAGGGGATTTCTGGATCTTGAGTTCCAGAACGTCACACCTGAAGAAGTAAGGTCACGTTGTGATGTGGTATTTGTGGCTGTTCCGCATGGTACTGCAATGAATATAGTGCCAGAGCTTATTGACGGGAAAACAAAGGTTATAGATCTCAGTGCAGATTACAGGCTTAAGATCGATGTATTTGAATCGGTTTACAGATTAAAGCATAAAGACCCCCGGGAAGCAGTGTTCGGCTTGCCGGAGCTTCATCCTGAGGTTGCGGACCAGACATTAATCGCAAATCCCGGATGTTTCCCTACAGGTGCCACACTTGCAGCTGCTCCGCTGGCAAAGGCAGGACTCATCAGTTCCGTGGTATTTGATTCAAAATCAGGCATTACAGGTGCAGGAGTAGAGCCAACACAGACATCACACTATCCTAACATGGCTGAGAACGTACAGGCATACAAGCTCACCACTCACAGACATGTAGCTGAATTCGTGCAGGAGCTCAATCGTCTTGATAATTCTCTGACAAATATAAGTTTCACACCACATGTGGTACCTTCGTGTAGAGGAATACTAACCACAGCCCACATTTTCACAAAAGAAAAACTGACACCGGATGATGTGAGGTCGCTGTACGAGAAGATGTATGCTAACAAGCCATTCGTGCGTGTGATCAAAGGTATTCCTACACTAGGTGCTGTTCGTGGTTCTAATTTCTGTGACATCGGCTTTGAAGTGGACAAACACAACAACCGTGTGGTAGTGGTCTCAGCCATCGATAATCTGGTAAAGGGTGCATCGGGACAGGCCATACAGAACATGAACCTTATGTGCGGATTCGACGAGACTGAAGGACTCTGTAACGCTGCAACCTTCCCTTAAGGTGCAAATCCTGAAATATAATAGCTAAGTAAGGTATAATCATGGACGTAAAAGATGTAATGAACCCGAATGTTGTTAGCTGCTCTTCTGATACTCCTATAAGAGAGGTTGCACAGCTTATGAAGCAGGAAAGTATCAGTGGTCTTCCGATTGTAGATGAGGGTGAAGTGGTCGGTATAGTTTCCGAGGGCGATATCCTTAAACTTCTTGAAATTCCAGAACATGGGGGACTCTGGCTTCCAAGTCCTTTTGAGGTGATAGAAGTGCCTATCCGCGAACTTCTGAACTGGGAAGAGACAAAGGACAGGCTTGAGGATGTGGGTTCAAAACCGATCAGAGATATAATGAAAAAGGATGTTTATACAATAGGCCCCGGGGATTCCATAGAGGATGCGGCAACAATTATCAGCAAGCACAGGATAAACCGCCTTCCAGTAGTTGATGAGAGCGGTCAGCTTGTTGGTATTGTTACACGTGGGGACATCATCGGTGGTCTGGGACAATTATAAATCAAATTGCATTTGAAGCTCAATTTTAAGAAGGAATACCATGAAGTTCATTGAAGGCGGAATCTGTGCAGTAAAAGGCGTGCGTGCCGGTGGTATCAAATCCGGAAAAACAGGAATGGCGGTAATTCAGGCAGAGGGAAGTGCTGCCGGGGTCTACACAAGGAATAAGGTCATTGCAGCTCCGCTGGTTGTGACCAGAGAACACATCTCAAAGACCGGAAAACTTGCCGGAATTATCGTAAACAGTGGCAATGCCAATGCTTTCACAGGTCTGCAGGGCCTTGCTGATGCCAGGATCATGGCATCGACTCTGGCATCAAAAATGGGTGTTGAGGATGAACTCATAGGTGTTGCTTCCACCGGAGTTGTAGGAAGAAAACTCGACACTGGATGGATAAGTTCTCATATAGATCAGGTCCTGGATTCCATGGGAGAAAATGCTGCTTCCAGCATGAGTGCGGCCCGTGCTATAATGACCACAGATACAATCCCAAAAGAGATAGCCATCGAGATGGATTGCGGAATCCGTATTGCAGGGATTGCAAAAGGTTCCGGAATGATCGAACCCAATATGGGTACCATGCTGGCCTTTGTTTATACCGATGCCGAAGTACATCCTGATGTTTTACAGTCATGTCTTACTTTTTCAGTAGACAAGAGCTTCAATATGGTAGTAGTGGATGGAGATACAAGCACAAATGACATGGTCCTTGTGACAGCTACAGGTCAGTCGGGTATTACTCCAGAATTATCCGACCTTCAGGCAGGTTTTGATTATGTTCTTACAGAACTTGCAAAGATGATAGCTGTCGATGGTGAAGGTGCTACAAAGCTAATAGAATCAAAGGTTACAGGTGCAGTCACAGAAAAGGATGCCCGTCTGGTTGCCAAGGCTATAGTTCGTTCACCACTTGTGAAATCCGCCATTTTCGGCCAGGATCCTAACTGGGGACGCATCGTAGTAGCAGCAGGATATTCCGGTGCAGAACTCGATCAGACAAAGATCTCCCTTTCATTCTCAGCCGATACTGAGGTTGTGGACCTTGTAAAGAACGGTGAGGTAGTCAGAAACGATGAAAAAGATCTTGCTAAGTTAAAGTCCATCATGGAACTTGAAGAGATATTCATCCATACTGATCTTGGTCTGGGGTATGAAAGTGCCACTGCCTGGGGTTGTGATCTGACATACGACTATGTAAGGATCAATGCTGAATATACGACATGATAATTAATTTTTTACTAATTAATATCTCATTTTTTTAAAGATTATTCTTTTTGTCTGATCTAGTTTGACCATATTTCATGTAAGCTTCCTGTACTTCATCCATTGTTTATATATACTCTATAAACATAATTCATATCCACTGGTGAGATAATGGAGATCGCCGAATGGGAGAAACGGTATGTGGAAGCAGTTTCCAATGTCAGGGAACAGCTAGGGAACGTGCAGGGTGTTTTTGTGGCTTACAATAGTAATGTCGATGCCATGAAACATATCAGGGAAAATGAGATCAAAAAACTGATTGCAATTATAGGACAGGAAGAATTGAGGGAGAGAATAGTTTCCTATCCCCGTGAGATCAAAGACCCTGCGGATTTTGTAGCCAGGCTTATTATAGCCATGCGTGACGGAAAAGCTGCTGAGGTTCCTACTTATACCACTGATCTTCACGAATGGCTGATGGATAACCTTGTTTTTGATTCTGCACGAATGGGTGGACAGGCAGGCATAATATCCAATCTTCTTGCAAACCTTGGAGTTAAAAATGTAATCACATATGTGCCATGGCTCGCAAAGGAACAGGCAGAACATTTCGTTGATTCTCCTAATCTGAAGCATCCTGTTATTGAAAATGGAAAATTGTATCTCAAACATCCAAAGGATGCTTATGACCCCTTCCAAAAGCCTAAAATAAACTGGATCATCGAATTCTCCAGAGGCATGAAAGTACGTTGTGCAGGAGAAGAATTCGAGGTTCCCAGGGACAACCGGTTGATAGTTTCCTCACGTCCGAAATGGATCCGTATTGACATGAGCCCTGAAATGTATGAGCAGCTTTCGGATATCAGAGAAGATATCGACGGCGCTATACTTGCCGGTTACCAGATGATCAGAGAAGAATACGAAGATGGCACAACCTACAGGGATTATGTGCAACGGGCTGTCAGTGTTATTGAAAGGCTTAAAGGCTGTAATCCTCAGATGCGCATACATGTGGAATTCACATCCATTCAGAATAAACTGATACGCAGGACACTTCTCAAAGATATCGTTAAAAAGCATGTGACTTCTCTTGGTCTTGATACAGTAGAAGTTGCAAACGCTCTAAATGTACTTGGATATGAGGAACTTGCGTATTCTGTTATAAAGAAAGGTGAGAACAGTATAGTCTCACTTTATGAAGGAGCTGTCAGGCTTCTTAAGGAGCTTGAACTCCAGAGAGTTCATCTTCATTCTCTGGGATACTATATTTGTGTGGTGGCAAAGGATCATCCCCTGGATGCTGATTCACATCGACAGGCATTGCTCTTTGCATCGGCACTTGCAGCAACCCAGGCAACCCTCGGATCCATTCAAAGTATCGATGATGTGGATGTTGGGCTGGATGTGCCTGTTTATACAGATGGTTATGATGATCTGATAGAACTTGAAAAGTACCTTGTAAGGGGTGGAATTTGTACGGCTGAAGATTTCGAAGATGGTTGTATCACAGCAGATGGACATGATCTGATCATTGTTCCTTCAAAGGTCGTAAATGAACCGGTTGCTACCGTGGGTATAGGTGATGCCATATCTGCAGGGGCTTTCATTGCCCTGCTTGCAAAAATGCCGAAAATAAATATATGCAATTTATAATAACGGAGTAATTAATGAAGATTCTATGTGCCTATAATGCAAATATAGACTCCATAACCCATGTTGAGGCTGGATCACTTTCCCGGATGATCGAGGAACATTCAGATCGGGATCTTACAGATAAACTTGAGAACCCTCCAGGTGCCATATCTTCAATATCCGATTTTTTTACAGGTCTTGTCATCTGTATACGCGATGGCACAGGCGCCGAATGGCTGATACAGGATATGAATGTTTTTGAGTGGCTGAAGGAAACTTTTCTGGAAGGTTCCCTGATGAGAATGGGTGGGAATATGGGAATAATGGCCAACGTTCTTTCTGAACTCGGAGCTTCCAAGGTGATACCAAATGTTGCAAGTCTGACAAAGCTACAATCCTCTTTTTTTTCGGATAAGGCTATCTTTCATCCATTTAACGGGAAACTGTACAGGAACAGTGAAATAGAAAACAGACTTCCTGATGATGAAAAAACTGAGCTGATACATTTTGTGTTCGATTTTAAAAAAGGTGACACTATCGTAATTTCCGGTGAAAGGATTTCAGCTCCCAGGGAGAACAGATTCATAGCAACCTATGATCCTCTGAACTTCCAGCTTTACATAGATGAAGATTTCCGTAATTATTCACAGGCACATGCAGTAAAGATGGATGGAGCGATTATTTCCGGGTATCACATGTTGCAGGAAAAAGATCCTCAGGGAAGTGAAGATTATAAAGAAAAAATAGATCAGTCCTTCAGGCTCCTTCAAAACTGGAAAAGAATAAGACCTGAACTTCATATTCATGTAGAGTTCGGACATTTTTCTTCCGGCAATATTGCATCTTATACATTTTCTACTCTTTCTCCGATTGCAGATCGTATCGGTATGAACGAAGATGAGCTAGCCATGCTTGCAGGTCTGAACGAGATTGATCCAAAACCTATAACTTCAATGGAACCCGTGGCAATCACAGAAGCTGCCATAGATCTTTGCAGAGCTTACGGCCTCCGAAAAATGCTTGTGCATACAAGGGAATTTGTGGTTTCTGTTTCATCTAAAAAGGAAGATGACCCGGAAATTATAATCGAGGCAATGAACTTCGGAGCCTCCTGTGCTGCAGCTTTTGCATGTACAGAAAAACTTGCGGACAGGGAAACAATGCTGGCTATTGCTTCAGGGATAAAGGAAAGCAAACCCGGAAAACAGGCATCATCCGAACTTGCGGATCAGATGCAAAAGAAGCTGGAGTGTAGCACGGTGTGTGGAATACATAATTCTTATCAGATAACTATTGTTCCTACACGGATATGCGATGATCCTGTTTCAACCGTTGGATTGGGAGATACGATCTCAGCCGCAATTTTTTTAAGGGAGCTTGAACTCAAATCCTGACATGTACACTCTTTTCTCTGAAAATTTCAACCTGGATTACACTTTGGATTGCGGTCAGGTTTTCAGGTGGGACCTTATTGATGGATGGTGGACCGGTGTTGTGAATGGTGACGTTGCAAGATTGCAGCAGGATAGTGAGACCGGAGAGGTTCTGGTTGATTCAAAACTTCCAAAAAGTTTCTTTGAAAAATATTTCCGCTTCGACGATGATCTGAATGCCATACTTCAGGAAGTCAATAAGGACAAGTTTATGGACGAAGCAATAAACAAATACATGGGTCTGCGTCTTATCAGACAGGATCCCTGGGAATGCCTGATCTCATATATGCTTGCAACTGCATGGAGTATACCCAATATAAAAAGGGGTATTTCCACTATTTGTGGTATCTACGGAGAAGAGATCGAAAAAGGATACTATAGTTTCCCTGATCCGCACTCTCTTGTCCATGCCTGTAATGATGACCTTCGGGGATGTAAACTCGGCTTCAGGGCAGGCCGTATTATCAAAGCTGCAAGACATGTTGAAGACGGAAATCTTGTGCTGGACGATATATTCGAACTTGATTATGAAGCTGCAAAACAGAGACTGATGTTCCTTGAAGGTATAGGGGAAAAGGTTGCCGACTGTATACTTCTGTTCGCATTTGAGAAGATGGAAGCATTCCCGGTTGACACCCATGTTGAAAAGGTGGTGAAGACCATTTACGGGAGCCATGATTTTTTCAATGGGAATGCCACAAAGAGTAAAATAGGAAACTGGGGTCGTATGTACTTCGGACGCTATTGCGGTTATGCACAGCAGTATTTCTTTTATCAGAAAAGGCTCGAAGGGCTCTGAAGTTTCAGATATCAAGCCATTTTATATCTTAATATTTTGATTATTTTCCCTGTTCCCATTTTCTCAGGAAGCGTCTGAAATCAGGGTCATCTATTTTCAGGATGTCATCATCTTCAACTATTGTAAAACCACTTCTAACTATCTTTCCAATATGTTTTCCGATTGAGCAGTTCTGTATTCTGTTTTCAAGCAGTTCCTTTGCGGTTGTGAACTTCCTTCTGATGTCAGCCACATAGAATCCATCTTCGATGTACATGGAGAACAGGTCTTCGGAATTATTGTATTTTTCCTTGAAACCTTTTGCATGTTCTTTTACCCATACAGGTGGGCCTCTGTGCTTTTTTACATAAGGGAGTTCAGCTGAAATCAGTTCTACAATTACAATGGATCGTTCTTTTGCCCAGTAGCCCGAGTTTAGGATCTGAAATTCATATTCTTCAAGAAGTGCACGTATGGAATGTTCCATTTTATCCAGCTGGGGATACAATATATCGTCTACAAGGTCAGGAGTGTTAAAATAAATAGCAATAAAAGAACTACCTCTTGAGTGCATCATATCGAGTACTTCTCTATCCTTCATTGGGTTATTTTTTTCAGGAAAGAAGAATTCCTCTGAGGGTTCTTCTGAATATTCCCGGCAAGCATCGATGAACTGTGCGAATCTGTTCAGAGAAAGTGCAGCCGCAACATTCCTTTTCGGGTCAGTTGGGTCAATGACTACAAGTGGATCATTGTGCTTGACGGTCCCGTGTTCAAGCATATCTATCTCAAGACCTGGTTTCCAGTTACAGGCATTTCTGATCATGTTCCTGAAAGAACCATAATGGACGATAAGAAGTTCGGTGAGATAACCTGAGAATCCCTGCGTCCGGAGTTCGGACCCATAGGTGCCGGTCCCTTTCATGAACTGTTTCATGGTCAGGACATCATCTTCACGACCAGTTACTCTCATCTTGATAAATTCATTATGGAACGGCGTTCTGTCAACTGCGGATTTAATGTCCGAAGCGGACCCAACGGCAAAACAGGGTACCAGATCAACATCAAAACCCCGATACTCCATATTGAGATAAGGATGTTCAGCGTAGCGTTCTTCGATGTTCTGACCCTCCTTTGCGACTTCCCTGGCAATCAAAAGGCCGTTCTTTTCCAGTTCTTCACGGCTTGTATTTTCAGGGAAGGCAATGAAAATATCAAGATCATGGGTTCCTGATATCCATGTACCCCTTGCAGCAGAACCCACAAGTTTGGGTGTAATTCCCTTTATGCCCAGTTTTTTTGCAGCACTATTTACATTTGCCAGAATTTCAGAAGAAACTTCCCGAAGCTTCTCTTTTTCTTCAGGACCGGGTTTTATTTTCGCAAGTACCTCTTCTTCGACTGTCATTTCCGCTCCGGATTGAAGTTGATGCTGAATTAAAATTATCATAACTGTTTAAAGATCAATACAAGTTACTGTGTAAGCAGATATTTTCTTTAAATATGACATTGGAGATATCAATATATTCCTATATTCTCTTTTTTCATAACGTGGTTGTAATTCTTGTAACCCAGAATATCAACTATCATATCTGTATGCTGGCCTTTGACCAGTTCCAGCTCATCGGATGTGTAGTCTGTTATTCCTTTTGCGAATACTTTGTCTTCGCAGACGATCTCCACTATCTCTCCTCTGTCAAAATCGCCTTCTACTCCTATGACCCCTGAAGGTAGCAGGCTCATGCTATTGAGAATCGCATCCCTTGCACCGGCATCTACTTCTATGGAACCGTATGATTTTGAAAGCAGTATCCAGCGAATTCTGTTCTTGTGTACTTC
>JAASSR010000026.1 GCA_021767785.1 Methanolobus sp.
GCAGGTGGCAAAGAGCGTCCGTGCAATCCGTTGAAAGCATTACACTTAAGATAATGAGGGAGTTTACTTGACTGACCGATACCTGAAGCTATGAACACCTCATGAGGAGAGCGTCCAAGGTTTACAAGTGCCTGTTTGATAGCTTTAAGAATACCGAAATTACCACAACCCGGGCACCAGGCAGTTTCAAAGTCTCCGTAATCCTCCATGCTGACCATTCAGATCACCTCCTTTTCCTTTAGAGCAGCAAGTATGAATTCAGGACTGAAAGGTTTACCATCATATCTGAGCACATTGTCTGCTATCTTTATATCCGCTTCAAGTTTCAGGTGACGCGCAAACTGGCCTGTTGAGTTGTTTTCCACACAGATTATTTTTTTAGATCTGGAAAGCAGTTTCTTTGTTGCTTCCACCGGCAATGGATGAATATGGGTGAAATGGACAAGATTCACAGATCTTCCTTTATCACTCAGAATATCAACTACCTCAGCCAGTGGACCGTATGTGGAACCCCAGCCTGCCAATGTCACGGATGCATGCGGATTACCATAAACTTTCGCAGCTTGCATTTCATCTCTGAGCATCTCCAGCTTCTGCATACGCTTATCGTTCATATTTATACGATTATCCTGGTCCTCATTTATGTGGCCGAACTCATCGTGTTCATCACTGTCCGCAACAACAAGTGCGCCTTCCTGACCCGGCAATGCACGGGGAGAAATACCCATGGGAGTTAACTTGTAACGCTTATACTCTTCCTTCTTTGTCCTCAGTTCCTGATCAGACAAAAGGTGTCTGTCAATTGTGATCTTCGATGCATCGAAACGCGGCAATGTGAACAATGAGTCTGCAAGATACTGATCACTCATGACAAATACAGGGATATGATATTTATCTGCAATATTGAATGCCTCTGCAGTCAGATAGAAACACTCTTCAGGAGTTCCGGGTGCCAGTATACATCTCGGGAACTCACCCTGTGCGGCATTCAGAGCAAACTGCAGATCACCCTGTTCGGTCATTGTAGGGAGTCCTGTGGCAGGCCCCGGCCGTTGACACAGGATGATAACAGCTGGTGTTTCCGTAATACCTGCAAGTCCGAGAGCCTCTGTCATGAGTGAAAAACCACCACCTGAAGTAGTAACCATTGACCTGGCACCTGCAAATGAAGCACCAAGGACCATATTCAAAGCAGCTATTTCATCTTCGGCCTGTTCCACAACCGCATTGAATTTGTCTGCATGAGCCGCCACATAGGTCATAACGCCTGTGGAAGGAGTCATAGGATAAGCGGAAAGGAACTGGAGACCGCCGGCAAGTGCACCCAGTCCAATTGCCTCATTTCCATTGATAAGCATCTTATTTTCCTTTTCTCCAGGTTCATTCACAGCGAATTTACAACCACCGGGATAATTATCCTTTACATAGTCGTAACCTGCATTTGCTGAATCTATATTCTTTTGTACGATCTCTTCACCTTTCTTATTGAAAGCTTCTCTGAGTATTGATTCAAGATCTGAAAGACCAAGACACAAAAGACCCATTATGGCACCAAGGGAAACAGAATTTGAATATATTTTATCCCCTCCGACATCTTTTGCTATCTTTAACATAGGAACATGGAAAATTGAGTCTGCTGTCTTTCGAACCTCTATCTCATCGGTATCAACGATAACCACACCATCGCTCATCTCTGAAAGATGTTGCTCTATAGACTCACTATCCAGAGCCAGCAACAGATCCACATCCTCGGTCATTGCAAAGACAGGAGAATCACTTATACGGATCTGAAAAGTATTGTGCCCTCCACGTACCCTTGAAAGATAATACTGGGTTGTAAAAACATGAAATCCGCTTTTCTTTAATGTCTTTGCTAAAGCCATACCCGTGGTCTGCAAGCCCTGGCCGGCTGCGCCCCCTAATTTGATATTTAGATCTATATTCACGACTATCCCCTTACTATACTAATTATTACAATTAACATTACACTTAAACATACACAGGACAAAACGACATTTTCGTCTGATGATCCATCCCTGAGATTATGGAAATATATTATGTCATATGTTCCGGCCACCTCTCAATTGGATCCAATATTGATGACGAAATGTAATACTCCAGTCCCCATCTTATCCTTCTATGTGAAAATATAAAAGTCATTCGTAATCTAAATACAGGACATAATCATCAGAACATTGAAAAAATAAAATTTAAGGTACAGTTAGGCAGAATCAAATTTCCGGAAATAAAAACGTATTCAGAAAATAAAATAAAATAAAATAAAATCATTAAGAATATGTTTATATATTATATTATCCTTAATAATATATAAATTGCAGTAAGAATGTTACAAGATTGAAATTTATTCAGGCCCAACGTGATATAAATGGAAAGAATGCCTACAGGAATAGCAAATCTTGATAAAAAGATCAGTGGCGGATATCCAAAAGGAAAAGGGATACTCATTACTGGAGTTCCCGGTGCCGGTAAAACGATTTTCGGATTACATTTTCTGCATAAATCATGCATGGATGGAAAGAAATGTGTGATGGTCGCAACTGAAGAGACACCTGAAGATCTGTTGGAACAGGCAGCAATGCTTGGGCTGGGACTTGAATCTTTCATCGAGAAAGACTTGCTGAAAATAAAACAGGTAATTGAGTTCAGAACAAGGTCCATTGCAAGGGAAGCAGATCTGGTGGATGATTTTAACGATACTGAAATAGAGATCATAGAGGAAACGCACCTTGACAGATATATAAGGCCTGACATGGAAGGCTTTAATATTGAAGAGATAGACCTCATAGATCTGGTAAGACTTATACCTGAAGGGACCGATGTGGCTGTTATTGACAATATAGGAGTACTGACCTTTGGTCTTGATCCGAAGCAATTCAGGGATAAATTCGATACCATCAACCGTTTACTTGCAAAACAAGGGACAACCTCTCTGTATATAATGGACGAAGCTGCTTATGAAATGACCCACAAGATAGCAGATTATTCCACTTATGGTGCTGTCAAGCTTATGGTCAAGGAAAATCCCTATACAGGCAAGAACGAGCGTTTTTTGAGTATCCCTAAGATGCGCAGTACGAAGATATCACTTGACATAAATATATTTGATATTACATCTGCAGGAATAAGTTTGAAAGGATCTAAATCTAAACTTGTTGAACTCTGAGCTGATCAGAGATTACCTTTTTTTTAAAGAGGACTGGAATAATTTAAAACCAGTTACCTGTACCTCAATGAAATAAAGTAAAGGTATTATTTATATATAATAAAAATATATTATTATATAATTAACTATGAAATAATAAATATTCTCATATATTATTCTAAAACAAAATTCATCAGAGGTATTACCATCACATCTTCAGCAGCCTATCCGAAAATTCTCATCGTTGATGATGAGATAATGAACATAGAATTGCTTAAAGCCTACCTCGAGGAAAAGTATGAGGTCGTTTCTGCTACAAACGGAAATGAAGCACTTGAACTCGTCAATAAAGAAAAGCCGGATGTGATCCTCCTTGACGTCATGATGCCTGATCTGAATGGTTACCAGGTATGTGAAATACTGAAAAAGGATCCTGAGAACCAGTTCATACCAGTGATAATGGTAACTGCTCTATCCGGAAGAGATGACTGGATCAAAGGCATAGAGGCAGGTGCCGATGAATTCCTGACAAAACCTGTCAACAAAATGGAGCTTCTGACACGCATTAACTCATTACTTAAACTTAAGAACATGCATTACGATCTTCTGGCAGAAAGGGACAAACTTGACCTTCAGAACAGAATACGGTCAGTTCTCACCCAGATCATTCCCACCTTAATAAAAACATTGCCAAGAGAGCAAAAAAGTATAGTAATACACCAGATGATCGACATGGTAGTAGAGGCTATTATGGAAAACACAGATGCAGAAAATGAAATAGAAAGTTATGAATGTATAGGTGACATGTGCTGTCAGATTATAAATCAGCTTGGAGCTGATTTTAAATCCAATGTTGGATCAGAAGGAAATACCTTATTTACAATTCAGGGGCATACATGTCCCTGGGGAAAAAAAGAAGCACAGGTAAACCCTATACTCTGCACTCTTTCAAGAGGAATCTTTTCACGGATACTCGATATATACAATCAGGATATGGAAGTTGACGTGCTCGAGACCATGGGTAATGGTGATGAGCAGTGCCTATTCCAGTTAAATAAAATAGAATATTAGATCAGGTCCATTATCCTTATCGCAAGGTATGCAGCATTTGCTCCGTTATCAACACCCACACTAGCAACCGGTACTCCCGGAGGCATCTGGGCAGTTGAGAGCAGTGCATCAAGACCCATCATCTTTGCACTAACAGGAACTCCTATCACCGGTTTTTTAGTTTTCGATGCTATAACTCCCGGCAGTGCTGCAGAAAGACCTGCTATTGCTATATAGACTTTTGCATCGCTTTGTGAGACATACTCATCGAGTTTGTCAGGGTTTCTATGTGCAGATATTACCTGCACATCATAAACATAATCGGTATTGTCAAGAACACCGGTAACTCTGTTTGCTACAGAACGGTCTGATTCCGATCCCATTATTATTGCAATATCAGCCATTTTATACTCTCCTATGGAAGATTACCTTCACCACTTAATTCATGCTGGCGTTCTATATTCATTTTGATCAATATGTTAAATATCTCTTTTACAGCAGAAACATCCAGATTCAATTCCGTTGCGGAATCTGCTGCACGCTCCAGAACCACGGAATTCTGTGAAGGATCATTTATATCTAGCTCTTCTTTTTTCTTCACTTCAAGAACTTTTGCAGCCATATCGACCCTTTTACGAATAAGAAGCAGCATCTCGTTATCAATCTGCTCTATTTCCTCACGTACTTCTTTGATAGTGGACATGTAGTACCCCTTTCAATAAGACTTTAATTAATCCTGGTCTATGATCTAAAATATTGTTCCGGTTTATTGAAGATGATCCCCGACTCGATCCTAAAATTCTTTTAATACCAAGTCCAGGTTTATATTTTGTTCGCACCGTTATTATTCACACTGGTTCTTATAATTGTTCCACTTACATTATAATCTTTCCATGCATCTTCAAGTTCGCCTGCCTGCTGATCATTGACAAGTGCAACATAGGAAGGCCCGGTCCCTGAAAGAGTGACACCTTTCACACCAAGTTCAAGTGCACGCAACAAAAACTCTGTCTCAAAACCAAGAGCACCGCAATATAAAAAACCGTTGAGTGTCATTGCCTTTTCAAAATTTCCCATCATTGAAAGGTCATATGCCATATCAACCCAAGGAGCGATAAGCATGGAACGCGAAACATTTGTTCCTGAGCTGAACGATCTCTTATCCGGAGCGAATATCAACACTTTGTGATCATGTTCTGTCCTTTTCAAAAGCTCCATTTCTCTGTTATCGGTTACGACAAAGCCTCCGAAAAAGGATGCACATGCATCATCCAGAGCCCCGGTGATCGTCACTTTTGAATCAATGGCAGCTCTCACACCCATTTTCACGACCTCAAAAGGATCAAGTTCCTCGTCTATAGCAGCAAGCGTCGCAAGAACCGAAGCATTCGCTGCAGAACTGCTGCTTTTAAGACCACTGGCAAGCGGGACTTCTGATCTGGTTTTTACAGTTCCTCCCATTTCCAGACCAAAATGTTCCAGAACATATGACACAGATCGTTCTATAAGAGTTGTATCTGCATCAGGTATTCCTTCAACAGTTCCTCTTACAACAGATGTTTCGTTGCTAAGTTCTACATCTGCAAACGTTTTAAGATCTATACCAAAAGCCGCACCTTTCCATGTAGCTATTGCATTGATAACCGTTCCTGCACCAAGAGCATAGGCACTTCCCTTTGAAACCATATGAAATTCCTTGAAAGCTTGTAACTTATTTAATATGTGTATATATATATATAATAATTGACCGGACCGGTTAAGGCCGGACTACCAAGTATATTTGCGGCAGATATTTACAGTTATCCATAACAGCACCATAAACTATTAAAGGATAATGTCCAAAGAGAACAAGGACGCAAACTTATAATATTCTATATTGTAATTCTTAAGTAGCCTTTGAATTAAGTATTTGATCCTTGAGCTTTTTGTAGCATTTTCTATATTTATCAATTAATTCGGCAGAGGGAATACTTTGTTTAGCCTGATCTGAAAAACATTCACTTATATTATCCCCAAGATATTCTCCATCTTCCGAGGATAAAAGTTCGAGGAAAAAGTTACTGTTACGGAAATCCAGAAGAGCATCCTCGAATATTCCTTCGCATGAACCATAGAACATAAGTATCCCATCGGAAACAAGACCATAGAATTTTATTTTCTCATAGGCTTCTTTTTTCATGTGATCCAATGACCTATAGACATCGACATCCTGCAGGGTCACAAGTACATTGAACCCTTTACTTTTCTTCAGCCCATGTGGTATCGCTTCCGGAAAAAAAACATTTGGTTTCATTCCCATATTTTCAAGATCCGATACAAGCTCCGATGATCCTGAATTTCCCACTACAATGAGACGATCTATTGTTCTGTCCTCTGCCAGTACTTTAACTATCTCCTTTTCAAATTCTCTGCACCCGATTATACTCATCAAAGACATATTCCCATCTCCTTGCAAATATTAAAAGATCTAAATACCCAAATAACCATGATGTGTAATATGACAAAATATATTCTCTTAAAAACAAATGTATACCCCATACAATATGGGATAAGTAGTAGTATATAAAGTCACCGAAAACTCATACCATTATGCCCATATCCTTTACAGCTCACAATCCGATCAAAACAGAGGTTCAGAATGAAATAACAACAACGGGTACAAACGATAATTTTATAACAAATACGTGTCACTATAATTACAATTCTCCGGACAAACTGAGCCGGAGATCATTTAAGTATAGTGACATGATCATTAGAAGTCAAATCAAGAGCAAACTACACTTTATGGCTGTTTGCCGTAAGGATATGTTTGTTGAAAAAGGCGTATTCATGCCCGCAAAGCATAAAATTGCTTGAAATGTTCTTTGTTCAGCTCAGTATATATTTCTGCAATATATTTGCAGAACTGCTGCGTATATTTATGAACATTGGAATGGAAGCATTTGTATTCATAGGCAGGATTACGGAGAAGATCAGATGAACGAAGTAGTGTTTGGAGTAAAAGACGACAAGCAACTGGAATACATTCCTGAGAAATGTATCGGTTGCGGAACGTGCGTTATGGCATGTCCTAAAGGTTCATTAGTTCTCGGTTCAGTGGGAGCCGTGGCAAGAGGACTCATAGATAAAGATTTCCTTGAGAACCAGACAGAACTATGCATTGTATGCGGTATCTGTGCAAAGACATGCCCGACTGGTGCACTCGAACTGAAACAGGCCGGAGAGTCTGTAAATGACAATAATTACATAAGTATTGCACTTAAAGACACAACCGTCAATGACAATTGTGTTCACTGCGGACTCTGTGAACAGATCTGTCCTCAGGGTTGCATTGAAGTGAAGCAATGGCTTGCAAACGACGGAAGTGCAAGTGTTGACGGTGAGACTTTAATCAACAACGAATGTTGCATACACTGTGGATGGTGTGAAGCTGTCTGTCCTGTCGAAGCTATCAGTGTAGAAAAACCATTCGAAGGAACATGGGTCCAGGATGAAGAGAAATGTACAACCTGTCGTACATGCGTAGACACATGCCCATGTAATGCACTTTTCAATCCTGACTGGGAAGCAGGAGAAAGGGTCAACAAGATCGAACAGCGCGCTGATGCATGTATCTACTGTGGTGCATGTGACATGGCCTGTCCGGTAAATGCCATTGAGGTTACAAAGACAGCAATAATTCCGGATGTAGACAAGGTAAAACTTCTGGAAAAGAAACTACTCAATACTGAAATGAAAAGACCTACACTTACATCCAGACTTATCATAGATGAATATGCATGTCTTGGATGCGGGAACTGTGTTATTGTCTGTCCTGTCAATGCAACCGACGAAGAGGTTGGAGCAGGATACCTTAATGAGGTCGATGCAAAGAAGATCCTTGAAGTCAGGAACGGCGTAGCAAGAGTCATTGATCAGGATGTATGCGGTTCTGACGGTGCATGTGCTATGATCTGTCCCGTAGGTGCCATAACACTTGAGAAAAGGGAGGAATAACAATGGCAGGAACTATTGCAATCAAGAACGGTTACGTTTATGATCCCCTGAACGATATCAACGGGGAAATGATGGATATCTTCATCAAGGACGGAAAGGTTGTCAATGAACTTTCCGGTGCTGATATGAAGAACGCAAAGGAGATCGATGCAAAGGGTAAGACGGTTATGCCCGGCGGTGTAGACTCACACTCCCACGTAGCAGGAGCAAAGGTCAATGGTGGTAGGATGATGAGGCCTGAGGACCATTACAAGTTCTATCAGAAAAGAACACCAATAACACACTCAGGTTGTGGATACACCGTACCTTCGGTCTATCTTGGAGGATATGAGTATTCCAAGATGGGATACACAACTGTTTTCGAAGCAGCCGTACCACCGATGGAAGCACGTCACACACATGAGGAAATGCGTTCAACCCCAATGCTCGATATGGGTGGATATCTTGTGCTGGGCAACAACTGGTTCCTTATGAGATATCTAAAGGAAGGAGATATCGACAAAGCAGCAGCATATATCTCATGGATGATGAGGACACACAAGACCTACGGTATAAAATGTGTCAACCCCGCAGGCGTGGAGAACTGGGGATGGGGAGAGAACGTAGGGGCCCTTGACCAGGCGAACATTCACTTTGAAACCACACCTGAGGATATGATCAAGGGACTTACCGAACTTAATGAAAAACTCGGAATCCCGATGCCTGTGCACCTCCACGCAAATAACCTGGGTCATCCGGGATGCTGGGAGATCACAAGGGACTCACTCAAGATACCAAAGAATACCAAGGCAAAGCCAAACGCAGATGTTGAGTGGGCTGAAACAAAGAAGAACGCAAAGAGACATGAATCCGTCTACCTTACACACTGCCAGTTCAATGCATTCGGCGGTACATCATGGAGAGACTTCGAATCCGGTGTAAAGGGAATTACTGATTATGTCAACAGCATGGATCACGTTGTCATGGACAGTGGTTGTGTACCATTCGGTGACGCAACAGTAATGACAGGTGATGGTCCTGCTATCCACGACCTATACGTACTTACAGGTCACAAGTGGTCCAACACAGATGTAGAATGTGAGTGTGGATCCGGTGTGCTCCCATTTGAATATCTGAAGAGCAATCCTGTACACAGTGTACAGTGGGCAATGGGTCTTGAGGTTCTTCTCTATGTAAAGGATGCATGGAAGAGCATAATGACAACCGACAGTCCTAACGGCGGGCCATTCATCAAATACCCCCAGATAATAGCATGGCTTATGTCCAACAAGGCAAGACAGGATACATTCGCAGAATGCCACAAATGGGCACAGGACAGAAGCGATCTGGGTGCAGAGACAAGAGAAATGGATCTCTTTGAGATAGCAACCATTACACGTGCAAACCCCGCAAGAACCATTGGAATGTCATACAGGAAAGGTACACTTGGTCTTGGTGCTGACGGTGATGTCGCAATCTATGACATCGATCCTAAGAAACTCGAGGTGAATGACTACGAGAGCATCATCAGAGGATTCGAAAACGCTGCATACACCGTCAAGGCCGGAGAAGTAGTTTCACAGATGGGTGAGATCGTAGCAATCCCTGAAAAGAACACTTTCTACTCTGATATTGCAACAGATGAAGATGCAGAGAAGAGTATGCTGAAAGATGTAAAGAAATGGTTCAAGTACTACACACTTGGTTTCGAAAGATATCCAACACCCGACAAGTACCTTGCAAACCCAACACCAATTCAGGTCAATGCGGAGAAGTGATCCCAATGGCAGACGTAATTCTTAAACCAACAGGAAATTTCGACCTTACCGTAGAAGCTGAAATAGTCACACCTGACAACTTTGCCGGAAAAAGTTCCGATGAGATTGGGAAATTACTTGTATGGCAGGGTCCTGCAGAGTATCCGCTTGCCGACTACTTTTCGATAGAAGGCAATGGTGGAAGTTCAGCAGAGGATACTACTATCATTATCGATGGAAACATACCAAGAGTAAAGCGCATCGGACAGGAAATGACAGCCGGTAAAGTAATCATAAAGGGCAGTGCAGGAATGCACATCGGCTCAGGAATGAGTGGCGGCGAGATTATTGTAGAGGGTGACGCCGACTCATGGGCAGGAATGGAAATGAAAGGAGGTTCCATTCACATCAAAGGAAACACAAAGGACCACCTCGGATGTGCATACCGTGGTAGCTGGAAAGGAATGAGCGGTGGACGTATTACCGTTGACGGAGATGCTGTTAGCCAGGTCGGTGGAGGCCTTAGCGGCGGCGAGATCATTATCGGTGGCAGTGTTGAGCATTTCTGTGGGATCCGTATAAACGGCGGTCTTATCTATGTTAAAGGAAACGCTTTCAGAACCGTTGGAGCAGAAATGACCGGCGGTACCATCGTAATTGGAGGTTGCATAGAAAGATTCACACCAGGATTTGAGATGACAGATGTAGAGTCAGACATCAAGTTCAACGACATCGAATGTCCCGGAGAATACAAGAAGTTCACAGGTGACTATGCGATCCCACAGAAAGGAAAAGGAACACTTTATGTGTCCTGTGACAAGAACGAGTGTCTGTGAGGTGATATTCATGCAAGCATTACTCAATACAGGAAGTACGATCGATGAAGGAAGACTTGCCAAAGGAGGCAACAAGTATTCCGACGATTACACTAAGGAATGTGCAGTCTGCTGGATGTGTGCAGAAGATTACACAGCTCTCGGATGTCCTGAGAAGGTATCTGTAACGTCCATAGATGGAAAACACACAGTCGCTGTTTATCCCAAAGTAACAGAAGCAATGAGAACCGGCCAGGTATTCATTCCAAGGTCGATATGGGCAAATGTTGTTGTGGATCCGGACACATTCTCAACAGGTTCTCCTCGTTATAAGGGAAGCCCTGTAACAGTCGATCCCACTGATGAAGAGGTTCTCAGCGCCGAGGATATTGTCCTGAAGCTGTACATGGGAGGTGAATAAAATGGTCTATAAGAACATCATCTGTCCGGTTTGCGGAGGTTCATGTGACGACGTACAGGTTGATCTGGATAAAAAGAACCGTAAGATAGATGTCCAGAATGCATGTAAGATGGGTAACGCAAAGTTCCAAGAAATCGTGAGCTCACACAGGATTCTGAAACCAACCATCAGAGAGAACGGAAAGATCAAGGATGTTAGCTGGGACGAAGCACTTGAAATGGCAGCAGATATACTGGTGAATGCAAGACGCCCAATGTTCTTCCTTGGAAGTGAGACCTCATGTGAGGCACAGGAAGCGGGACTTCACATTGCTGAATATCTTGGTGCACCTGCGGACTCAAATGCAACCATCTGTCACGGACCAACCGTTATGGGAATACAGGAAGCCGGTATGGTAGGAGCTACTGCCGGTCAGGCAAAGAACAGGGCCGACATGATCGTCTACTGGGGCGTCAATGCACTGGAATCAATGCCAAGACACATGTCCAAATACGGTGTGTTCCCAAGAGGTTACTGGACAAAGAGAGGAAGGTTTGACAGGACCATGGTAACAGTGGATCCAAGGGTAACCCCAACTGCTGTGGCATCAGATCTACATCTTCAGCTTAATCCAAGCACAGATTACGAGCTTCTCAGTGCTCTGTTCACCATTCTTAATGGAAAGGAGCCACATCCATCTGTGGAAGAGATCACAGGAATTCCTATTGAAGTTATGAAACAGACCGTTGATATGATGAAGGAATCGAACTTCGTTGCTATCTATGTAGGTCTTGGTGTTTCATCCTCATATGGGAAACACAGGAATATTGAGATCGCACTGAACTTCGTCAAAGAGATGAACAATTATACTAAATGTAACATCGGTGCTCTCAGAGGTCACTGTAACGTGGCAGGATTCAATCAGCTTGCATCCTACCTTTACGGGTATCCTTTTGGTCTTGATTTCATGAAGGGATATCCGAGATATAACCCCGGAGAGTCTACGTGTGTAGATCTGCTCAGGGAGAAAGATGTTGATGCAGCCTTTGTAATGTCCGCTGATCTTGTAAACCACATTCCTGCAGACTGCGCAAAATATCTTGCAGACATACCAATGGTATGTCTGGATATTGCACCATGTCCAACGGTGACAGCATCGGATGTGGTTCTGCCGGGCGTTATTGATGCAATGGAATGTGACGGTACGTTCTACAGGCTAGACAATGTGCCTGTATACTTCGAACCATTCACAGATTCCCCATTCACAGAAACAAAGAGCAATGAGGAAACCCTTAAACAGCTCTTTGCAAAGGTAAAGGCTAAAAAGGAAGCATGAGCGATCAGTGGTTCTCTGAAAGGGAAGAGAAGGATGTAACCTTCCGAAAGGACGAGGAAAATATTTCCTCTCCCTTTTATGTCCCGATGGAGTGCCTGGAGATCACTGAAAACAGTAAACAACACATTACTGTGGACGTTATTGTTGAGGAAAAGTTCGAGCTTTTCGTGAATAACGTTCACGTAACTACTTTTTTTGCAAGTCCTTATGAACTTGAAGAGCTTGCACTGGGATTTATCGTATGCGAGGGATTCATTGGACCTGAAATACAGGTTGACTCAATTAAAATAGAAGACAGATCTATTTTCTGTGAAATTGAAATTAACACTCCTGAGCTGGAGGAGCTAACACATCTTGAAAGATGCGGGACAACATCATTTCGCAAGGATGTGATCAAACATATCAATTCTGATACTAAATTCACTACTGATACAATTATCCATGCCGTCAGCCAGCTAAAAGAACTTGGCAGAACATGGCACAGGACAGGTGGTGCTCACACATCTATCATCTACAACAATCAGGGAGAAGTACTCTTTTTCTGCGAGGACGTGGGCAGAGCATGCTCTGTAGACAAGGTTGTAGGGAAAGCCCTCATTAACGGTGTCAACCTTTCAGAATGCGCTCTGGCTACTACTGGCAGACTGGCATCAACCATGGTTTCAAAAGCCATGAATGCAGGCATTCCTCTTATTTCAAGTAAAGGTGCCACTGTACGTGAATCAGTTGAACTGGCTGATAAGGCAGGGATGACACTGGTGGCTTTTGTGAGGGGTAAGGATCTGTATGTTTATGCAGGGGAGAGACGAATTAAAAATAAATGATATTCACACCGTTTCAACTCCCACTCAAACAAAAAACATTATATCCCATAACCACCCTACTAGACACTCGTTAAGTAACACAAATACAAGTTAGAATAATACTTTATTTAAAATAGAAGGTTATATCATGAGTGAAAAAATCGGAATTTTAGCTATTGGACACGGCAGCAGATTACCATACAACAACCAGGTTGTTACTGAAATTGCAAACATGATCGCAGAGAACAATCCTGAATATGTTGTTAAGGCAGGGTTCATGGAGAACAGCGAGCCCACAGTAGAAGAGGCACTCATGTCCTTTGAAGGCACAGGTGTAACTAAGATCGCTGCAGCTCCGGTATTCCTTGCATCCGGAATCCATATTACAAAAGACATTCCTGAGATTCTTAAACTGGACCCTGAGACAAACGAAGGCGAACTTGAACTTGACGGACAGAAGGTAAAGATAGTTTACGCAAAGCCTCTTGGAAGTGATAAACTTATTGCGGATCTCATCTTCAAGAGAGCAAAGGAAGTACTGTAAGCTGTATCATTGATGCAGTCTCTTTTTTCTTTTCAGAATCTGATCTTACATTTACATAAATAACATTAGGTTCATTAAAATCACTTATTTACATATAACCTAAAAATATACTCACTTTTATTACAATCATGTTCTTTTTGAAAAGAAATATATACCTTATTGATAATGCTATTTTTAGAAAGAAGGTTAAAAATTATGAGTGAAAAAATAGGAATTCTGACAATTGGACATGGCAGCAGATTACCATACAATAACCAGGTCGTTACTGAAATTGCAAACATGATCTCAGAAAAGCACCCTGAATATGTTGTAAGAGTAGGATTCGTAGAGCACAGTGAACCTACAGTAGAAGAAGCACTCATGTCCTTTAAAGGCACAGGTGTAACAAAAATAGCTGCAACACCTGTATTCATGGCTTCCGGTGTCCACATTACAGAGGATATCCCATGTTTCCTCAATCTGAAACCAGGGACCAACGAAGGTGAAATTGAACTTGACGGGCAGAAGGTAAAGATAGTCTATGCAAAACCTCTTGGAAGTGATAAACTCATTGCAGATCTTATCTTCAAGAGAGTTCTGGAAGTCCTTTAAACTGTGTGTATCAGGCACGAATTTCTTGTTATTCCATGAAAATTTCCTGCATTTATCAATTATCAGATAAATTTTTATTCTAAAAAGTGCCCAGTTTATATTTTTAATCAGCAATTTGAAGAAGCTTTCCATGTTCACCGGGACAGTTCGGAGACTCTAGTTTGCCAAGGATATTTGCTTTATAAGCTTCAACTGCACCCTCTACAGAACCTGAAGAAAAGATCATCACATCTACCCCTTTTGAAGAAAGAACTGAAAAGGCTTTCTTTCCAATAAATCCGGTAATTACTGCATCCACATCTCTGTTAAGAATTGACTGAGCCGCCTGCACACCGGCACCACTGAAAGAAAAAGAACTTACATTTTTCAGAGCTTCATGATCCATTGAATCAATATCAATTATCATAAAATACCAGCATCTTCCGAAATGAGAATCCAAGTAAGCATTCATATACCCTGATTTTGCTGTCACACACACTTTCAATTAAACCATCCCATACTTATTGTTTACCTGTTGTTAACTTTTTCAGAAAATGAAATAATCATATCTATAAAGTAAACACCACATTCCCATATCTCTCATAAGAGAATAACTATAAATAATTAATCCCTGAATAATGTAATTTTTATGCTTAAACAGATCAACAGATCAATAATCAAATTGCAATCAGTCCAGTCTAATTTTCCTGTAGACAATATCAGAAAGATAAATATCCTACTAAAATGAAGTCTCATATAGTCATATCTATAAAATAAGGAAGTCGAAAACATGAACAACGCCGAGATAGCAGACAAGATCACAAAGATACTCGACCTTAAACACGAGCCAGTGGCTGTAAAGATCATTGAAAAAGAAGAGGAGATCCCCGAAGGCTTTAAAGAAACTGACAGCAACATCAGGCATTGCCAGTCAATTATGAGGGCCAGAAAGGGTGAATCCTTTGTTATACCTGTAGAGAAACATGCATGTGTTGTTGGTGCTTCAAGCCTTGGACTGGTATCCATTCCGTCCAAAGTCAAAGAGGGTGACTTTCATGCTAAAATAGGCATGTTCGATTGCTCCGATGCCGCTGCAAATATGATCTGTCAACGATCCGAACTGGAGGAAGGGAGTACCGTTGCCACTGCTGTAGGCCCACTCAAAGATTATAAGGGCGAACCTGATGTCGTTATAATTGTCGATCTTCCGGAAACACTTTACTGGCTTGTGCCGGCAGCAACCTTCTTTGAAGGTGGAAGACAGGCTTTCAGTACTGCAGCATTCCAGGCCACATGTGTGGATTCCACAATCATCCCGCTTCAGACAGGTAACATGAACATGAGCCTTGGATGTTACGGATGTCGCAGGGTTACGGATATCGGGAACGATGAAATGATAGCAGGTATTCCTTACAAGAACATAGAAAAGATGATAAAAGCTCTTGAGAAGATCCATGAAGGTCCGTTGCAGAAAGCAAGAGCAAAATGATATACTTTCATTTTCCCGGATAGACAGATTTTCTATCCAAACGTTTTATCTCATATGAGAGAATATATACTCCATATAATATCTTTCTTTAGGTTACATTGTGGTTTTTGAATGAAATGTGCTTACTGTGATGAAAAAATGTGCCGTGAAGGCAGGGATTGTGCAGGAATTACCGATGATATCAATTATGAGGGAAAAGAACTCGAATCAATGAAAAGCTCTGCTGCCATTGAAGCCCGGTATTATATGCAGAAAACACGACTTGAAGAGATCATCCTTTACGCGAAGGACATGGGTTATAAGAAACTGGGACTTGCTTTCTGTGTTGGCATGGAAAAAGAAGCCGGGATCATACAGAAGATACTGGAAAAAGATTTCGATGTTTACTCCGTATGTTGCAAAATATCCAGTATCAATAAAGAAGATTATGATCTTGAAAAACTCCACCCGGATAGCTTTGATCCTACCTGCAACCCGATAGGACAGGCAATGGTACTTGAAAAGAAAGGAACACAACTCAACATAATCATTGGGCTGTGCATAGGACATGATATACTCTTCACCCAGCATTCTGCAGCTCCTGTAACCACTCTCATAGTAAAGGACCGCGTGCTTGCACATAATCCGGCAGGTGCCATCTACTCAGGATATTACCTTAAGAAAGTTTTTGGAATTGAGGACTAAGGGATATGAATGAAGGTCACTATCGTCTATGATAATGAAGCTCAGGAAGGTCTGCAGTCAGGATGGGGATTTGCCTGTTTGATCGAGACAGGGTCCAACAACATTCTTTTTGATACTGGCTGGGACGGACATGTGCTTCTTGAGAACATGGATAAATTGTCAATTGATCCGAAGACCATTGACACTCTCGTTCTTTCTCATCAACACTGGGATCACATAGGAGGGGTAACTACCTTCCTGAACAGGGATCCGGATATCGATGTATATATACCATCAAGTTTTTCTCCCCGTCTCAAAAAAGAAATCACATCAAGGATACATAAAAAATTATATGGTATTGGCTCTCCTCAAAAAATATGCGATCATGTGTATACAACAGGTGAACTGGAAAACCCGGGCGGCGGAATAAAAGAACAGTCTTTGATACTTGAATGCGGATCAGATAATTATATTCTTACAGGTTGCGCTCATCCGGGTCTGTTAGTTATAATCGAAGCAGCAGCATCCTTTGGCAACATCACTGGAATCATGGGTGGATTGCATGACAGCCAGGAATACGGAGTATTCAAAGATATGGAATTTATCGGAGCGGGACATTGTACATCACATAAAGATGTGATAAGGAAAATGTACCCGAAAAAATTCCAGAAAATATTTGCCGGATATTCCGTGGACTTTTGAAAAAATCATAAACAATAAACTGAGAAATCTTTTATGACAAAAAGAATAATTTACGGCCCCATACTTTCCAGAAGGCTTGGAAGATCACTGGGCATTGATGTGATCAAAACACCGGATACAAAAAAGAACTGCAACTTTGATTGTGTTTATTGTCAGCTGGGACACGTTTCCAAAAAGATCACAGGAAACGCTAAATTAAAAGGTGCCGTAAGTACCGAAGAGGTCGTGGAAGGTATCCGCTCATACCGCAGGAACATCGATAATCTTGATTACATAACTTTTTCAGGTACCTGTGAACCAACATTAAACCCTTTACTTGGAGAGATGATAAAAGGGATAAGAAAAATAAGCACTCATCCGGTTTGTGTTATTACAAATTCGTCCCTTGTTGGCAGCGAAGAAGTGCGTGAGAGTCTTGCAGAGGCTGATCTTGTGGTGGCAACACTGGTTTCTGGTTATGAAGAAAGTTTCAGGGCTATCAATAGACCGGCTGAGGATATAAGACTTGAGAACATCATCAACGGCCTTAAAGAACTCAAAAGAATGGAAAAGCTTCAAAAGCTTGGTATTGAAATAATGCTGGTTGATGCTACAATAGATTTTCCTGTCAACCATACGGAAAAAGAGATAGAGAGATTAAAAGAAGTCTTAATAGCGATAGATCCCGATGAAATAGAGATACTAACGGTCAGCAGACCTCCTGCAGAGGATTATATAGTCCCGGTACCTGAAGAAAGATTAAGACAGGTTGCCCTGGAATTTGAGAAGGAATTCGGTAAAGAGCGTGTGAAACTGGTTCTTAAGGGTGTGAAAAGATCCCGCTCTGTCATGAAACATGGCAACATTGAAGAAGAAGTTTATGATCTCATACTGAGAAGACCCTGCACTTTCAAGCAGATATCGGCTTCACTGGGTATAGATAAAAAGGAACTTAAGCCAATAATCATTGATCTTATCTCCTCGAAGAAGATAAAAGAAACAATTATCTGCAAGGATAAGTATTACAGAATATCAACAAAATAGCCTGAAAACAAAAAACAAAAAATCGAAATTCAGTATAAACAGTACTGCATTAAGACATATAATTAACAGGCGTAGGTTGCAAACATTGTTTTTGCAGATTCGACCAGATGTGGCAGCATATCCACGGACACACTCATTATCATTTCCTCATCCTGTATCTCAGTGTATTTCCTGCTTCCACTACAACCGATAGTGACACCAGCTTCACCTGTAAGATAAGGGTAGGCAACACCGTCTGCGCAGACGCTCTGTTTTCCTGCAAATCCTGCATTTACACGTCCCCCTTCCTTGTGTAGCAAAGCCTGTGAAAGTTCCATGACCTGTTTTGGTTTGGCTATGATAAGAATTACATCCGGCTTGAAGGTGGCTTTTTCAAGAGGGGAGTAAACAACTGCCTTGATAGAATTTGCTTCAAGCATAGGAACCTTCTCCATGGTCGTTTTTGCAGAATCCAGAGAATCAAAGTGGTTCAGATTGTAGTAAACCTCACCGGATTTGAGTTTAGAGCTCATAGAAGTTAATCCCATCACAGAAGCCCCGCCTTTGCACATATGATTATCGAGTGTTGCATAGAATTGGATCCCAAGCCTTCTTACATTATCCACCATCTGGCAATGCCTTGTCGTTTCATTTATTTGTTGGATATCGTCAGGAACATCTTCATTTTCATGTACCAGATGTACAGCAACAGGAGAAGTACTCATGTTAAGGATGTCTTTAAGCTCTTTACCGGCTCTCTGAATATCTTCGTTATTCATCAAATTATCTCCTTATTAAAGAAACTGTTTTTTTGGATGGCACCTATTAAACGTAAATGTTATATCAAACTTACTATCAATTTGCTCAAAAAAGGCATACTGCGACCTGAAATAATAACGGTGTGAACAGGTTACTATAAGTACGGATACATAAGACATAAGAAAAAGAACCTGACATGAAAATATAAAAATTTGCATTGTAGGTATGCGAATAAGATTAATTATACTGAATTGTATTTCTCTGAAGAATCCCACTTGGCATTCAAAAGATGGGACATTGTACAGGAGAATTCCTCACCATTTGTCCATACTGCTGTAAGATCAGTCTCTCCATCGCCCTCTTTCATGATATCAACAAGCATCTCATTATTATCCACAACTATCACAAAACTTTTGAGATTCAGAGCATCCGTCTTCATTGAATTCACTTTGATAGATGAAAGGGGCACCAAAGTCGATATTTTTCTTGCCTCTTCCTCACATGAACTTATGATCCTTACACTTACATCTTCATCTGAGGTTTTCTTGTTAAGGATACCAATAATGCTTGTGTAGTCCTTCTTAAGTGAAGGATATTTTTTTGCGAAATTACGAAAAGGCTTTGAAGAACTCATAATAAGGATATCACTCCCTGCGCCTTCGAGCATTTGTATGACCTTATCAGTGACATTTCTGGTACCTTTTATAGTCCATATCAGTTCTTCTTTCATTTCATCGGATGAAGCACCGTATATCTCATTCAGCCCTGAGAGAGCTTTCTCACATTCATCCCCATAATCACGTTTGATTTTTGATATGGCCTCTTCCGGAGGAAGGCATCTGTAACGCATGGGTTTTGTATTCTGAAACTCGATTATACCTCTTTTTTCCAGTTTTTTAAGAGCACCGTATATGGCAGAATTTGGAACACCGGAATCAAGATGCAGTGCAGATACTGTGGCACTTTCATTCTTAACAAGAGCGATAAATACCCTGGCCTCATAAGATGTAAAACCAAGGTTCTGAAGAGATGTTAAAAGCATTGTAATGATATCGCCCCATAATAAAGAATAAAATCGAAGGAACTCAGTCGTTTCCTTCTTTCTTAAAGAGGAATTTCCTAGCACCTATCACAGCAGCTGTAATAATGATCACTACAGCAATACCAATATATACTGAACCCTGACCTGAAGATCCACCTGGAAGTACCTCTGTTGTTATTTTCACCGTATCAGATATCCGGCTGTGACCTTCTGTGTCTTCATATTTGATCTCGCTGTTTATAGCATACATCTTTGCAACACCGGTCTCATCAACCTTCAGTTTGAATATAGCTTCTGCTGTATCTCCAGGTCCTAGTGAACCAATGAAAGACTGATCATCAGTGGTACTGAAAGGTTCATCAGCACTTATTCTGACAGTTGCATCCTTTACAGCTTCCTCACCAGTATTCCTGTAAACCACACGTAGGATTCCTTCTTCGCCAAGTACAAGATCCCCGGTAACATTCACAACCTCAAAGTCAGCTTCTTCGTCTACAATGACACTAAGTTCCTCAAACTGCTGACCCACTGCATACCACAAACCGACTTCCATATTGGTGATACCAAGATCCGTTTCGTTATCACCATTTATCTGGACATTTTCCTGATAGCCGTAGTAGAGTGTGAGATTGAGAGGATATTCTCCTGCAGGAGCATTCTTTGATATCTCGATATTGAACTGCAGAGGATCTGATGTTTGTTCTCCGGAAGCAAGTGTGCCTGCTTCCTGTGGACCTGATTTTACCCTGACATTGGGATTTTCTGAATTGAGAACTGCTACGATACCGATAGCAGTGGTTCTCTGAGCTTCGTAGCCCATCTCTGTTGACTGGATCTTCTGATCAAGTTCAGAAACAGGATCATCATCTTCTTCTGACTTGAAACCGGTTATTACACCTTTGTTCATAAGATTGATATCAAGGGTAACTTCGTCACCCCTCGAATATTCATTATCTCCTACCAGTGTCGCACTTACATCCGGACCCCCGTAAACAGTGTAATAGTTCTCATCAAAGTTGAAAAAATCCGGAAGTTCTGTATCTATGGTCATCATTTCAGCACCCGCAGGTAATACAAAAAGCATACTGAGTGCCATTGATATTGAAACAACCAATTTTAGATCGATATTTCTAAGCATAAAAATTCCTCTTAATTATCATCTGAACCGTTTTTCCTTCTGTTCTTAACTACCAATATGATCAATATAATTACAATTCCGGTAAGGGCAAGTCCTGTAATATTGAGTTTTCTTTCAGGTTCTTTTAATTCCAGACTTACTTTCATGTTATCGGAAAATGCATCTTCTCCGTCTTCATCAAGATATTTAATCTCACTGTCTATACCATACGTTTTTTCAAGTGAATTGATTTCGGAACTTATACTGAAAGAGACCGTTTTACTTTCCCCTGGTTGCATTGTACCGAGACTCCTTGTTGAGCGCTCAACACTTAGAGGTTTCATTACAACCACCCTTGCAACCGCATCCTCTGCAGGAAGTTCACCGACGTTAGTGTATGTGATATTCACTAAATTAGTGCTGCCGGATATGAGAGTACCTGTGACATTGCTGACCTCAAAATTAGCTTCAGGCCGTACAATTATCGGTATTTGAAGAGTCTTCTCCACATTCTTGTAATAACTGGCATGGTCAAGGTCAGGTTTACCGATTCTTACTGTTTCACCCACGGTCATCCTTACATCATTCTGATACTCATAGCTGACAGGAAGTTCAAGAATATAGGTTCCTGCGGGAATATTATCCGAAAGAGTTATTGTAAACTGCATGGGATATTCAGGAAGAACACCAGGAGACAACTTATCCAGCGTATGACTGTTTGTTCCAGGATCTACCTTTATCATTTCCGTTGTTGATACGAGGCTTGCTTTTAAACCGTATGCAGTTGTCCTCATAGTTTCATACTCCAGCTCTGCCAGAGATATCTCATGCAGGGTTTCGGATGTACCTACATCCTGATCAGCTTTGAAACCATATATCACACCACGGTTTGAAAGAACCACTTCAAGAGTTGCGGTTTCACCACGTTCGAATTCAATGTCACCAAGAACTGAAACATATATATCAGGTTCACCATACGATTTATAGAAATTATCTGTATATTCATATGTAGGAGGCAGATATTCCTTTGCAGATACTGATGATACCGTCATTACAAAAGATATCGAAAACAGAATACATACCACCAGGATAACAGTATACTTTTTTAAGCTACCTATATTACTATATATCACATTCATTGGGTAATTGCCTCCTGAATGTTCTTAAGAATATTATTTTTATTAGAAACAGTCTTTTTGCGCGTCGCCATGAATTTCTTTCTCTTCACCCTGTATTTGTCAAGTGTAACTATGACAGGAGGGAAGATTACAAATGTTGCGAGTAAGGCAAGTACTACATCCATTACCGTGATAACACCGAAATTGCTTGTTATGTTGAACGGCGAAGCTATAAGAGCCGAAAATCCGAATACCGTTGTCATACCCGAGGTAACAATAGCCTTTCCGATCTTAACACTCGCTTCCTGCATTGCAGCTTCAGGATCCTTACCTTTGTCCCTTTCCTCGAAATAGCGCTCCATCATCAATATTGCATACTCCGAACCCACACCGAGAATCAGTGCTCCCAGGGTTGCTGTCATAGGAGTGTAAGCCATACCCGTATAGTACATCAGTCCTCCGGACCATCCAACCACCACGAACATTGTTACTACAGGTGTAAGAGCTTTGAGAAAATCTCTGTATATCACCAGCAGACCACAGAACACCAGAACTATACCAAGCATCGTCATAAGTGCTCTTCCGGATGTGAGTGCTGAAATCACTTCTACGAAAACAACAGAGTTACCTGTGATCGTTACACTTGTACCCGGAGGAGGAGACATCCAGAGAATATCGTCTTCGACTATATTGGAAAGGACTTCTATACCTTCCAGACCAAGTTCTCCCATTGCGTTTCCAATATTGAAGTTCAATAGAATTATCGTATTGCCATTCAGATAAGAATCTTTTTCGCTTTCCGAAAGTTGCTCATATATAGCTGCAACTTCCGCAGAGCTATCAGGGATTGTTCCTGCGTTAGCTTCTTTTACAGAATCTACAATACTGGATGAACCATAGATATGGCTCCGACTGTCTACCTCATGTTCTGAGAACTCATCTATCCATTCTAAAAGAGCAGGATCTGTATTATCATCTGTCTTGATGATCAGATTCAGCTGGTCAGATCCTCCCAGAATATCGGCCATGTGCTGAAGATCAAGAAGTGCAGGCATGTCCTGAGGTACAAACGTCTCTGTGTCTGTCTGTATAGGTACCATGGTGTCCACATAAAGTCCACCAAGGCA
>JAASSR010000103.1 GCA_021767785.1 Methanolobus sp.
GAGTCTGATGTTGGATATAAGCCAGATTCGGTTGAAGGAGCCTCAGAACAGGGAGATGACGAACCCGTATCCAACAACGGGCATCTGGATAGTGATGAGATAATTTCTGGTCCGGATGATGGAATTGATCATCCTGGCAGGGATGCTTCACTTACTGTCAGTGATGAGTTGGAAGGAAATGTAGATGAAGCTTTTTTCTCTGATACTCTGAATACTGAAGGTGAAGATGAGTCTTCAGTTCTTCAAAAAGAGGCGAATGAATCTGAAAAAAAGAAATCCCGATTCAGTCTGAATCTGAAATTGTGGCGAAAAAAGAAAAAACAGACAGTATCTCATGATGATACCACTGCCGGGGATGAGCAGGAACAGGAGTCTGCGGAGGGACCTGTTTCTTTACTTTTTCAAAGAATAGAACACATAATAACCCCCAAACCTGAAACAATTGAAGAAATGGAGTTCATCGTTGGTGAACTTGATGTTCCTGCTCCCGGCGTTCCTCAAAAGGACGTCAATATTACCTATGAAGTGACACCCGGATGCCAGTATGTCCACATTGAATTTGATGGTGAGTCTCTTCATTATCAGTGTCTCGAACCTCCGTTGAGTGAAAGTGAAGAAGAGGCACTCTATATTATACAGAATGCCTTTGATAAGATGGCACATTCGGAGATACTTTTGGTTGAAGAAGAGGATCGTGTCGATGCATTAAGAGACAGGTTCGAGCTTATCGTGGATATCTATCGTCTGAAGCTCAGCGAGTCCCAGAAAGACAAATTCTTCTACTACCTACATAAAAAATACATGGGATTTGACAGGATGGACATCCTGATGAAAGATCCTTATATTGAAGATATCACCTGTAACGGTCCGTATACTCCCCTCTATGTGAACCACAGGGTCTACGGTTCTGTGGCCACAGATGTTGTCTATGAGGAGATCGAACTCAACAATTTCGTAATGAGGATGGCACAGGCTGCCGGCAGACATATCTCTGTGCTGGAACCCATCAGGGATGCAACACTTGTGGATGGAAGCCGTGCCAATCTCACCCTTGGAAAAGAGGTCACAAAACGAGGTTCCACATTCACAATCAGACGTTTCAGGTCAAATCCTGTATCCTGCATAGACCTGATGAACTACAAAACCTATGATTCAACGGTCCTTGCATATTTCTGGCTGATGATAGAGTATAAAAGATCTGTTCTGGCAGCCGGAGGAACAGCTTCAGGAAAAACCACAACTCTGAATGCTCTCGGTGCATTCATCCCTTCTGAATATAAAATAGTATCCATCGAGGATACCGCCGAAATGAACCTGATGCATCCCAACTGGACACAATCCATTACAAGGGCCGGTTTTGGTAGTAATGAAGGTGGAAAATCGGCAGGTGATATCGAATTATATGACCTTCTTAAAGCTGCTTTGCGACAGAGACCGGAATACATAGTAGTTGGTGAGGTCCGTGGTGCTGAAGCAGGTACACTTTTCCAGGCCATCTCCGTGGGTCACCCCTGTATGGGAACGATACACGCAGGTTCAATACATGAACTGCTCTCAAGGGTTGAATCCGAGCCCATGAACGTACCCAGAAATCTTTTTGCCAGTGTGGATATGGTTATCTTCAATGCCATGATCAAAGTAGGGGAACACTTTCTGAGACGTGCACTCAGGATAGTGGAGATCGTGGAACTTGATCCTGAACGTGGAGACCTTATCACAAATCCGGTCTTCAAATGGAATCCTGTTACCGATGAATATGAGTTCAATGGTAACAGTGCACTTTTCGATGATATTAATGATGAGTTCGGCATTGATCAGTCAGAACTGATACAGGAAATGGAAGTAAGGGCAAAATATCTTGAAGGTCTTGCACGCGATGGAATAACCGAATATGAGGACGTTGCGAAAGCTATCAGGAAATATTCAAGACATAAAGATGAACTCATGGAGATGACACATTAAATGGTGAAGGTCAGGGATAATGATATTCATCAGGCTTTCAATGACGGAGAGACCAACAGGTTCATAGAAAAATACAAGATGTTCTGTTATGTATTCGGAAAACATATCGACAAAAAGCCTCAGAATGATATCGCAAAATCGCTCTATCAGGCAGACATGGTACTTACTCCCGGTATGTTCATTTCCCTCGCACTGGTAACGGCCGCCCTTGCTTCGGGAATAGTTTTCATATTATCGGTTCTGCTTTTCAGAAATTCTTCGGCTCCTCTGGTCTATATCTCAGTACTGACATTCCTGACTTTCGGTCTTACAGTAAGTGGCTTTCCATTCATGCTCTATAACAAGGTATCCAACAAGAACATGAATATCGAACATGAACTCCCTTTTACACTGGGTTACATGACAATTCTTGCCAGCTCCGGTTCATCACCTATGGATGTCATAAGGAAGGTATCCATCGAGGATTATGGTGATATTTCCACGGAATTCGGTAAGGTGATGTATCGTGTGGATGTACTTGGTGAAGATGGTGTCAGTGCCATGAATCACCTGATACGCAACACTTCTTCCGAATCTCTCAGGGCAATATGCGTAGACCTCGCAAATTCCATGCAGTCAGGTGGAGGATTGCGTACTTATCTTGAAATGAAATCCCGGGAGCTCATGGACATGAGACGTAAAATGCAACAGGAATTCGTGGATTCTCTGGGGGTCTATGGTGAAGGGTACCTGAGTGGTGTTGTCATGAGTGTTGTACTGGTAGTTCTGATGATCGTGGTCACAAGTGCACTGGGAATAGAGTTAGGTCCCTTTACCGCCAAGCAGGTATTCCAGTTCTTTGTGTACTTCATGCTTCCATTCATAAATATAATCTTTCTTCTCTTATTGTGGATGAAATATTCAAGGAGCACTCTATGAATATTGAAAAATATCGTCTGATAATAGAACGCTATTTACAGATATTGACGATCCGCTATGAAATAAAGCGTGAATATCTGACGCTGGGAATACCTGTATTCATAGCATTGATGATAGTGCTTATGGCCATATTTACAGGTCACTCATTTGTTACGGACGAAACTGCAGCAGGTGATGCTGTAAGCGACGAGGATGCCGCAAGAAAAGCAGCTTATGAGGCTCTTGTAGCTGAGATGGAGGCCGCCGAAGCTGCGGAGAGAGGAGAGACTGTTCCTGCTGAAGAAGTTGAGCCTGAACCTGAAGAAGAGGAACCTAAAGATGATCTGGATCACATAATGGTATTTGCCATACTGGTGGCAATTATTCCGTATTCTATTGATTCGTATTTCCAGAAAAGGCTCCTGGCAAAAAGGGAAGTGGCATTCAGTGAATTCCTTTACAAACTATCTGAGCTTATGCGAGGAGGTATCGATCCGGTAAAAGGTTTCATCAATCTCTCAAAGACCAATCTCGGTGCTATTACAGATCATGCCCGTGATGCAGCTTCTTCAATGGTACTTGGCAAATCATTCGATGAATCCATGCATAGAATGTCCGACTCCATGAAAAGCCGTCTTATTGCAAGATATATTGATGTGGTTGTCCAGGCCGCATATACCGGGGGTAATGTTGCAGATCTTTTGTTCCGCACATCGGAGGATATGAGGTCTGTAATAGCTCTTCAAAAAGAAAAAGAGGCAAACCTCAAACAGTATATTGTTATCTTTTACCTTGCTCAGGGTATTATTATAATGCTTACCTATATCCTTTCAACTTCCCTGCTGCCTCTCATACAGGGTGTGGGAATGGAAATGCTTGGTGGTGAAGGACTTTCAGATATAGATTTCGAACGCGGATTCTTCCATATGATCATATTGAATGCTCTTTTTGGTGGTCTTATTATCGGACAGATTACAGAAGGTGAGATCAAACACGGCTTCAAGCATTCAGCCGTATTGATAACACTTAGTTACATTGCATGTGTAACTCTTTTATTGCCGGCAGGTGCCGGAGGCACTTACACAATAAATATTATTTCCGGTGACGCTCAGGAATCATTTGGTGGTATTCCAGTACAGGAGCCAATAGTATTCAATGTAACTGATATGGATGGAAATCCTGCCTCAAATGCCTTTGTTAAGATGTCAATATCTCCCGACGGGATCATAACAAGTTCAATGACAGAAGAAGATGGAACGGTGGCAGTATCACCAACTCCCGGCTCAGAGGAAGGAACCTACATCGTAACGGCAACAGTTGGTGAATCAAAGGGAACAGCAACTATAATAGTTAAGGAAATAGGTGACTAAACCCTTTTCTTTTATTATTTTTATATAAAAATCCGCTAAAAATTATTATCTGAAGCCATTAAATAAAAACCAGTAAAAATTTTCATTGAACTTAGCCTACTCTTTCTCTCATATCCATTGTTATTCCCTGCCTGGTAACATTATACGCTATCATTTTGTTAAGGGGTAAGCTTCCTTTCATTTTAGGTATGTTAATGTACCTGTTGATCTTACCGCCGGTGTATTCGGTTCTGAACTGGATTATCCCGTCAACCATTGAACGTATGATCTTTTCGGCCCTTTCAGGCAGGATACCCGTATCTGCTGAAAGCAGGAATGTTATATCTGCTTCCCTGCTTATATCGATAAGTGATTCAATTGCTTCAGAGATGACCTCAATATCTTCATGAATGAAAAGCGAGGAGAACATATCGATGACGCAGACATCGGCATTAACGATATTGTGCAACGGATCTGCATCATCACCGTAGATACGGGTACATAGTTTCGTTCTTCTGTAGCACATATCCAGTAAAGCTATCGGATTTGAGAAATGCCCTATTATCGTAATATTTTCCTGTCTGTCAGGAATCCCGAAATTAGCAAGTTCTTCGGCAATATCTTCTTCAGAACTCCTTGTTGATATGTAATGCACCTTCTTTCCGATAGCCAGTGCATCGGAAGTGATTTTACGGAAGAACACGCTCTTTATATCTCCTATGTCTTCCTCTACAAGTAGTACCACATTGGAAGGTACATTTTTTAAACCGAAGCTAGTTAGCACCATCAAATCCCTAAAAGTAATCATTGTTTAAATGGTTTTGGAAGAAAAATGCTAAGTAAATAGATTATAGAGGCCTATATATATTATGTAAACAAAGTATATAATCGGTAATACACTTTCATCAACACGATGGTTGGCAACGATGCGAATAGGTTTTTGCGGGATACCCGTGGAGTTTCCGTTATATTTGGTACTTTACTACTGATATTAATTACGATAATAGCCGCTTCAAGTGTTGCCTACATGATCTCTACAATGCAGAAAGATGCTATGGACCGTGAAAGCCATCAGGCATCAGTTGAAAACGAAGAACTAAAGATTGTATCTATCGATCCTCAGGGAAATACTTCGTTATGGACCTCTTTCGATATGAAGATTCTCAATCTGAACACAGAGGATTCCTATATATCTTCCATACGTGTCAATGATGGTTATTTCCTTCACTTTAAGGCTTATGACAATGATGATGCTTTTGATACTTACAAAGATTATCCTGCAGTCTATAGTGCAAAAAACAGGCTAAAAGTTCCTTCCACAAAAAGTAAAACGATTCATCTGAATTTTTCAGATATTGCGGTCAGCGGTCAGGAAACAATCGATTCTGCTTCGTGGGAGAACAACAGTCTTGATTTTACCTATTCATTAAAAAAACATCCATGGGATGCTTATGGAGATATTTCTTTTGATTATCATATGAACTTCTCATCTAATTCCACAGAATGTATTGAAGCAGGTAATTTCACAATAGATGATGAAAACAGACAGATAACTTTCTTTGGTTCGGATTCGGGTGGAAATCTGACCAATACAAGTAACTATGACATATTTTATACAATTGATTTTGATTCATATTCAGGTACCAATCCACCGGCTACAGATCCTGTAAAAGTTGAGATAATAACCTCATATATCAATGTATTCAAAGAACTTTTCACACCTCCAATGCCACTGGCAGAGGTACAGTTCAAGGTAGAATTCCTGCAAAACGCAAATGGAAGTCAGATCCCAAATAGCTACATGATATTAGATGCATCAGATTCGATGGATTCTGATGGTTTTATAACGGATTACAAATGGGCAATCTGGAAAGAGTCTGCCAATGGAACAAAAACATTGTATGATTATAATCTTTCAGGAATGGTTGTCAGACCTGTTGGTATTGATCCATACAATGATCACAATGTTACCATCGACCTTGAACTCACTGACGATGACGGTATGACCTCCAGACTCAGTCAGGTATCCGGTAACCTGACAATTCTTTAAGATCACTAAAAAGGAAGGATATATATATCAGACAAAAGAAAGCTCCAGTTAACAGGTGGTTCTACATACATAGTTTCTCTTCCCATTAACTGGGTAAGGGAAAGTGGACTTAATACAGGAGATACAGTACTTCTTACAGTCAGGCCGGACCGTTCTTTACTTATCACTCCTGATTCAGGGAATCAGAAGAAAAATGTCCGTTCAAAGATCGATATGATGGCATCTGACGATCAGGAAGAGAATTTCAGATTGCTTGTTGCAAACTATCTTGTAGGTTATGACATTATAAGAATAATCTCTCCGGGCGGGTTTACCGCAGCTGAACGTAAATACCTGAAAGAATCTGTCCGTAAGCGTCTGATAGGGATCGAGATCGTTGAGGAATCCAGGACAGAAGTGATACTCCAGAATCTGTTAAACTATCAGGATATATC
>JAASSR010000104.1 GCA_021767785.1 Methanolobus sp.
CGTGACCGTGGAATTTTGCAGCATCTTCAAAGGTAGGGATATTTCTTGTGGTTTTTTCTGTTGAGCATTCGGATGTCATGGTTATCACGGTTTGTAATGTCAAGTAATACGATTAATACTTTTTGTGTTATGATTGTAGTGTGGGTTGTATCATAGTCAGCAGGGATTTTTTTTTTGCCTTGCAGAATGATGTGCATACAATCCTTACCTTTAATGTTCTGCTTATGAGTCTGGAAATAAAATTCTCTCACCAATCAAAAATCAAAAGAAAAAGTTTACAGTGCTCCGATGGGGATTCGAACCCCAGTCGCAGGAGTGAGAGTCCTGCATGATTGGCCGTGCTACACTATCGGAGCAGTTTGAATTACTTAACAGCACCCTTGAAGGTCACTTAAAGCATATTAATCTTTCGTTTATAAGGAAAGGGTGTATGTTTGTTTCTCAGACAAACATACTGTGCGGAGTATTTGCTTCTCCTTCTTCGGAAACTACCTTTTCATAGGCATCCATAAGATCGTTCATAGTGACATGCTCACCGCGTCTTCTAAGAACGAACATTCCGGCTTCTTTGGCGATGATGTTTATGTCGGCACCACTCAGGTCCTTTGTCATCCTTGCCAGCTTTTCGAAGTTCACATCATCTGCAAGGCTCATCCTGCGCGTGTGTATCTTGAAGATATCGTTACGTCCCTTTTCATCAGGTAGCGGAACTTCGATAACACGATCAAAACGTCCCGGACGAAGCAGTGCGGGATCAAGCAGGTCTATCCTGTTGGTTGCGGCAATGATCTTCACATTATTGGTTGCGTCAAAACCGTCCATCTCAGCAAGTAGTTGCAGCATGGTTCGGTTAACTTCAGCAGAACCTGTGGTTCCGTCATGTGTACGCATACCACCCACTGCATCTATCTCATCAATGAAAAGGATGGATGGTGACTTGTCGCGTGCCATCTGGAACACATCCTTTACAAGACGTGCGCCTTCTCCCACGAATTTCTGCACGAGATCCGAACCTGACATTCTTATGAATGTAGCATTGGCCCTCGAGGCAACAGCCTTTGCAATAAGTGTCTTCCCTGTGCCTGGTGCACCATGCATAAGAACTCCGGTTGGTGGCTCGATACCAATCTTCTCGAAAAGTTCCGGTTCGATAAGTGGCAATTCCACGGATTCGATGACCTCTTTAAGAACATCATCAAGACCGCCTATCATATCATAGTCTATTCCCGGGGAATTGATAAGTTCCATGACCTGAGCGCGCACATCTGCGGCTTTTGATATTATTGAGATGATGGAGAATGCAGCGTTGACACAAACCCTCATTCCAGGCTCAACATCGAAGTTATCAGGTATTCTTGTCATTACTTCCTGATTGTTTCCATGTTGTCTTATAAGTGCCAAGCCATTATCAACTTCCATGACTGTGGCAATGAAAAGCGGAGGATTTGTGAGCTGCTCTATTTGTTTTTTAAGTTTATTTGTCTCTTCAAGGTAGTTGTTTGCTAACATACTGGATTCAACCAGCTTAGCACGCATCTTTTCGTTATCAATTTTAAGTAGTTCAATCTCTTTAAGTAATGATTCTACATCTTTTTCATCAAGAGTGTCAGATTCTATCTGGGTCCTGATCTTTGAACTGATGTTGTCAATTGGTGATTCTGCACTGCTATTTGACATAGGGACTTACTATTGTCATCATGGGATATAAAACCAACTGCATCTATTCATTGTGTTTTTGTTTGCAGCATGTCTCTTTTGCGGTATATGATCTAATAGTGGTGAATATACTGGATCCTTAACTGGTTACAAGATCACAGTATTTGTTGTTCGATAAAAGATTTATTTTTAGATTAAAAGCTTATTATGGCTTTTTTATTTTTATTGGCTCTGCATCTCTGTATTTGATTCTTTGATACATCTATTCACAGTCATATTTCGACTAAAAACGAAATATTTATCTACCATAATTGCAGTTCTTGTATTGAAGATATATGGACAGATTAGTTTTACCTGCTTATATCTCTTTGATATTGAAATAAAGGTCTAATATAGCTTTGATTTATAAGTATACATATGAAGACTATTATTAGAGCAAATATTTATATATTATTAAATCCATGTAAGTAATTGTGAAGCACAGAGAAACATTGTGTTCCTGATGTATTCACAGGATAACGGATCAAGATAAACAGAGCAACACCATTGTCTGAGGGGATAAATGGTTTTGTGAATCCATCAATATCTGAGGGGATGAATGGATCCGCAAAGAGGCAAAAAGGATGAAGGTTCGGCTTGAGATCATCGATGACGATGGAACTGAAAGCGCATGTGTCGAATTTGCCGGAAGCACCTGGAAAAGGCGTCTTCTGGCATTTCTGGACACTTTCGAAGACGAAACTGATAATATTTCCGAACCTTCGTCCAATTCACCTGATAATATGCCGGGTAATTACACCGGCGTTCCTAATTCTTGCAATACCGGAGCTAATGTGGCCGGGCAGAATGGCTATCAACCCCGATTTGCTCCACAGCAACAGCCAGTAAATCCAAATTATCAGCAATCACAGGCACCTGTCATGCAGCAGCCACAACAGTTCCGACAGGTATACGCGCAACCACAACAGCCTGTAAATCCAAATTATCAGCCACCACAACCACAGTATGTTCAGTCTAACCTACCTCCTGTGGGGAGTCATCAGTATGAATACCGGCAGCCGGTACAGCCAACTTCGTCTACGGTTCGCCAGCCTATTGTTCCTGACCAACAGATGCCACCGGCTGTTCCTCATACTGCGGAACCGGTTCAGGGAATCCAGCGCTCAACTGTTGCTCGTCGCAGGACACCGATGCTACAGGACAGGATCAATGACATGTCTTTGACCATAAGTGAACGTCTTGAGCTTTTCCTGAAATATGAGTATCCCCGTGTCTGGTTCTCTTCACAGGATGTCCAGCAGCATTATGAAAGGGTTTACGGCGAAATTAAACAGAGTACTGTATCTACATATCTGTCCCGGATGTATCGTAAGAAGCTTCTTGAAAGAAGGGGCAACAGGACACAGCGTGAATATCGGTATATAGGTGATGAATCAGAAGCCGGTTATAATATGGATGAAGTTGTAGATATTCCTGTGAATCCTCTGGATCCCAGATTCCAGTACTGAATTCTATTCACAGTTATGATGTACTGACAGGCTTTTAATATACTTTTTACATATTCAAGACCTATGCGTTCACCACAGGATTTGTTCAATTACGGGATCATACTTGTAGTTCTTGGTTTTTTTCTTGTTTTCGCAGGTATCATTCTTTCAGCTTTCAACGGTACAGGTGAATTCGGTGGCCTGATACTTATCGGTCCGATACCCATAGCTTTTGGATCGGCTCCTGAGATTACGTCATCTCTGATCTGGGCAGGTGTCATAATAGCTGTTATCTATCTTTTTGCAAGGAGGAGATTCTGATGCTGGGTTCTTCTATTGTTCTTATAGGAATCTTTATCATATTTCTTGGTTTCATTTTAATATTTGTATCAGGAATTAATAATCAATTAAATCAGGAAAAAAAGGATGAATACTATTCAAATGCTGATTACGGAGATAATAACACTTTGTTCAACAGTAATGATTCAGAACGAGGCATTGACAAAATCGAGGTCAGGGGTGGGGGTGTAATAATGATTGGTCCTATTCCCATAATAGTTGGTTCGGACAGCAAGAGCACTCAGACATTAATAGTACTGGTAATTATATTGATGGTACTTTACTTTTTGTTCTTTATGTGAATTGTGTGGTTAGACTGTGATCCTGTTAACCTGTAATTCGCTGTTCTTCCACTAGAAATACGTATCTGCCCGGGCTGTGAATACGTTTATAGACTTTCGGTTCAATACAGATAGTGATGCGTCCTTTCAAACTAGTTTCTGAATATAGTCCAAAGGGTGATCAGCCCAAAGCAATATCCCTGCTGACCGAAGGTATGCTTTCCGGCAAAAAACATCAGACATTGCTTGGTGTCACAGGTTCGGGTAAGACATTCACTGTGGCCAATGTGATACAGAATGTGCAAAAACCTACTCTTGTGATCGCTCACAACAAGACACTTGCAGCGCAGCTCTTCTCGGAGTTCAGGGAATTCTTCCCTGACAATGCCGTGGAATATTTTGTCAGTTATTATGATTATTACCAGCCTGAGGCTTACCTGCCTACCACGGATACATATATAGAGAAGGATGCCTCAATCAATGAGGAGATAGACAGGCTGAGACTTTCGGCAACCAAGGCTTTGCTGGAGCGTAAGGATGTAATTGTTGTTTCCAGCGTTTCATGTATCTATAATCTGGGTTCGCCTGATGAGTGGAGGGCTATGTCTGTTATACTTACTCCAGGTGCTGAGATCGACAGGACCTCTTTCCTTGAATCACTCATCAATATCCAGTATGAAAGGAATGATGTGGATTTCACACAGGGTACTTTCCGACTGCGCGGGGATACTATTGAGATCTTCCCGGCACAGGAGAATAATGGTATAAGGGTCGAGTTGTTCGGTGATGAGATCGACAGGATAGCTTATTTTGATCCGCTTACGGGAAAGGTGCTGGAGGAAGTGCTTCCCGGAGAGAGTGTTGGTATCTATCCTGCTAAACATTTTGTTATGCCAGAGGAATACATCGACAAGGCTCTGGGAACAATTGAGGCGGAACTTCATGACAGACTGGCTGTTCTAAGGTCTGAGAACAGGCTTCTTGAAGCACAGAGGCTCGAGCAGAGGACCAGGTTCGATATTGAGATGATAAAGGAACTCGGTTACTGCAGCGGTATCGAGAACTACTCCAGGCATTTTGACGGCCGCCGTCCCGGCGAGCCTCCCTCCTCCCTCCTGGATTTCTTCCCTGATGATTATCTTCTTATTATAGATGAGTCACATGTGACCATCCCGCAGATAAGGGGTATGCATAATGGTGACAGGGCGAGAAAGCAATCGCTGGTAGAGTATGGATTCCGCCTTCCATCTGCCCTTGATAATCGTCCCCTGCGTTATGATGAGTTCGAGAGAAGGCTTAATGATGTGATCTATGTTTCCGCTACTCCTGCGGAATATGAGATTGAGAAAAGCAAAGCTGTTGTGGAACAGATCATCAGACCCACAGGTCTTGTTGATCCTGAGATTTCTGTGAGACCCGTGGAAAACCAGGTTGATGATCTCATAGGCGAGATACGCGAGGTCACTGAGAAAGGCTTCAGGACCCTTGTGACGACGCTGACAAAGAGAATGGCCGAGGACCTGACGGAGTATCTGCTGGAAATGGGAATCAGGGTACGCTACATGCATTCGGATATCGATACCATTGAACGTGCGCAGATCGTCAGGGACCTGAGAAAAGGCGAGTTCGATGTACTTATCGGTATCAACCTGTTACGTGAGGGACTGGATATCCCTGAGGTTGCTTTTGTTGCGATACTGGATGCGGACAAAGAAGGTTTCCTGCGTTCGGAGCGCTCGCTTATCCAGACCATCGGACGTGCTTCGAGGAATTCCGAGGGACGTGTGATCCTGTATGCTGATAATATGACCGGTTCCATGGAGCGAGCTATCAATGAGACCGAAAGGCGTCGCAAACTACAGATCGAGTTCAATGAGAAGCACGGAATAACTCCTGCTACCATACGCAAGGCTCTGCAAAAGGAACTCGTGGAGGGTGAGAAATACCAGGCCACGTCCGGTGTCATGGCTATAGCCGAGAACGCGTCGTCAAGAGAGATACAGGATATAATCATCGACCTTGAAGCTGACATGCACCTTGCAGCCAGGAATCTGGAATTTGAACACGCAGCAGAGCTCAGAGACAAAATAAAAGAACTGCGTGAGGAATATTCTCTGTGAGCTCTGTTTTTTCTTTCAAAGCATACGCTCTTTTTAAATAAGATTCCCGTTAACATTCATTATCAGGCGAAAACGTTATATCTAAAAAAACACTGTATTGGGTGTTCAAAACGCGCTGATGGTCTAGTGGCTATGACTGGGGCCTTCCAAGCCCTAAACCCGGGTTCGAATCCCGGTCGGCGCATCTTGTTGTTTTTGCAAAAAATTATTCATAAACCGCGTCTACTTTTTTTCGTTGTTGTTAATACTATTATCGTCTTTTTGAAAAATATCAGTGTAAGAGAAGAATTCGGAACGGAGCACTCAACCTATTATGAGATTGTATCAGCAATAGCACAGGGCAAATGCTCCATGAAAAAGATCTCTGAAATGACACATGTATTTTCCAGTTCGTTGCCTCCATATTTCTATGACCTCATAAACCTACTTGAAGTAGTGGAACACAGTGTTCCGGTTTCAAACAATCCACAAAAGAGCAAAAGAGGCCTCTACTTCCTTAAAGAAAATTTCTTCAGGTTCTATGGTTCTTTCATATATCCAACGTTGAGCCAGTATATGGCAGGAAATGATGCTGCTCTGAAAAACAAAGTCCTGCA
>JAASSR010000027.1 GCA_021767785.1 Methanolobus sp.
ACCTCTTTCCAGAGCCATATCTCATCCGCATCAATTGAAGCACCTATAATGGAAGCTGAAAAATCCGAGCCACCACGACCAAGAGTAGTGATGATGCCCTGTTTGTTCTGTGCAATGAAACCGGTAATAACAGATATACTGTTTTGAAGAAGAGGAGCAAGATTTTCTTTTACCTGTGTGTAACTGTCTTCCAGAACCTTTGCATCACCATAGGTCGAATCAGTTACAATTCCAGCCTCTCCTCCTGTGAAAGCCCTTGATGGAGTACCCAATGAACGAATTGCACCGCTTACGATCGGTACCGAAAGACGCTCACCATAGGAAGAGATGTAATCAATGGAGCGGGTTGTCAGTTCGCCAAGATAACATATACCTATCAAAGCTTTTTCCAGTTCATCCACCCTGCTGTCAATAACCTCTATGCATTCAGACCTTGTTTTTTCATCATCAATGGCAACATGAATTGCATCATAGTGTTTTTTACTTAGATCCGCTATGAATTCCTTGACCTGGCTCACTTTACCATTCTTAGCCACCTCTTTTGCAGTGCCAAGCAAGCCATCTGTAACACCGCCAAGCGCCGAAGTAACTGCCACAAGTTCATTTCCATCCATGTGGAATTGCCTTAAAAGCTCTGCCACATGACGGATCTTTTCACCGTTTTCAACGGAAGTCCCGCCGAACTTCATTACAATTCTCATTGATACAACCACGTTTAGTTTGTCAGCTAATTTCGTCTATAAACAATAAAGAGCAATATAAAGATTATGAGTAAAACCGAAGCCCTGTTCATAAAGAATCCGTTTCATATTATCCAGGGATCTGCATAGCTTATATGAATTTTTTAAAGAAACCGAAGAATATAATAAAAACACCTGCAGTCACGATCAATGAAATAGCACTGGATATATTAGACTCTGAAGGAACTGATGGGAGAGAAAGATCAGAAGAAGCACCCGATGAGCTGTTATCTTTTTCTTTTCCAAGACCTTCTGCAGCCGAGCTTGCAAGTTCCGCAATTGATTCCGTAATATTATCTTTTATATTAACAGAAACCGAGAATTCCTCAGAGTAATGTGAGATGTCATCTTCTTCATCAATGGTTACAAGTGTTACTTTATGGATACCCGCATCAAGTTCATCAGTTACTGCTTTATAAGTTCCGGAGCTTACTTCCTTTCTGGTATCCAGAAGCTCACCATCCACCAGTATCCTTGATTCTGAAAAGGAATCATCCAGATAATAAGTGATAATTGCAAGACGTCCGGCTTTTAGTCCTCCTCCCACAGGAGACTCCACACGTATACCAATACCTTCAGGAGTATCAGATCCATGAGATATTGAATTCTGCTGCAATGATAAATGATCAAGGAATACAGTTATGTCATCATCCGTTTCAAAAAAAGCTTCCACATTTGCAAGGAAGATGGTCTGAGGTTCTGTAGACTTGCAGACAGTATAATAGAAATACTCTCCTTCTTTAACTTCGTCTTCTTTTAGCAACTCTCCGTTAAGTCTTAGTTCCAGAGAAACTTCATCATCATCAATATCCTTTACTTCAAGTGTATAAAGGTCGGCAAGTTCAAGTTCTGAATCGCTTTTCATCGAATAGCTTTTGTCAAGTATTAGATAATCATCAACATCTTCCACCGGATCGATATATTGCTCTATATATATGGTAGAATAAACAGTATCATCCGATACTGTAACATCATCGTCTTCCGGAGTTATCCTCAAAATGAAATAATCGATCTCCTTATCATCTTCATCATCCTCATCTTCTGTTACTGAACGCACATATTCCAGAGGATCGTCTTCCTTTGCGAAGTCATCATCAAGATCTATCTTTTCCCCATTAAGATATAGTTCTATCCAGATATCACCATTGTTACTGTTCATATCAAGAACTTTGAAAGAATATCCCTGTTCCAGAAAGACCTCATCACCTACCATGACATCGATCTCCGAATAATGGATCATTGCATTTGTTCTTACACCTGCAGCAGGAGAACTGAATGCAGATAACAGACAAATGCAGATAATTACAAAATGTATATATTTCATCGCAACCTCACATCATTAAACAAAATTAAAACAACAGAATATTATCTTGCTTTGCAGGCATATTAATTTCTTATGGTTATTATTGATTTCTATTAATACAGGTGAAAATATGAAATATGTAGTACTTATCGGAGACGGGATGGCAGACGAGCCTCTGGAAGAACTTGGAAACAGGACAGTTCTTCAGAAAGCCAGCACACCTAATATGGACTATGTTACCCTGAATGGCAGAGCCGGGCTTGCACAAACTGTTCCCGATGGCCTTCATCCCGGAAGTGATGTGGCTAACATGTCTATTATCGGATATGATCCAAAAAAGTACTATTCAGGAAGATCACCACTTGAAGCTGCGAGCATGGGTGTTGAACTGGCTCAGGACGATGTGGCATTCAGGTGTAACCTGATAACCATTAAAGATGACATTATCACAGACCATAGTTCAGGACATATCAGCAATGAAGAGGCAGAAGAACTTATAAAAAATATAGATTCGGAGCTCGGTAATGAAAGATTCCGTTTCTATCCCGGTATCAGCTATCGCCATCTTATGGTAGCCAAAAAAGGTTTCGGAGCAAATACTATCTGTGTTCCTCCCCATGACGTTATCGATGAGAGCAGACATGATCACATGCCAAAGGGCGAGGACAGTGAGACGTTGGTCGAACTAACAGAAAGATCCATGAAAATACTAAAAGATCATCCGGTAAACAAAAAGAGAGTTGATGAAGGGAAGAATCCCGGAAACTCAATATGGTTATGGGGTCAGGGTTATGCACCTGCTTTTACACCATTCAAGGACCTATACAGCCTCAATGGTGCCATAATCTCTGCAGTAGATCTTGTTAAAGGAATAGGTATGTATGCGGGACTTGACATTATTGAGGTTCCCGGAGCAACCGGATATCTTGACACAAATTACCTGGGCAAAGCTGAATATGCCATTGAAGCCCTTAAGGACCATGATTTCGTCTTCGTACATGTGGAAGCACCTGATGAAGCTGGTCATATGGGTAACGCAGAGGCAAAGATAAAGGCTATAGAAGATTTTGATGAAAAGGTTGTCGGAACCGTTCTTAGATCTGCACAGAATATGGACGAAGATGTAACCATAATGGTACTGCCGGATCACCCTACACCGATTGCACTCAGAACACACACATCAGTACCTATTCCCGTAGCCATATACTGCACATGTGAGGACTCACCGGATAATGCCGATGCCTTTGATGAGGAATCTGTAAAGAAGGGATCACTGGGAACCTTATATGCAGCTGATCTTGTCAGGATGCTTATCGGTAAGGACTAAAAGATAAAGCCAATCGATACCTTTTTTAAGGTAAAATACGGGTCATCATTTATAAATAGAACCAGTTAGATATTATTGTTTGGATGGGAGTATCGGATATGAAGATAGTTCCATCTTTATATAAATTAAGAAATGAGGAGTGGTATAATGAGATTCGGATTAACACCATGGAGTCCTTCTTCAACCACAAGATGGGACCCCTTTGATGACATGAAGCGTATGCAAGAGCGGCTAAACCGCTTATTCGGAGAAGAAGAGAGATCTGACATGATGGATATTGACACAATGTCACCTCTTGTTGATATTAAGGAGAAGGATGACAACATAGTTGTTACAACAGACCTTCCAGGAGTTGACAAAAAGGATGTCGATATCGACATAAGGGACAATAAGATATGGATCAGTGCCAATACTCATAAGGAAGCAGAGGAAGAAAAAGAAGGATATCTTATGAAAGAAAGGACCTACAGCAGGTTTGCACGTGCCTTCAACTTGCCCTCTGCCGTAAATGAAGAAGAAGCAAAGGCAAAGCTTGAAGATGGTGTGCTGACCATAACCCTCCCGAAATCAGAGATCGAAGAAAAGCACAGGATAATGATCGAATAAAACATCTTAGAAACAAATGTCCTTTTTCAAAGGGCATTAAACTTTTTACTTTTTTTATATTAACCCCACTGTTTGCGGCATCAGTAAGAAATATCATCATCCTTTGCTCAGTCGGGGTAACTATCATCATCGCCGCAGAACATACTATGCAGATATAGTATATTATTTTCCCGGAACGAAGAAAGGAAAATTCATGGAAAGTTTCCGGTAAATTGTCAATATAGTATGGCAACAAAAACAGATCGAAAAAGCATCAGAACAATATAACAATGTATTTATATGAAAAAACAGACACTTTTTTAGGTTGGTTGAACTGTATATAGTAGATTAAATCCTTCTACATAAAAATCGTATGTATCCTAACACAAAAAGTTATAGCTTAGTTTGGATTTCCTATTGAACAGAACATCTAATGTTCAACTCAACAATAACAGGGTCTATGGAGAAAAATGCATGAGAAGAGCATTGATTGAAACCATCAGCCGGTCTGAGAAGCGCAAGGATGTGTTATTGCTACTTAAAGACGGTCCTGTGAGTATGCCAAGAATACTGGAAGATCTCGAAGTAAGTAGAAATGCCCTGCTCCCTCAGATCAAAATACTTGATAAAAACCATCTGATAACCAGAGTAAATGATAATGATACTTACACACTTACTAAATTCGGGAAATTGATCGTCGCCGATCTGATACCTTTACTAAGTACCCTGGAAACACTTGAAGACAAAATGGATTACTGGACAAAGCATAACATTGATTGTATACCAGAAGAGCTTTTTTATCGTATACGAGAACTTGAAGAATCCGAACTGGTAGAACCAGAATTGTATGAAGCACTGGAACTTGGCAATGATGTTATATCAAAAACATTGAGCTCAAAATGGATCAATATAGCTGTCTCATTCTATCACACTGACTTTCCGTCATTATTCATGGAATACGCTGAAAATAAAACAGATTTCAAATGTATCTTTACAAAAGAAGTATTCTTAAAAATGGAAAAAGAAGATGGCGATATCCTTAATGAACTTATTAAATATCCCGGAATTGAATTTTATATCTATAAGGGAGAGATGGATATTTCAACCCTCATAGTTACAGAAGATTTTATGCACCTTCAACTTCTAACTGATAATTACATCTATGATCCGAGATATATTATGGCACATAGCCAAAAAGCAATCGAATGGAGTAAAGAGCTTTTCCAGCATTTTATAGATCACTCTACACCTCTATCGGACTGGAAAAACTCTGACCATTTTACCCACACATCTTCTGTCAAGGTAGAATAGGAAGTGAAGTGAGCACACTAAAATTCAACTAACGCAAGTTTCAATATATCGGTTGGTTGGTTTGGATAGATTACTGAAACCGTGTGCTCACTTCGGCAAACCCACTCCCTTATATAATATATTTGATTTTACAGTACTTAACATAACCCTGTATTAATTTAATATTGCATTATTAATTAACAAGAGAGTATGTTTAAAGCTAGTACATTTAATTCATCCGGAGAATCACAATTGAAAATGCAGGCATTTACAGTGGAAAATATTCCCCTTATAAGAAAGGGAGATGATGTTGCATCGATAATCTGCCAAAGAGCAGATATTGAAGATAACGACATCATAGTCATTGCTTCCACCATAATTGCAAAAGCCGAAGGCAGAGTGTTCAGACTTGAAGATATCATTGCCGGAGATAAAGCAGAAAAAATTGCTGATAAACACTGTCTGGACCCCAGATTTATACAGGCTGTCCTTGACAGAAGTCGCGAAGTTCTTGTAGAACATCCCATACTACTTGTAGAAACACTGAACGGACATGTTTGTATCAAAGCCGGAATCGATGATTCAAATGTTGACATGGGGTACTTTGCTGATCTGCCAGAAGATGCAGACCACAGTGCACGAACAATAGGTGAAAAGATCGAAAAGCTAACCGGTAAAAAGATAAGCATAATACTGACAGACACTAACGGCAGGGCATTCAAAACAGGGCAGACAGGGATTGCCATTGGGGTATATAAGATACATCCTATAAAGAACTGGAAAGGAAAAAAGGATCTGTTTGGAAATAAGCTGGAGATCACTGAAGAAGCCATAGCCGACGAGATAGCCGGTGCTGCCAATCTTCTGATGGGCGAAGGTGACGGAGGTTATCCTGTAGTGATACTCAGAGGACTGGGTATGAGATCCGATGAAGCTTCAATAAAGGAGATGTATCGCAATGACCGTGAGGACATTATCAAAAAAGGACTTCGCTGTCTAAACAAAGTCTGATATCTGCATGTTCACTACCTCAACACCAGAATCCTCAAAGAAATCAAGGGCATCATTGTCAGGATAGGATTGAATATAAACTACCCTTTTTATATTTGAATTGATGATCATCTTGGCGCAGAGTATACATGGCTGATGCGTACAGTAAATAGTTGCACCATCTGTACTTACACCGTGAAGAGCAGCCTGTATAATAGCATTCTGTTCCGCATGAACTGCACGGCATTTCTCATGACGTGTGCCGGATTCGATGTTGTTCTGTTGTCTTATGCAGCCTATATCAAGACAATGTTCCATGTTCCTGGGTGCACCATTGTAACCTGTGGACAGAATACGTTTATCCCTCGCTATCACAGCACCTACCCTGTTTCGAAGGCAGGTGGAACGCTTGGCTACAACCGTTGCGATCTCAAGAAAATATTCATCTATACTTGGCCTCTCAGTCATCGCTTAAGAGAGGCAGTAAGTGGTATATATAAGTTATAGTGTAAGTGTATTCAAGTTATAGTTAAAGTATATTCATCAATTTCAAGAAAATCATACCTGAATTATCAAGGTATTATTCTGGATCTGGAGCATAGAAACATGGAAGTCGGTTTGACTGAACGTTTGGATTCTTTTGTAAAAAAACATAACGATCGTCAGCTTGTAGCGATACCGCTTGCGATATTTGCAATATCGCTTTTGATACTTGCACTTACTTTTGCAACCAGCGGTTCACCTGTTAAGCTTGGTATGGAATTTAAAGGCGGAACAATGATCTCTGCGGAAACGGGAGAAAGTTTGCAGACCATTGAACAGAAATATGCTGATTACCCTATAAATGACATCAGGCAGGCAGGATCCCGTGTTATCATGCAATTCGGACCCATGAGTAGTGAATTACAACAGGAACTGATAAGTGACGTAATAGATTCCTACGAAAATGTAGAGATAAATCAAATAGGACCTGTGTACGGAGAGAGTCTGCAACAACAGGCCATTAAAGCTGTCATCATCTCGTTCATAGGCATGGCGATAATAGTCTTTTTGATCTTCAAGACATTCGTACCATCGATCATAGTAGTTATGTCAGCCTTATCCGACATATTCATTGCTGCAGCTTTTATGAACATTGCCGGAATAGAATTATCCCTGGGGACAGTAGCAGCTCTTTTGATGATAATAGGTTATTCGGTAGACAGTGATATATTACTCAATACAAGGGTTCTCAAAAGAAGAGGAACAACACCTGAAAACATCAGTAATGCACTTCACACCGGTGTTACCATGACCAGTACCACCCTTGCTGCACTTGTAGTTATGTATCTGGTATCAACTTATTCATATCTGTTGAGTTCATCCCTTTCACAGATAACTATTCTTTCAGACATATCCATAGTCCTCATATTTGGACTGGTGGCAGACCTGATCAACACCTGGATGCTTAATACATCCATACTCAGATGGCATGTAACAAATAATGCCACAAGGAGGCGAAGGGCATGAGGGATGATGAACAGGAGCAGAGTATTTTCAGAGATATAAGGGTTATCATATTCATCCTGGCAATACTTGCTTCAATATATTTTATACAACCATGGTATTCATCTGAAGAAGGGCTCACAAGCAATCTTAATTACGGGCTTGATCTTGAAGGAGGGTCCTGGCTTCAGGTAAAACTTCAGGGTGCTTTGGTTCAGCTTGATGCTGACAGTGGTCTTCTTGTAAAAGAAATAGTCAACATAAATCTTGGAGAGGATATAGAGATACAATCTGTCAATGATGGACCAGATGAAACCACAGTTACATTTACTTCTGACTCCCTGATCACAAATAACCAGATGGACCAGATAGGTGTGGGTCAGACCACCATTTCCCGGGCCGATGATGTGACAGAGGTCATAGTGTATTCCTCAAAAGAGAAATTGATAAGCACATATCTTGGAGATTCACTCAAAGCTGAGGTCATACCTACGGTATATTCAGATGGTACTGTTGAATATGAGATCCGGACTGCCATATCGCAGGAAGAACTTGAAAAGCTCATGTCTGATGTGGGCGGGTCCATTAGAACAGACTCAAATGGAGATGCGATATACAGAGAAGGGGTCACTACTGAAACAAGAGACCTTACAAAAGAAATACTCAGTGAAAAGCTCAACTCACTGGGACTTAAGGATATACCTGTGAGAACAGCTGGTGAAGATTACATAATCATTGATTTTGCAGGAATAGACCTTGCAACCGCCAGAGACATTGCCGAAAAACCCGGTAAGTTCGAGATCCGTATCGCAACACAGGGTAATGAGTCAAAACATGTCCTTTATGGTGATGCGATTGAAAGCGTTAGTATAGTAGGATACAATGAGAATGACGGACAATGGTACGTACCTTTCACACTTACAGACGAGGGTGCCCTTGCACTTCAGCAGGTTGCCATCGACACCGGTGCTACCAGTGATCCTCTGTCACACAACCTTATAATGTACCTGGATGAGAATGAGGTTTACAGCGCACCGTTGAGCTATTCAGCGGCAGCTAAACTGGAAGAAGTACCCATATACGCATGGCAGGCATCTACAGGACCCGATGAAGATAGCAAAGCCAGGGCCGAACAATTACAGATACATCTGCGCGCAGGTGCATTGCCTGTTAATGTGGAAATCGTAGGATCAGGACAGGTAGATGCAGCACTTGGAAACCAGTTCAAAGAACAAGCGGTCCTTGCAGGATTTTTAGCCCTGTTCGGAGTTGCATTTGTTGTATTTAGAAAATACAAAAAACGATCCATACTTTTGCCAATGGTAACTACATCCATAAGTGAAGTAGTTATGATACTCGGATTTGCAGGAGCCATCGGATGGCAACTTGACCTGGCAAGCATTGCAGGTATTATCGCAGTTATAGGAACAGGCATCGACCATCTTGTCATAATAACTGATGAAGTACTATATGAAGGAAAACTACCGCCTAAAAAGGTATATCTGACGCGAATAACAAAGGCATTCTCCATAATATTCGCAGCAGCTGCAACTACCATCATCGCAATGTCACCTCTTGTCTTCATGGGCTTCGGTGCCCTCAAGGGATTTGCGATAACAACCATTGTAGGTGTGCTTATAGGTATCTTCATTGCAAGACCAGTATATGCAAGAGTGATGCAGGAAATCCTGGAAACAAACTCCAGATATACTGAATAAGGAGGGGTATGTTGAAAGATCTGTGGACTGTAAAATACCGGCCTGCAACCCTTGATGGGATTGTAGGCAATGAACAATCCGTGGACATGATCATGAAACTTGCCAGGTCTAACAATCTTCCTCACCTGGTATTCCACGGACCTGAAAATTCAGGCAAGGTGAGTACTGCATTTGCACTTGCCCGGGAAATATACGGAGAAGATTACGAGCGTAACCTTGCATATTTCAATGCATCGGATTTTTTTGAACAGGGAAAGAATTACCTTGTAAGGGACAAGAGATTCATACGTATCCTGGGAACCGATGATCCAAAAAAGATCAAAAAAAGTGTGATATACATTTTCAAAGAAGTTATCAATGAATATGCCAGCATGTCCCCGATGGATGCTGAATACAAGATAATCTTCATTGATAATGCAGAGTCACTTAATTCGGATTCACAGCATGCCCTGAGAAGGATAATGGAGAAATATACGACAACATGCCGGTTCATACTCTCAACAACCCAGCCTTCAAAGCTCATAACACCCCTGAGATCCAGAGGATTGCAACTGTTTTTCACGCATGTCTCAGATGACAGGCTTGAAAAGTTCATCTCGCAGGTGATAGAATCAGAAGGGTTGTCAGTGAGTGAAGACGGTATTGATGCACTTATCTATCATGCAAAAGGCAACGTGGCCAGAGCACTTAATACACTTCAGATAGCATCTGTCCAAGCCGGGAGTGAGAATATAGGACCACAGCAAATATACGATGCAACGCTTGGAGAGCAGTCAGAGAATATAACAAAACTGTTCGGATCCATGCTCTCAAAAGACATACTTGGGGCCAGAAAGCATATTGATTCCCTTATACTTGGAGAAGGATTATCAGGACAGGAAATATTGCTTCAGTTACACAAGGTCATAATCAATTCCAGTGAACCTGATGAGATCATTTCCAGATGGATCACAAAAATTGCTGACACCGATTTCTACCTGACAGAAAGTGCAAATGAAAGAATACAACTTGAAGCCCTTGCTGCAGAGTTTTGCAAATAGACCATGTCTTTGATGAAAATTCAAATTATCAATGGTTCTGATGAACGAAAAAAATAATCCTGACTTTGAGAAGGCCTGCCGGAAAATTCTGGAGATGGTGCTCGAAGGTGAGATAACCGATAGTAAGCAACTTAATGAAGCTAAGAAAAAGATTGCTAAAAGCTTTCAGCTTTCAACACTTCCTAAAAACGCAGATATAATAATCTCAGGCAACGATAAAGAACAGGAAACTGTCAGAGAGGTACTGCAACGTAAACCTGTACGCACTATATCAGGGGTTGCGGTCATAGCTGCCATGACATCTCCGGCTCCCTGCCCCCATGGCATATGTGTCCCGTGTCCGGGAGGACCTGAATCGGACTTCCATTCACCACAGAGTTACATGGGAAGAGAGCCTTCCACCATGAGGGCGATACAGTTCGAATACGACCCTTACAGAATTGTAACTAACAGACTAACTCAGCTAAAGCAGATCGGCCACGAAGTGAAAAAAGCCGAACTTATAATTATGGGAGGAACCTTTTCCGCAAGATCCATCGATTATCAGGAATGGTACACAAAACGCTGCCTTGAAGCTATGAATGACTTTTACGGAGATTCCTGGCGCAAAAAAGCGCATCCCATAGGAAAGGCAGTTCCCTACTATACCATAGAGAATGTCCAGAAGGCCAATGAAACATCAGACGTTAGAAATACAGGGATAACTTTTGAAACACGTCCTGACTGGGCAAAACCAGCACATATTGATAAGATGCTGGAACTTGGAGCAACAAAAGTGGAGATCGGTGTGCAAAGCACCTATGATTTCATACTCGAAAGAATTAAGCGCGGACATAGTGTTGCAGACAGTATCGAAGCAAACAGGGTTTTAAGGGACAGTGCCCTGAAAGTAGGTTTCCACATGATGCCCGGACTACCGGGAACTGATATTGAAATGGATGTGAGGAATTTCAAACGTTTATTTGAAAATCCCGGTTTCAGACCGGATTACCTGAAAATATATCCAACACTTGTTACCGAAGGTACTGAACTTCATGAAATGTGGAAACAGGGCAGATATGAAGCCTTGAATGATGATGAGGCAACTGAACTTCTCTCAAGGATCAAGGCAGTCATCCCGAAATGGGTCAGATTACAGCGTATTCAGAGAGATATACCATCACCCCAGATAATTGCAGGGGTTAGAAAGAGTAATATCCGCCAGCTTGCAACTGAACATCTGGAAAAGCATGGTGGAAAATGTCGTTGTATAAGATGCCGTGAAGTAGGGCATAACCTATTAAAAGGAAACGAACCAGACATAGAGAATATACAACTAACAGTCGAATCATATGAATCCTGTGGAGGACAGGAACATTTCGTTGCCTTTGAAGATGTTGAAAAGGACATGCTTATCGGATTTCTCAGACTCAGATATCCTTATACACCCCATCGTGATGAATTGGAGAATGCTGCCCTTGTCCGAGAACTTCACATATACGGATCCTCTGTAGCTGTGGGCCGGAATGCCGGCAAAAAAGAATGGCAACACCGTGGATATGGCAGGGAATTGATCTCGTATGCAGAAGAACTTGCATGTGATAATGGATACGAAAAGCTTGCGATTATAAGTGGTATTGGTGTACGTGAGTACTATCGGAAAGCCGGCTATGAACTTGAAAAGGTCTATATGACAAAAAACATACAGAGTAACTGAATTAGAAAGTTTTATTAGTACCCATGAACGATTTAATAATTACCTTGTAATAGTTGAAGATATTATGATTATTAAATCCAGGAGACGGAATGTTGGACTCAGAACTGCTTGAACAAATTGTTAAAAATCTGAAAGAGATCAATTCCAAACTTGATCGTCTGGTCATGCAAGTAGAAGACAGAGAAGAGCAGGCCACTGAAAAAAAGAGAATGATGGCAGATTCCCTTGATGTAATTACGCTACTCTCCCTTCCCGACCATCTCAGAACAACCGCAACAACGTTGTTTGAGATCGGACCGGCAACTGCAGAAGAAATAGCAAAGATCACACATAAGGAAAGGGCAGTAGAAAGTAATTATCTAAACCAGCTTGTCAGAATGAATCACGTTAAAAAGTACAGAGAAGGAAGAAAAGTTTATTTCCGTATAAATGAAAGCCTGAAAAAATAATATATAATAAAATTAATTCATCTTTTTGAATTGTAAAAATACTTGCCCGAAATATGATCAAACAATAAATATGAAGGAAACATGACCCTTACAATAGCAATTCATTCTTCAAAAGGCGGAACAGGAAAGACCAGCATTGCATTGAACCTGGCAGTGGCTTTTGCAGCTTCAGGAAAAGATACATGTCTGATAGATATGGATCTGCGAGGACCATCACTTTGTTCTATGTTCAAAGCAAAGAACAATTTCTGGATCAACGATTTTCTTTCAGGGAAATGCAGTATCAAAGATACTTTGAATGACATCCAAAAAGACATGGAAACCAGCGGTCATATGTACCTGAGCTTTTCAAATCCGGACATTGGAGAGATCAGAGACCTCGTGAGTAAAGACCGCAACTGGCAGGCGGGAGCTCTAAAGGCATTGATGACCGGTAAAAAGGAGCTTGCTGAAGAGGATATGGACGTTATAATATTCGATACAAGTCCGGGAGTAGAGTATGAATCTATAAATGCGGTTGCAGCGTCAGATATGGTGGTAATTGTTCATAATGATACAAATGCCTGTAATAACTGTACGGAACAGCTAATAAAAGGTGTTTATGAACTACTTGATAAAAAACGTGCTATAATAGACAATATGTGTCATGATAATTGTCTTGACCTTACTGAGAGAACAAGACATGGAGCACCGATACTTGCAACAATACCATGCATGTGTGAGATTGCGACCCGAAGCAAGAATGAAGTGCTGGTGAATACCGAACCTGAACATATTTTCTCCAAGAGTATTATGAGGATCAGGGACAAAATAGAAGCAATGCAGTAAATTAGTCTATTCATCTTTTTTTATGATCTTCATTACATCATTTTTAAGGTATTCATCCATTTCCCGGGCTCTTTTATCCTGAATATCCTGTTCAATATCTCCTGATGAAAGTAATATGTCCTTGAAGACAACAATCAATACATAAACAAGAAATGCAGGGAAAAATGCAAGTATAGTCCTTTCTACGGGGTAAACCAGGAGCACTGATGAATACTCTTTAGCAGCAAGACCATGTATCAGATTATATGCTATACTTCCTGCCATGTGATCGGACAGAACACCCATTAAAGAAGCCAGAAACAAAGAGATGAATACATATAATTTTGAAGTAGTTGTTTTCATAAGAATGGATCTCTCGAAATAAATAAAACCAGCCAGGACAAGCAAATGATACCATGGATATAAATACGCAGTCCTGCCAACGTCAAGGATATACCACATCAATATAAGTGCAATGAATATACCTTTAGCTGCCTTATGTTCTCTGTTAACAACAAGTCCCGATACTACTGAACTCAGAGCGATAAAAAAGACCGAAAGTACTGAAAAAGCACTCATTGAAAGATACGTGCCACTGGTCACTTTATACAAAAAATATCCTGCTCCGGAGACGATAGCTCCCCAGAAAGGGCCAAAAAGCATACCATTAAGACTGCCAAATGACACAATGGAACTTATTTTTGTATTTTCCATACCTATGACATTCATAAAGTCAGGCATGTAAATAGAGAAATAAGTTAAAATGATACCAAATAAGATGTAAATTGCTTTTACATCATTCTTAACTCTTAATTTTGGCAATATCTTTGGATACACGTCCTTTTACTTGGAAAGGTTACTATATAAAGGTTTACATATGACCGAAAAAATATGCTTTTTGAAAACAGAGTGCTATCAGGCTTTATTTAATCAGCTCTTTGCAATAAAAGTGATTTTCATGTATATACATTATTTTGACTTACCATCATCAATTGTTGGATATGTAACAATGTAATCCTTAAATACACAAAGGAAAACCTGTCTATAAGTATATCTTCATAAAAATAAATTTTTTTGATGGACAACTTAAAATAAGCGTTACATAATCCAAAATATAGAACTACTATTTTTAAATAGACTGCGAAAAATAACATATTGTTCATAAAAAGACTAGAAGTTACATAATCCAAAAATGAAGAGAGCATCTATAAGCAGCGGTTTCAAAATCAACAAACATATTAAATAAAATTAAGAATTAAACCATTAAACTAATTTATATCAATAATATAATGTTATACTGGCAACCTTTAAATAAAAGTTTGTATATACACTAATTTTAGAGAGAGAAAAAAAATCTCAACAGAAATAACAAAAATTAAACAAAACACGAAATCAAGGAAGGTAAAACATGAAAATAAGAGTAGTAAGTTCAAAAGAAGAGATCAATACACTTGGTCCTAATGAAGAGATAATCCACCTGGCATTCAGACCATCAAATACAGACATATTTTCCCTGATAATGAAATGTCCTGATGTAAAAGCACTTCATATTCCGAGCTCATACAAGAGGACTATCTCTAACTCCGCAAAGATGTACCTTGAAATGCAGGGAATAGAACTGCTTGAAGGTGATGTATGGGGCCACAGGAAAGATATTAACGAATATTCCGAGGTTTCACAGAGTGTCTACGACCGAATTGCACAGTACAAACAGGAAGGCCTTTCTGAAGAGGAAGTAGAAGACAAGATGGTAAGAGAAACAAGACTCAGCCATGACTTTGTCAAGTTCCTGGTACAGCAGGGATAATCTTACTCCACCGGCTTAAGCCGGAACCTTTTTTTATTCAGATCCAGGTCATTCAGAATTATACTATTCTCTTTATTCACCTGATATCTGAACAAATACTTTCCTTGAACGCGGACGATTGTCCATATCCACCAGTATGATCTGCTGCCAGGTACCCAGCAAAAGATTTCCATGCATTAGCGGGAAAGACTCGCTTTGGCCTATAAAAGATGCTCTGATATGAGAATGGCCGTTGCCGTCATGCCATCTTTCATTGTGATAATAAGTTATTCCTTCGGGAGCAAGTCTTTCAAGTGCCGCCTTAAGGTCACGTATAAGACCCGATTCATATTCGATAGTAGTTATAGCTGCAGTAGAACCCGGTACATAAACAAGTACAATGCCGTCATTAATGCCGGAAGAAGCTACAAGCTCCGAAACCTGAGTAGTTATATCAATGACATCCGCATTACCTGATGTTTCAAGACCGAATTCTCCACTGTATATCGTCATAGGATAATTAAACCTCACTGCATCTCATTCAACTTGAGACCGACTATAGACATGACAATTATGAATATTAACAGTGAACCGATAAAACCGTATTCCTGCGGGACAGAATCCCTTATCTGATGTGCAACTGCAAACAGTACTATCAGTAATATTACCGAACCAGTTGAAGAGATGATCTCCATATTTTTCTTATTCATCAGTCCTAATAGAATTAACAGATACATCAATCTAACGAGCATAATATGCAGTTAAATAATCTATCAGGGCAATCTTAAATATAACATCAAAAATAATATAATTCCAAAAACGTGATAATAAAATGACAGAATTCGAAAGAGTACTTGTCCGGTCATTCAACACATTCTTTGAAAAGAATAAGGTAAAAGGGGTTGCCTACCGCCTGAAACAACACAGATTCACGCCCCAGTTTCTGGATGTACTTGTAGATTCACTTGATCCGGACTATTACATGGGTATCGAGTGCAAGAGCATATCCGTAGACAAAGGTGCCAAAGCATTGTATTTTACCCAGCATTTTACGACCGATAAGAACGGTCTGCACCAGATAGAAAGAATATCTGATTTTCTGCTGAAGGCCGGAAGAACGGGATTCCTTGCAGTGGAACTCAAAATGGGAACCGGACGCACCAGAGAAGCATATATGATACCCTGGACAGAACTGTGTCGCAAGTACAGAGAAGAAGGAACTGCAAAGATTACAGTTGAAGAGATACAGGACTATCCACGCATAGAACGGGAGAGTAACGAGTATCTGATAGATCCTGAAGGATGGAAAAAACTAAGGTTGATAGAATAAGAGGATTTCAATATGTCTGACAGTATGTCCATGTTGGCAGAACGTGCCGGAGAATGTGCCCGAGAGATCAGAAAATATGATGAGGTACAACTTGTATCCCACATAGACGCTGATGGGATCACATCAGGTGCTATCATTGCAAAGGCCCTTGAAAGAGCAAACATCGGCTATGATATGAAATTTGTTAAACAACTTGACGAAAACATCATAAAAGAACTTGCAGATACGAACCCCGAACTGACCATATTCACCGATCTTGGAAGCGGTCAACTGGAACATATCACAAAATACGGTCTGCATTCAATAGTTTCGGATCATCACAGACCCCAGGGAGATACAGGATTCCATCTTAATCCACACCTTTTCGGAGCAAACGGTTCCTATGAGATCAGCGGTTCGGGCACAACATTCATACTTGCAACCCGGCTGGGAGACAACAGAGATCTGGCTGATCTTGCCATTGTAGGATGTATCGGAGATATGCAGTACCGAAAATACGGGAAACTCGTAAGTCTTAACAGAATGATACTCGAAGCAAATCCTGAATCTGTAGTTCCTAAAACGGACCTTTCACTTTTCGGGAAACAGACCAGACCTGTATATAAGATGCTACAGTACTCCTCTGACCCATACATCCCCGGACTGACAGGCAATGAAGATGCCTGCATAGATTTTCTTTCAGGGGTCGGTCTTCAGTTCTCAAATGATGAAAAATGGAGGAGATGGATAGATCTTAGTGACGGGGATAGAAAAAAGGTAACCTCGTCCATACTGCAGTATGCAATGCAAAAAGGAATGTCCTCATACAACATCGGGAGACTGGTCTCTGAAGGATATATACTTCTTTCCGAAAAAGAAGGCACAGAGATGCGGGACGCATCTGAATATTCCACACTCCTGAATGCCACTGGCAGATATATGCAAGCCGAGGTCGGCATGAAGGTCTGTATGGGAGACCGCGGGGATGCCTACAGAGAAGCCCAGAATCTCCTGCACAACCACCGCAGGAATCTTGTAGAAGGACTGAACTTCGTAAAAGATAACGGTATAACAGAACTGTCCCATATACAATATTTCGATGCCGGAAACACAATACCGGAAACCATAGTAGGCATTGTTGCTGGAATGAGCCACTATTCCGCAGGGAACAGGAGATTACCCATTATAGCATTTGCAGACAAGGAGGACGGTTATAAAGTTTCAGCAAGGGGAACCCAGGAACTTGTAAACAGAGGACTCAATCTTTCAGATGCTCTGAGCATTGTTTGCCAGAAACTGGGAGGAGCAGGCGGCGGTCATGACATTGCAGCAGGAGCTACCATACCATTCGGTAAAAAGGAAGAATTCATTGAGAAACTCAATTCAACTATTGCAGGCCAGCTTGGTTAAAAGAATTAGTTGATAAAACTCATTATACCAGATCATTGATATGGGAAAGTTCATTGATGTCCATAAGTGTTGACATTGCATTGGTCCTTATAGGAATGCCATGCTCCTGAACTATAGCCATTGGATTCGTACCTCCTATGACCACAACGCCAAGATGATCACGCTCTACAGGAACATCCAGAATTCTTGTATTCGGTTCACCAACTTCAAGTATCCCGTTTATGCCTGCATCCACCATATCTGAAAGAGTACTGTCTATATCATCCCGGGCAACCATAGGTGCCTCACGCAGATTTGCAAGAATCTTACCAGAACCTGTTTTTAACATATCCATCACAGATGTGAGATCCTGTGACATAAGGACCTCAAGCGGATCTATTGTAGTACTCTGGTATGTCAGGACATTTGTAAATCTCACCGGAGCACCTTCACGTATCTCCACAAGACCCCCAAAACGAGGCTTTACCATCACACCGGCTTTGAGAAGAAGACCATCGATGGTGATGCTGCAAACCGTTGCAAAACCCACCTCGTCCTTTCCTATTTTCCAGTCACCTATAGAATCACCTTCATGAAGGATCCGCAGCAACGGACTTACTGAAAGTCCGCTGTTTATTGCCATGCTGAATATCCTGAGGACATCATCAAAATCCCTTTTATCTATAAGGGAAAGATTGACAATGACATCTCCTTCCATTGTTTTCGGATTGAAAGTCGTCCTGAACATCAGATCTTCTATTTTAGACGACGTGAACTGAATGCGACGATTGTTTTGCAAAGACATACCTCTAACCTTACTATGAATGCTTAACTGTTAACTTAAGCAACTGCCAGACATTTATAGTTTCGCATGAGAAAAAGGTATTCAGAGGGATGTCATCTTCTGGAATATATCCAGGTGATCCTGAGGATTTACAAGAAAATCCAGTTTGTCTATATCCTCAACTGTCTTATACATATCCTCACCACAATAAAGACCAGCTTCCGGATAATCCATTGCTTTAACAAACCTTATTTCCGGAACTTCCGTGTAGTCAGAATTTTTCACGAAACCTTCGGTCAGAAGATAGTATGCACCACCAAAGAACTTCTTAATAGGTTCATAAAGGGATGAAAATTCACGGCATACCCAGTTTGCCATTTTGAGAGTCTCATTTGAAGCATTGATGGTTATATGTCCGTAATCCGGAGGGACAAGAACAAGGTCCCCGGGTTTAGCCTCACATACAATTACATCAACTATACGTTCACCATCAGCTTTCTGAAGCAGATAAGTAGCTTCACCTTCCAGTACCTGATACAGTTCCGCATAAGATACATGATGTCCCGGAACCGGAGGATGATAGTGTCCTGCAGTCTTTACATATTCATCTCCGAGCATTGCAGGAGGGATAATTGTAATATCATATCTGAGTTTGTGATCCACTATTTTTTTGTGATCAGATTCATTCTTAAAAAGATCACGATACATGTAATATAGTTCCATATTATCCTGCGAGCGCAGCCACTCCTGGTCATATATTACCTCATCCATATCATAAAGCATCCTGATGTCAGGATAGCGGATATCCCCATAAAAATCCAGTTCTTTACCCATTTGATCACACTTTTTAATTTAAAATAAAACTTATATGTTAGATTATATTCGCGTCCACAGTATTTATTTTTGCCGCAAATGAATTAAATAGAAACTTTATTTGCTCAAATGATCCAGTATCTTTTTTGCAAGTTTTTCGCTTATACCGTCAATTGCAGAAAGGTCCTCGACCGAAGCAGATCTTATCTTTTCAACAGAGTCGAAGTTCTCCAGTAAAAGACGTTTTCTTGCAGAACCGACACCTGGAACAGAATCAAGTTTCGAATGGGTCAGACTTGCAGATCTGCGTCTTCTGTGCGAACTCACTGCAAACCTGTGAGCCTCATCACGTATCTGCATCAGTAGTTTCAATGCAGGTGATGATCTGGGGAGAATTATTACTTCATCCGGGCCTTTCTTCGTTGTTATTATGTGTTCGAATCTCTTGGCAAGACCGATCAAAGGTATATCAAGTCCCAGTGTGTCAAGTGAGGACTTTGCAGCACTTACCTGGCCGGGACCTCCGTCAATAAGGATCAGATCAGGCATTTCTTCGTTATTTTTAAGCAAACGGGAATATCGCCTGTAAACTACCTCTGACATCATGGCGAAATCATCGATTCCTTTAACGGTTTTGATATTATGTTGCCTGTACTTGTTATTTGCCGCCCTGCCATTTTCAAAAAAGACCATGGAACCAACTGCATTTGTTCCCGATATATTTGAAATGTCAAAGCCTTCTATATGCACTGGTAATTTATCAAGGGACAATACTTTCTGAAGGTCTTTAAGAGACTCCATAGCAGCCTCGGAAGATGCAGGTTTTAATTTAGCCATTCTTTTAAGCATCTCAGCATTCCGTGCAGCCATCTCCACAAGTTTCTTCTTTTCACCGCGTTGTGGAGCATGTAATTTTACATCCCTGCCGGAACGCCGGGAGAGCCATCTGACTATCAATTCCTTATCAGGCAGTTCATACTGAACAAGGATTTCCGGAGGGATAGGAGAATCCTGATAATACTGTTTCACGAATTGGGCCAGAGATTCCTCGATACTCTCTGCTGCATCAGCACCCAGAAGTGTGAAATCCGCTTTTCCCACCATACTTCCCTGACGTACATAGAATACCTGTATATAAACAGCTTTTTCATCATCAACTGCCGCCAGAACATCACGATCATCAATACCAGATGTTGCTATCTGCTGTTCCGAGAGGGATTTCACAGATTCTATCTGGTCCCTGACAACAGCCGCAGTTTCATAATCCTGTGCCTCTGCAAGAAGCCGCATCTTTTCTTCAAGTTCCGTTAAAAGGCCGGAAGTATCACCTTTGAGAAAACTTACGGCTTCCGTTACCCTCTTTCTGTATTCTTCCCTGTCAATATCTTCCTTACACGGAGCCATACAACGTTTAATATGATAATTCAGACATGGACGACCTTTGCCAGGTTCTATCTTTTTTCTGCAGCGTCTCAACATAAAAACACGTGATATTATATCCAGAGTAGTGCGTACAGCTTTCACATTGGTATACGGACCGAAATAAAGAGCACCATCCATTAGCCTTCGTCTTGTCAGGAATATACGGGGAAAAGCTGAATTGACCGTTACTTTAACATAAGGATAGCGTTTGTCATCTTTAAGCCGGACATTGTAGCGTGGCTTGTATTTTTTGATAAGGTTTGCTTCAAGTACAAGAGCATCTACTTCGGAATCAGTTACAATGTATTCTATATCATCTATGTTTTTGACAAGTGTGATGGTTTTCGGAGAAAGATTTCTCTTTGACTGGAAATACTGACGTACCCTTTTATCCAGAGACTTGGCCTTTCCCACATATATCACATCTCCGGAGCTATCTTTCATAAGATATATTCCCGGCAATGCAGGAAGAGTTTTCAGATCGAACTTCATATTCAGATACTTTCAGAGAATTTATTATCTATGAAGCGGGGCAGGGTCATGTTGATTATTGTTTCAAGGTTCACTATATCCTCACGATTATATTTCAGCAGCAGGTCGAGTGCCTCTTCATCTCCGCATTCATAACGCTGCCACAGGCGAACCGCATCAAAACCGCTTATTCCTACAGTTTCCTCGTCCCGCAAAATACCAAGTTCGCATTCTATTCTCTTCAGACCACCTGTAAGTTTTATACGACGCAGAGGATACATCAGATCAGCATGAAGCTGATCGAATTTGATCTCAGGAAATTCACGCTTTATAAAAGGCAGATCGAACCTTGCTCCGTTAAATGTCACAAGAAATTCATATTCAGGTAAAATATCAACTATATCATCAAGATCGATGCCTCTTACAAATGTTCTGGAATCTTTCCCGTCATAGATACCCACTACTGTTATGTAAGAACTCCCCGGGGAAAGACCTGTTGTCTCTATATCAACATAAGCAACCTTATCCGAGAATTCCCTGAAAGCGCGCCAGTGCTCCGATTTCGGAAGAGAATTTGCAAAGAACCCGAAATCACGGGATTCAAGCCTCTCAACAGATTCTCTTATCCCCGACATTATCATTTCTTTTTTGGAAGGAGAGATCAGGAGTTCGTCTTTTCTGTCCGTGAATTCATCCCAGGTTCTCACCCCGTTCGACCAGATTCTTTTTTCCACGGTGGCGCCGATCCGCGGCATGTGAATGTATGTACTTTTGAGCATGATATCTTCCCGTTTTCAGTTATGACATATGATATTGGTGAACTATCCCGGAGCTAAAGACTCCGTAGCTTCCTGCTTCATCCCCTTTCCTATTGGAAACGAGTCCACAGGCTCTTCCCGTAGTTCCTACGGTGACGATTATATTCCTATTAAATTCTGCTCTTGGAGAGCGAATTTCTTAATGTTGATAGCGGCATTTATGTCTCTATCGTGGTGAGTGTGACAGTCCGGGCAATCCCATTCTCTGTCTGCTAATGTTATGGAAGCATTGTAATATCCACACACATTACAGATTTTAGTACTTGGCTCAAATCTTCCGATACGGAGAAGGGTTTTTCCACACCCTTCGGCTTTATATTCGAATTTTGTTATGAATGGAATCCACGATGCGTCAGCTATATGTTGAGCTAGACAGTGGTTTTTGAGCATCCCGGATACATTTTGTTGACGTGCCTTGTTCCTGTTACTGGAACCTTTCT
>JAASSR010000105.1 GCA_021767785.1 Methanolobus sp.
CTGAATGTCTGGATAATAGCTCAGGTGACAGAAAATGTACAGTGGATGCTGGAAGCCCTGGGAATGCCTGCAACAATGATTGCATGGAATAAGATAGCACTTAATGGTTATACAGTTGAGATCATACTTGCGTGCACTGCTATTGAAAGCATAGCTCTGTTCACAGGACTTATCGCATCGGTCAATGCACCAATTAAACGACTGTTTGCTGCATTCATGGTATCTGTACCTGTTATATACATATTAAATATAATAAGAGATGTTTTTGTGATAGTAGCTTATGGCTATCAGTGGTTTGGTCCGAACAGCTTTGAGATCGCCCATCATACTATAGCAAAGATAGGATCAGGTATTGCATTGTTCATCATTGCATATGTGGTCATGCGTATATTGCCTGAACTGATAGACCTGATCGAAGGGATCTGGCTTTTGATCACCGGATTCATTCAGAAAGTATTCTATAAAGTAGTAGGAAACCAATAAATGCTTGCAAAAGGTTCTTTCCCCTGGATATTGACATCCATCACTTTAAGTGTGGTATCTTCACTTACATACCTTTTATTTGATGTTGCCTATGCAAAAACAACTGCTTTGATAGCAGTATGTATAACAATCTTCTTCCTTTTCTTTTTCAGGGATCCTGAAAGAGAAATTAAGGAACATGGAGATTACATGCTTGCACCTGCTGATGGAAAAGTGATGGACATCAGAGGCAGAAAGATATGCATATTCATGAACTTTCAAAATGTGCATGTCAACAGATCCCCCATCAATGGAAAAGTCCATACAATAGAATACAAAAAAGGAGGGTATATACCTGCTTTCTGTAAAGATTCCCAGCGTAATGAAAGAAGTCATCTATTCATAGAATCAGAACACGGTCTGGTAGAAGTGATACAGATTGCCGGAACTATCACCCGAAGGATCGTATCCTATGTAAAGGAAGGAGATTATATGAAACAGGGTCAGCGCTTTGGTATGATCAGATTCGGGTCGAGGGTCGATGTAACAATCCCTGAGAACTTTGAGATCACGGCCAGAAAAGGAGACATAGTCTTTGCCGGTGAGACTATAATTGCCAGAATTAAGTAAAGGAAGTGGACCAGATACTTCATACGTTGAAATTACCTGATTTTGTTACTCTCTTTAATGCTCTTTGCGGAATTGTTGCCATAATTATTGTGCTTAAAGGCTTTACATACATTGCACCTCTGCTCATACTGATAGCTGCTGTTGCAGATGGAATTGACGGTCATATTGCCCGAAGATTCAAATCAAGTGAAATTGGAGGGAACCTTGACTCACTTGCAGATATGATCTCGTTTGGCGCGGCACCGGTCGTAATCACATATGTATTTTCAGGAAATGAAATGCATCATATACTACTGGCAGCATTGCTGTTCTATTTCGTCTGTGGTATGCTCAGACTTGCAAGGTTCAATACTATGCAACTAAGTCCGGATTCATTCAGAGGATTGCCCATTACTGCAGGAGGAATAGCTATATCTTCTTACCTGCTTACGGGAAATATATTCTTTAACATCTATTCCATAATTGGAATTTTCCTTATACTTGGCATCCTTATGGTGAGTGAGATAACCTATTTCAAAGCCAGAAACAAAAAAATACTCCTGCCACTTGCTATTATTTTTGCGGCAACTATTATTTCCTATGTTGTGAACATCCAGTATACACACTTCATGGCAACATTATTATCAGCTATAATGGTTATTTACGTAATCTCACCTTTACTCCTAAAGAACAATGAGGTAAAAAATGCAGGAGAACAAAGCAATCACTGAAAGGGACAGCGTACTTTTCGAAGCAGGAATAAAACTTGGAGCACTTTATCATCAGTTCACAGGTTCACCTGTTAATCTCAAAACAGTGGACAGCCTTGAAAAAGCGATTCAGGAAAGTATCTCTGTTCAACCATGTGTTGAAAATATCAAAGTATCGATCAACAGAGATTTGATACGTTCAAAACTCAATAACGAATATGGATACTGTGAACTTGAGGGTAGTATGCTTGATGTAAGGATCACTGCCAGCTTCAAAACTGCAAAAGCAGATGTCAGCCTGGCATTTGATACCGAACTTGACTATCCGCTTATGAAAATAGACAAAATTTACTAATCCGTGGTTTTTGCTTCTCTAAAGGCTGCAACTACTTTTTCATTCTGATGTCGGGTACCTACTGTTACACGGATAAGAGAATTACCTGCGTTTTTAAATGAGCTGCAATCCCTTACAATTATACCTTTCTTTATTAAAGATTCAGCCATATCTGCAGCGATTAACGGGGAAACATCCACAAGTACAAAATTTGCCCGCGAATCATAGACCTTGAAAGGAATGTTCTCTGTAAGGAACTTACGACCTTCCTTTGTATCTGAAATACTTTTTTCAAGATATCCTTTGTCCGATAGTGCAGCTATTCCGGCCCTGACTGCAGGGAGACTCACATTGAAAGGAGTTGCAATTTTCATATACTGGACCTTCAGCCATGCAGGCATGAGCCCATAGCCAATTCTTAATCCTGCAAGACCAAAAGCCTTGGAAAAGGTTCTTCCGATAATAATATTATCATATTCATGCACAAGATGGGACAAATTGCTATCTGCAAATTCAACATAGGCCTCGTCCACAAAAACCAGGCCATTCGTTGATCCCAGCAGATCACGTACATCCTTCTCGGCCAGGAGTTTACCAGTAGGATTGTTTGGAGAACAGACAAAGATCACTTTTGTCTTTTCAGAAATTGCTTTTTTTATTGCTTTAGTATCAAAATCAAGATTCTTCGTGGGAGCCACATGAACTACACTGGCCCCATTGGCCCTTGAAGCAATTTCATAATAAGAAAAAGTCGGAGTCGGTATGATAACTTCATCACCGGGATCTATAAGTAGCCTCATGAGATTATCCAGAAGACCGTCCATACCCGGCCCTGATGCACATATATTTTCAGCCGGAAGTCCTGTATAGACAGATATCGCATCCACAAGTTCTGAAGCATCGGCTGATGGATAGATATTCATCTTTGATGCAGTAGATACCATGGCCTCTATTGCCATGGGAGAAGGACCCAGGACATTTTCATTGGATCCCAGCTTGATTATCTCTGAAGGATCTATTCGGTATTTTTCAGCGATGTCCTCTATAGACTTTCCGGGCACGTATTCCGCAATTGTGGAAACTACATCTTTGACCAGTTCAGGCCTGCTCAAGGACGTTCACCACCCTGTCTATCTCCTCTTTTGTGATCACAAGAGGCGGCGCAATACGCAGGACCGATTCAGATGTACAGTTAAATAGAACTCCATTCCTTCTTCCGTGCTCCACAATATCGGCACATTTACGGTCGAACTGAACACCTATCATAAGACCTTTTCCGCGTACTTCTACTAGACCATCTGTGGAAAGATCGCTCAACTGGCTCCTGAAGTATTCACCCATCTCCTTTGAACGCTGCACAAGATTCTCTTCACGAATTACCTCAATTGATGCAAGTGCAGACGCACATGCCAGTGGTCCTCCACCAAAAGTTGCGGCATGTTCACCACGGCCAAAAGAAACATCTTCACGTGCTGCAATAGCACCCATGGGAAAGCCTCCACCAATTGCCTTGGCCATCGTCATTATATCGGGTTCCACACCGAACTGTTCTTTGCAGAACCAGGTTCCAGTCCTTCCGAAGCCGGTCTGTACTTCATCGAATATAAGAAGAGTGTCATTTTCATCACAGATCTTACGGACTTCTTTCAGATAATCTTCCGACGGTACATTGATACCACCCTCCCCCTGGATGGGTTCAACTATAACGGCTGCCGTATTTTCAGTTATTGCATCTGATATTGCCTGTGCATCATTAAAAGGAACGAACATCTCTTCCTGCACCAGTGGCTTGAATGGATCACGATACATGTCCTTATATGTCAGGCTCAACGCACCCATGGTCCGACCGTGGAAAGAGTGCTCTACGGCTATGAAATCGGTTTTTTTTGTATTGATTCGTGCAAGCTTCATTGCGGCTTCAACTGCTTCGGTTCCTGAGTTGCAGAAGAAAACACGGTCCATCTCTGTTAATTTAACAAGTTGCTCGGCAAGCTCTGCCTGAGGCTCCGTATAATAGAGATTGGAAACATGAATGAGTTTTTCAGCCTGCTTCTTTATTGCCTCTACAAGAAGCGGATGACAGTGACCTATGTTATTGACTGCTATACCGGCAACGCAGTCTATGTATTCACGACCTTCTATATCATAAACAAGAGAACCTTTTCCACTATCAAGAACAATGGGCTGCCGTCCGTATGTCTGCATCACGTACTTTGTATCCTTATCAAATATGGAATTTGAATCCGATGAGGATGAATTATAATCCTTTTGCAAATTAACACCTGTTCATTATAATTATTAAAACCTGTTTTAAATCTGACTATTGCTACAAAACTGACAATGAAAAAAAGTAGAAAATATAAAATGACATTCAGCCTGGCAGACTAAAACAGTTTAAAGAATACGTCTGTCAGGAACCTTTATTGCCACATACAGATGATAGAGGAAAACCAGGATCAAAAGCTGGAAAACAGTTAGCATTACATCTTTAAGTGCATCATACTGTGTACTGCCGGGAATCGAATTGATCCTGATAAGCGCTTCAAAAAGATAAAGTAGGAAACCGAATGCCAGCAAGACAAAGTATTTTTTCAGATCTTTAAATGAGACGTAAATACGTGAACGTATGACATCAGGATCTATCTTCACAAGCAGATATGAGATCAATATTGACAGAATAACTATGCTGAATCGTATTGAAAGGTCCAGAAAATTAAATATTGAATTCGAATCCATAACCATCCCCTCCTTATATGAGATCAACAAAAACGGGTCAGACATCCAGATCCATTAACTCGCTGTCACTTAAAACATCATCTTCCTCTCGTTCAAAGATGATTCCACCCGGAGCACGCATTACACCGTCTACACGGGAATCCTCATGTATCTTTATTGACTGGGAATTGATCTCACCAAGAATATGAGTTCCCGCAGCAACATCTACCCTGCCCCTTGAGATTATATTACCGTGAATGATATTATCAGTGCCAAGTTTTACATCACCAATGGTACGTATGCTGCCATAAAGTGTTGTCTGGTTTCCCATTTCAAGAGAAGTGGCACGTATATTACCGACCAGCCTGCATTTGTTTCCAATTCTGGCATTTGATGGTACCCTTATGGAGTCCATAGATATCTTGGAACCGTTAGGAATTATCATTGAATTGAGCCCTATGGACTCGACATCATCCTCGAACAGATCTTCCAGTGCCTTTTCAACCTCTTCACCCTTTCCAAGCCTGAGAAGCTCACTGATATAAAGGAAAAGATAAACTATGACAGGAACCGGGTTCCTTACAACGATCCATCCTTTGGCTTCAAAACCACCGTTTATCTTTACATCGTTGCCAATATCGAGGTCACCTTTTACCACTAACTTGCCATCAATAGTAACAAATTCACCGATATAGGCATTATGATCCGTTTTGACATTGCCACCTATACGCGACCAGATATCGATCCTGCTATCACCGGTGGATGTCAGATCACCTGAAAGATTGACCCGCTCACCCAGTATTGCCGAGTTTGCAATGATACCATAATTTATTTCGGAGTGATTGCCAGCAATTACATCCCCATCTATGACTATTGTACGTTCTTCCATCTTAGTATTGTCCGGAATCACGAATGTCTTAAAAATCTCCTCTTCTATGCTTTCACTCTCCGGTAAGAAATTAACTGTATCAAAGGCACTACTATTACTTTATTTTCATCCTATTTAATAGATATAGATTTATAAATACTTATTCTAGACTATCCAGTTATAATTATGGTACATGCTCCATTCTATGATTGCTCGACCCCCCGCCTCACATCAACCGCAGGACCACGGTCCATGTGAAGAGCTTCATCAGGAGATAACAATAGTTGTCCAGTAGCAAGGATCGAATCAGAGACATTAACTATTATCACTTCATCACCTGCCCTCAGATCGGGATCCACAGCTACAACATGTTTTGCAAAGGCAGTCTTACCTTTGGCTACAAAAGGTGCTGCATCATCACACATAACCACCCGACAAGCAGGTCTCTCAAGATTTTCACATAAGGAAGTGGCACCATCTATACTAAGTGTGAGCATACCATCCTTTGCCCGGACAGTAGCTATATGCTTTCCCTTATACTGAACCTGCCTGACACGTTTTGTTCTGGAAAGCTGGAAAGTTACATCATCTGGGAAAAGGACCTCACCACAACCTTTACCAAACTGTATATCAGCCATTGTCCTTACTTTTCGTAGGTTTTTATCGACTTTATTCATAGTTGCTAAATAAAGTATAACTTTTAAAATGATAGCGGTTAC
>JAASSR010000106.1 GCA_021767785.1 Methanolobus sp.
AACGCCTCAAAAACCTTGCAGAATCCTATCCTAAGGATAAGATGGAAATCATAGTTTCAAACGATGGGTCTACTGATGCCACAAAAGAAGTAGCACAAAAAGCACTTGAAGATTACTCATTAAATGGAAAAGTGATCACCAATGAAAGAAGCGGTGTGAACAAAGCTATAAATCGTGGCATAGAGCAATCATCAAACGAAATCATGGTGATAACAGGTGCAGATGGTCTCTTTGACAAAAATACGATCCCTGATCTTATGAGCGTACTCACAAGTAGTGACGAGATAGGTGCTGTTTCAGGTGACATGATAACCTATGCAGAAGGTGATACACTGTTCTCTAAGTCTGAAAGTGCTTATCGCTCCATCTATGGAAGGATATGTACATGGGAAAGCAATCTTCATTCCACATACTGTTTTAACGGGGCAGTTGTTGCTTTCAAGAAAAAAGCTGCTTCCTCACTTAATACTCGCAGAGGTGCAGATGATGCCAGTATGGCATTGTCTGTTATACGTAATGGATATAAATGTAAGTATGTACCATCTGCCAAGTTCTATGAACTCGTTCCTCATGAGTTCAGTGAACAACGTCGTCAGAAGATCCGCAGAGCCACACGATTACTTGAAGCGACCATTTTTAATCATGATGTTTTTTCTCCGAAATATGGCAAATTCGGTATGATAGTTTATCCACTGAGATTTTTGATGTTCGCTGTAGTTCCAATAACATTCTTCCTGTCGTTGATATTGTGGGCCATAGTACTAGGTTCACAAAACTTGATCTATGGATTTGCTTTCATAGGTTTTATAATACTTTTAGTGCTTATGGGAAATATTCATGCTAATATTGTCTCATCCTTTATTATTTATCAGGGATATCTTTTGTTAGGCTTATTAAATATGTTAAGAGATGTACATATATGGGAACCCAATAAAAGAAGCGGAATATAATTTATTTTGAGTTTAGCTTTTGTTTTTGTTCGTTTTTAATCTCAATTTTTAAGTACTATTAACTTAATCATATCCCCAAAATCCCATTATTTCTATTTAAATGCACTATGTGATCACATGCCATACAAAATCATCGAAAAAACAGAGCTGGCGCCTTCAGTACATCTGATAAAGGTCAAAGCACCAGACGTAGCTAAAGCTGCAAAAGCAGGCCAGTTCATTATATTACGTATTGACGAGACCAGTGAAAGAGTACCTTTGACCATTGCCGATTTTGACGCGACTGAAGGTTATGTCACCATTATCTTCCAGGAAATGGGTAAGACCACAAAACAACTTGCCAGGATGAGTTTCTCAGATGAACTTCAGGACTTTGTGGGTCCGCTGGGCACACCTGCAGATGTAAGAGAACTTGGTACTGTTATTCTTGTAGGTGGCGGCGTGGGGATTGCTCCTGTGTACCCGCAGGTTAAGGCGTACCGTGAAGCTGGGAACAGGGTCATATCAGTGATAGGTGCAAGGAACGAGAGCCTCCTCATCCTTGAGGATGAGATGAGGGAGGCAAGTGATGAGCTCCATGTTGCAACAGATGACGGTTCAAAAGGTCACCACGGTTTTGTTACAGATGTCGTAAAGGAAATCCTTGACAGCGGGGAAGATGTTGCAAGAATAGTTGTCATTGGTCCGCCGATCCTGATGAAAGTGGCAGCCGGTATGACCGAACCTTATGGTGTGGAGACCATAGTAAGTCTGAACCCTATAATGATAGATGGAACCGGCATGTGCGGCGGGTGCAGGGTCTCTGTTGGAGGCGAGACAAAGTTTGCCTGTGTGGACGGTCCTGAATTCGATGCGCATAAAGTTGATTTCAATCTCCTTATGAGCCGTCTTGCACTTTACAGGGATGAGGAGTCAAAGTGTCTTGAGGACCATGATCACAAATGCACCTGCAGAGGTGAGAACTGATGGCAGAAAGGCAGGCAATGCCATTACAGAACCCTGAAGAAAGGACACAGAACTTCAATGAGGTTGCGCTGGGTTATACGGAAGAACAGGCTCGAGCTGAAGCTTCAAGGTGTATCGAATGTAAGGTTCCCGGATGTGTGGAAGGATGTCCCGTTAATATTGATATTCCGGGCTTCATTGCTCAAATAAAGGAAGGTGACTTCGACAAAGCTATCGATACGATCAAGCTTACAAACTCACTTCCTGCTATCTGCGGGCGCGTATGTCCTCAGGAAGTCCAGTGTGAACAATACTGTGTTCTTGCAAAGAAGAAACAACCGATTGCCATTGGAAGGCTCGAACGTTACTGTGCGGATTACGAGATGGGAAAGGGCGTTAATGCTCCTGTAAAACCTGATTCCACAGGCAGGACCGTTGCAGTCATAGGTGCCGGACCGGCTGGTCTCACTGCAGCAGCAGATCTTGCAAAAGCAGGACATTCAGTGACAATATTCGAATCACTCCATGATACAGGAGGAGTTCTGACCTATGGAATTCCTGAATTCAGGCTTCCAAAGGCTATTGTAAGGGCAGAGGTTGATTATATCAAACAGCTTGGTGTTGATGTTAAGGTCGATTATGTTATCGGGAAGATAAAGACCCTTGATGAGCTCAGGGAAGAGTTCGATGCTGTTTTCCTGGGAACAGGTGCAGGATTACCTAAATTTATGGGTATCGAAGGTGAGAATCTCAATGGTGTTTATTCTGCAAATGAGTTCCTTACAAGAGTTAACCTGATGAAAGCCTACCAGTTTCCGGATTATGATACTCCGGTGAAAAGAGGAAGGAAGGTAATTGTGGTAGGTGGCGGCAATGTTGCAATGGATGCTGCCCGCAGTGCACTTCGCCTTGGTGCCGATGAGGTAAGTATTGTCTATCGTCGTGGTGAAGAAGAGCTCCCTGCAAGAAAAGAAGAGGTCGGGAATGCAAAGGAAGAAGGTATTGTTTTCAGCCTTCTGGCAAATCCGGTTCGTATCCTTGAAGGCGAGAACATGACCGTAAATGGTGTTGAATGCATTAAGATGGAACTAGGGGAACCTGACGGATCAGGTCGCAGAAGTCCGATACCAGTAGAAGGTTCGGAACATGTACTTGATGCTGATGTTGTGATCATTGCCATAGGTACTTCACCGAATCCCATGATATTCTCCGGCTCCAGTGGTCTGGAGACAAATTCCAGAGGTACTATCATTGTTGATGAGAATGGAAAAACCTCACTTGACAATGTCTATGCAGGAGGAGATGCTGTAACAGGCGCCGCAACGGTAATAAGTGCCATGGGAGCCGCTAAGATAGCAGCAAAGGCTATAGATGAATATCTGAAAGCTTAATTTTGTGATCCGGCATGACCGGATATCCTCTCTTTTTCTGAATATCTTTTTATGCTGGTGCAAGCTACATGGGATCAATGAAAAAAGTCGGCTCATTTACATTCAAATCCGGATTGTCCGGCCCAAATAACTTAAGCCGTTCTACAGGGAAAAGCCAGAAGTCCGCATCCAACGGCTCTAAAAAATCTTTTAAAAACAAAAATAAGAAGTCTTCTCAAAGATATGCCAGTAACGAAAAGGACTATATTTTCTGGTGTAGCAGATGCAATGTTCCTTTAATAGAAAAAAGCTGCAATATCTGTGAAAGTGACGGTTTTAGGCTGGACCTCTCCCAGCCTGCAGATGTACGATTTTGTTCTCCATACGAGCGCGATGTTCTTCAAGAATTACTTTTGTCTTATTTTGATTGTGATCCGCTTGATGAACGGATCATTCTTCTGAACAAAATTCCGGGGGATGATAAGACAGATGAGGTCATAGTTGATGGTTTGTTATTCGGGGTACTACGTTTTGATATGCAAAAGATGGACTATGTTTTTGAACCGTCGGTATCTGGGGCGCATATTCTTGTTGAAAACACTGAATGTAAGAATTTAGTTCTGAAAAAGAATTCCATACATCTCAATGGCAAAAAAGTAAGTTATGATCTTATAGACTCTATTTCTGCTGATATCCTGGAAAATGATATTGTCCTTGTGAGATCCGGTAATCTGGCAGGTTTTGGAATTGCATTATGCAATGCAGAGGACGCCCCTTCTGTAACTGGCCCGGTTCTAAGGGTCAGAAAGATAGATTCTCAACATGTTTCGCTGCATCCGAAGATCCCCTCAATAGATGATGTTATTGATGCAAATGTCCCTCACATACGTAAGATCGGTAAGAATGCCATCAATACCATTAAGGGAATCGCAAACCAGAAAGAGTACAAAAACTTACCTGTTAATGTATCTTTCAGTGGTGGCAAGGACAGTCTTGTTGTACTTGATCTGACTTTGAGTGCACTCAGGAACAGACAGGTTAAGGCATTCTTCCTCAATACCGGTGTAGAATTTCCGGAAACAGTAGAATTTGCTCATGGATTTTGCATGGATCATGACATAGATCTTACTGTTAAAAGTGCAGAATCGGGTTTCTGGGATAATGTGGATTCATTCGGACCACCGGCAAAGGATTTTCGCTGGTGCTGCAAGATATGTAAACTATCTCCGGCAAATGAGGCAATAGAGGAATGCCTTGAGAAATCTCCTGCTTGTATTACCATAGATGGCAAAAGGAGATACGAATCATTTTCCAGGGCTAATATTTCCACAAGTGAAAAAAATCCCTTTGTGCCCGGACAGTTGAATATTTTCCCTATAAAAGACTGGAAGGCCATAGAGGTCTGGTTATACATCTACTGGAGAGGACTGGAATACAATCCGCTCTATGATCTTGGCTTTGAAAGGGTGGGCTGCTATCTCTGTCCTGCGTCTCTCTCGGCGGAATATCAGCGCCTTAAAGACCTGCATCCGGAACTTCATGGCAGATGGGAATCCTTTCTTATGGAATGGGCAAAAAAGAAAGGATTTTCTAAAGAATACATTGAACACGGTCTGTGGCGATGGAAAGAGTTACCTCCGAAGATGTTAAAGCTCTGTGAAGAGACTGGCATTTCTGCCTCTGCAGAGGCTTCAGATTCATCTTTTAATATAAGTGTCACATCCGGTATATCACCCTGTAAAGCCGGAGGTTACAGCATTGAGGCTTCAATAGATGGTTTTTCCATGAAAAGGACCAGAGATATCATGAATATATTGGGTAGATCGGTATTCTCAGAGGAACTCGGTCTTCTGATGAGCCGTGAAGATACTTCCAAGATCAAGATATTTTCATCCGGGAGCATCCTGGTAAGTTCAGAGACAAAAGATAAGGCGACACATCTTTTTGAAAAGGTCTCACAACAATTGTTGAAGGCCCATAAATGTACAGGTTGTGGTATATGTGTAAAAGTGTGTCCTGTGGATGCAGTACTTATCGAAGGAGGTCATGTGCATATAAAAGATAATTGTATTCAATGTGATAAATGTACGGATTCCTGTGTTGTTCTCAGGTATGCAGATAAAATTACCTGAAACAACTTAGCTTTTTTATGATTTTCAGGTGAGGCTACATTTACAGTGAAGTATTAATACTTTAATATATTATATAAATTGAAAAGTATATCCAAAAGAAAAGCTGAAGGATGAAAATGCTCTCCACCGGACAGGACGGACTTTCGCGTATGATCGATGCTAAATGGAAGATAGCTTCCTTTATAGCTGTTCTATTTTTGTTGTTATCATTTTTCTATATACTTTTTCCGCTTTCTGATGGGATAGTCCTGGGCCTTGTTTTTGCTTATATTGCCCGTCCGATCTTTTTAAAGTTAAAACGGTTCAGGAGGGTAGCAGCTATTGTGGCTACCATGTGTATAGTTGTGCCTGTGGTCTTCATAATCGGTTCCGGAATGGTAGAGATACTTCGCCAGATAGTGTGGGTGATAGAGAATCAGTCGTATGTTCTGAACTCAGCTTTTGATTTTTTCAGGTCTTTTGATATACCGGAAAGGTACAGCGCTGACGTACAGCAGATAATATGGAACATTTCCACATCTTTCTTTCCATTACTCAGCAGGATAGGGATCATATCTTACGCACGCAACGTCATGATGTTTGCAATCAATCTTCTTATTGCGATCTTCCTTTGCTACTTCCTGCTGGCGGATGGCGAGGGTCTGCATAATGCAGTGTTAAAGATTGTTCCATGCGAGCATAAGTCTATCGTGGAAAAATATCTGTTCCATCTTGACATCATACTGCAGGGAGTCTTCGTGGGCAATGCTTTTGCGGCATTGATAGTCAGTGTTCTTTCTCTGGTGGTATTCTATGCATTCGGATTTACTCACGTACTTGCCCTTGCAGCATTGATATTCATAGCTTCTGTAATACCCATGTTTGCCGGTTACATGGTCTTACTTGCCCTGTCTTTATATCGGTATGTGGATCAGGGTCTTGAAAGTGCAGTTATGTTCTTTGTGGTTGCTTCCATAGTCATCTATGTGCCACCTGAACTGTTCCTTCGTCCTTATAT
>JAASSR010000028.1 GCA_021767785.1 Methanolobus sp.
CGGCGGAATAAACGGAGTTTTCGTACTCTTTCTGCTGGCAACACTGGCGACCATCTCCCGGGAAATAGTAAAGGACATAGAAGACATGGAAGGGGACAGGAAAGACGGAGCTCATACATTGCCAATATTAATCGGGGACAGAAAAGCTGCCTGGATGGCATCACTAATCGGCCTTGTTGCAGTGCTTGCAAGTCCCCTGCCTTACATTCAATCTCTCATGAGCCTGCGTTATCTTGTAATAGTTGCCGTTGCTGACATACTTTTTGCACTAGCTGTGTATGAGATACTTGAAAAAAGAGATCCTGCAAGGTCATCAAAGATGTTCAAAATGGCAATGGCCTTTGCACTCTTATCTTTCGTTGCAGGAGCATGAACTCAGCATACCGGTATCATACCTCTTGCAAGTTGCATGCAGAAGTCCTGTATATTCTCAAGTTCAAAGTCAATTACTTCTTCAACCTCTTTCTGAACGGAATCCACAGAGCCTTTTTTCATAACTACCTGAGCTGCTGCAACCTTCGGAGTATCAATGGCAACACCGATATCACTAAGGAGCCAGACATATGCCTCTTTTACTTCAGGGACTTTTTCAACGATCATTCCGGCAATGTGATGGGAAAGCACATTGTAGATCTTGCCTACGTGACTCACAGGATTCTTGCCAGCCGCGGCCTCACTGCTGACAGGCCGATTCAAAGGAATTATACCATTAACACGGTTGCCCCGGCCAACCTGCCCGCAGTCTGCATCTTCAGCTGATGTACCTGTGACACTGGTATATATACCTTCCATGCCACGTCCGGGAACATCAAGATTATTGAACGATACAGATGCATTCATCTGCACTCCCTTATCTTCCATATAGTCTGCAAGAAATGCGTTCATGGACGTAAAGATGTCATTTTTCACATTGAAATAATGCTGCTCGGAATCAACAAATGAATCGATAAGAGGCATGGCAACAGTTATATCGAATTTATCTCCTCTCCTTATACCCATGACCTTGACATCCTCACCAGATTCAGGATACTCATCCTTGAATTCTGCAGAGTTCAGGTGTTTTTCCATATCCAGAACAGCCTGTTCCGTAAATGACAGAGGAGCATAACCAACTGCAGCCGATGTATCATTAGACCCGAGTATACCTTTTTTCCTATGGAATATATCGGTAAGTTCAGCTGATCCCGGCTTCAATTCCACCTGATATTCAACAAAATCAGGCTGCACAAAGCGAAGTTTTTCATCGAACCAGTTCTTTGCAGTGTCTACTGCTATGTTGCCAACATCTATCTCTGTATCCTCAGCTTTGAAGGTTGCACGATCACCAATTACAAGAAGCATTGGATCCACCACTATACCACCACCAAAGATACCTGCGGTTTCCCCGGCAACAAGTAAACATTTATCGATATTATGATGCAGAATTGTGTCAAACTTCTCAAGGTATTCTGTACACAGGTTCACAGATATCTGGTCCATTATGGAATCACATATACTGTCGGGATGTCCCAGTCCTTTTCTTTCAACTATCTCAAGATGTTGTTCAGGAGCACTTACAGACCTGAATTTCTCTACAGTAATATTTCTCAGTAATATTCCTCCCTTATCACTTACCCACTATTGGAAACTAAATATGGAATCAAATACACAATTCCATTAAACCTGAATGTTAAATGTTGAATATTAATAAGAAATGTATCGGATTAATAACTATTCATTTATTCATTTTCAGGTGATGATATGACTGCAGACTCCGAATGCTTGAGATATTCCTGAAGGATCATGGGAAAGGTGTGTGCAGGAACAAATCTCACGCCAAGTTCCTCGGCCCATTTCTGTATGCCGAAATCACTGGCCACAACGGCAGCATCCAGTTCTTTGCCAAGGATCAGAACATCAATATCAGGTGCACTGTCAAGGATACCATAACGAAGAGCAGAGCGGTATTTGTTCCTGAACTTACCGATATGAGGACCAATAATCCCTTTCTCAATCTCAAAACCAATATCTTTCTTATTCTCTGCCTTGGTATTCATCAGGAGACATTCAGTAGATGCATCCCATATTGTTTCTTCGGCGATCACCATACCTTTGTTGATACGCTCCCTCATGTGGGAAACATACTCATGGAATATTTTGGATGGTATTTGCACATTATACCTGTCTGGAGCTTTTTTTACAAGCCATGTATCGATCTTTGCAATTACCTCGCTGTCACAACCATTATTCTGGGCAAATTCATGCAGCTCCTTATATACGGACGGAAAAGGTACATAACAACTTATACCCAGATTCAGTCTGGCACTGGCTATAAGGTCCAGTACTTCACGCATTCCCTCGCATAAACCATCCATTCCAAGCTTCTCTCTTGCATGAAGATCGGTCAATGCGGTTGTGTCCAGAACAAAACGCTGTCTTAACATGTGATTACCTTCAACTGGAACAGATTAACTTTTTCTGTTCCGTACCGTATATAGATGGGGATAGTTGGATTAAAGTATTTGTGGTAGTCATTAATGTGATTTGTTTTTTTAATAGCAATTTGAAAACAGAAAAAATAGTCAAGCCAGTAACATGATAATTGGGTTTATGGAAAAGAAAATCAAATATCTGAAATTTAAAATAATGCACAAAAACAGTTATTTCCAAGCTAGAAAGGATAATAATATAAATATTTTACCCATTAATATAGATTATATCTTCTTCAAATAGAGCTATATAGCACTATTTATTTTTTATACTCAAATATTATAGTTTGATTTAAATAGAATAACACATACTTATATTTTGCGTGATAGTGTTGCGCATAGAAGAGAGAAACACGATAAACAGTGATACAAATGGATTTAAAAAGAATTACTATTAAAAATAAATTACTTTTATACATAGTATTAAGTGTCACTATACTCATGGCCGTAAGTACCTATGTAATAGTTGACAAAGTAACCGAGCAGGAAACAAAAATGGCATATGATGAAGCCGAAAGTGTTGCCAAAAGCTATGCATACCTGTATGATAGCGATATGCGTGCAAACCAGTTAGTTGCTCAGACACTTGCAAGCACCATGGAGAACTATGAAAGCGCAGACAGAGAAGAAGTAAATGCGATTTTAAAGAGTCTGTTGCAGGAAGATGAGGGACTGCTGGGAACATATGTTGCATACGAACCCGAAGCTTTTGATGGAAATGATGCTGAATTTGTCAACAAGGAAGGACATGATCTTACCGGAAGATTCATTCCATACTGGAGCAGGATCGGAGGAACCATTGTTCTTGAACCTCTTGCCGGATATGAGACAGATGACTATTACCAGTTGCCAAAATCCCGGGAAGATGATGTCATCCTCGAACCTTTCATGTATGATGGAGTGATGATGATCAGCTATGTATCTCCCATAATCAAGAACGGAGAATTTTCCGGGATCGCAGGTGTTGATGTTTCACTGGACTATATTGACGAGGAAGTATCACAGGTCAGCGTATTTGACACCGGATACGCATTTATGGTAAGTAATTCAGGGATGTTCATGTCCCATCCCACTGAAAAGAAATGGGTGGGTTCAAAATATCTCACAGACCTTGATAACCCCGAGCTTGACAAAATGGCAAGTGACATAGAGAAAGGTATCGGCGGACATGTGGAACTCACTGACCCGACCACAGGTAAAGAAGTTACCATGCTCTATCAGCCGGTGGAAACTTCAGATTTTGCATTCGTGCTTTCTATTCCAAAAGAAGAAATGCTTGCAGGTGCAATGGAACTCAGGAACCAGCTAATAATCATCTCCATTATAGCCATTATTGCAATGGCGGGAATAGCTTACCTGATAGCACGCTCCATTACAAAACCAATAGAAGATATAGTAGCAGACTTTAAACAGATATCCAGCGATACACTTGAAGGAAAACTTGACAGAAGGGCGGAAACCGACATAGAGATCGATTTTGAGGCGATACCAAAAGGTCTGAATGATATATTGAGAACGTTAAACAACATTATAACCGACATTAGTCAGAATTCGAACGTTATCGCCAGCACATCCGAACAGATGTCTGCTGCCATCGAAGAAGTTACAGCTTCATCCGAGCATGTATCAAAGACCATCGGAGACATTGCAACTGGTGCTCAGCAACAGTCCGCAAAGACAGAGGATATTTCCCGTGCAATGAACGATATGTCTTCAAATGTTCAGGACATTGCAACAAGTGCACAGAAATCTGCTGAAATTGCCATGGAAGCAAGTGAACAGACAAAAGCTATTGGAAACAGGTCAGAAGAATTGATGGAGCAGATGGCTGAAATACAGAAGGCATCCACTGAATCAGTGAATTCCATAAAAGATCTTGAAGAAAAATCCAATCAGATAGGAGAGATCGTCAATCTTATAACAAACATAGCAGATCAGACCAATCTTCTTGCCCTCAATGCAGCAATTGAAGCTGCCCGCGCAGGAGAGCACGGAAAAGGATTTGCTGTGGTGGCCGATGAAGTACGCAAACTCGCAGAAGAGTCAGGAAATGCAGCAAATCAAATATCAGGCCTTATAGTAGATATCCAGTCAGGAACTGATGTTGTTGTAAACTCGGTAGAGAGTGGAAATGAAACAGTAGCCAGTGGTGTCCAGGCTCTTGACGAAACTGTAAAATCCATGAGAGAGATCGTGCAGGGAGCGATCCAGGTATCAGAGATGGTGCAGGATATTGCTGCTGCCGCTGAGGAACAGGCTGCTTCCATCGAAGAGATAACAGCCTCTGTTGAGGAGGTAACCTCTATTTCCCAGGAAGCTGCTGCAGGAACCGAGGAAACATCTGCCTCTGTTGAACAGCAAAATGTATCCATGCAGGAACTTGCCCAGAGCTCACAGGAACTTGCAGGCATGGCTGTGGTGATGCAGGAAATGGTGAATAAGTTCATCCTTGCCAATGAGGATATCATAACTCATGAGGATGCACCGAAAATGGAAAATAAAGATAAGGGACTCAATTAAGAGTCTCTTTTTTTACTTTACAATTACTTTTTTTAGGAAACTGACCAATTAGTTTCAGACCAGTTACTGATAAGCCCTTTCATCCTCTTCAGAACCATTTTTTTCTTCATTTGCGGCATATCTGGCAAATGATTCCGCAGCCTGTTCATAAAAACTCATGGCACTACGTGATGTTGTGGGTTTGACACGCTGTTTTGATTTGAGGAAATGATCCAGTTTGATGATCAGGTCTTCTGCTTTTTTCATTACCTCATTCTGACTCAAACCCGGAGTGATCACTTCACGCAATGCAAGCATTGAAGCCTCGCGACAGATCGACTCGATATCAGCACCCACATAACCATCGGTCATGTTTGCAAGCTCACGGATATCCACGTCATCTGCAAGAGGTTTGTTTTCAAGATGAATGCTGAATATCTTTTCACGACCTTCCTTTTCAGGGGGACGAACATAGATAAGCCTGTCAAATCTCCCCGGACGCAGCAGCGCAGGATCAACAATATCCGGGCGATTCGTTGCTGCTATGATCACAACATCTTTCAGTTCCTCAACACCATCGATCTCTGTCAGGATCTGGCTCACCACACGCTCGGTGGTGTGCGCATCTATGCTTGAACCTCGTTCTGAGGCCATAGAATCTATCTCATCAAAGAATATTATGGTAGGTGCTGATTGCCTTGCTTTTCGGAAAGTCTCCCGTACAGCGCGCTCGGATTCACCAACGTAGCGACTTAGAAGTTCAGGGCCTTTGATGCTGATGAAGTTCGCTTCACTCTCGGTTGCAACAGCCTTTGCAAGCATGGTCTTACCGGTTCCAGGTGGTCCGAACAACATAATACCCCGTGGTGGTTTGGTATTTACTGTTTCAAAGAGGTCGGGATATTTTAACGGCCATTCAACAGCTTCACTTAATTCCTGTTTTGCAGCCTCTAGGCCACCGATATCATTCCAGCTCACATGCGGAACTTCAACGAATACCTCACGCATGGCAGAAGGTTCTATATTCTTCAGTGCTTCGTCGAAATCCTTTTTTGTTACCTCAAGTTTCTCCATGAACTCCGCAGGTATCTCGTCCTCAACATCATCGATCTTTAGTTCCGGAAGTAAACGCCTGAGGGCATGCATTGCGGCCTCTTTGCAAAGAGAAGACAGGTCCGCACCTACAAAACCATGAGTCACTGCCGCTATCTCTTTGAGATCAAGTTCTTTTTCCAGAGGCATGCCCCTTGTGTGCACATAAAGAATCTGGAGCCTGCCGTCAAAATCAGGAATACCTACCTCTATCTCCCTGTCAAATCTACCACCACGGCGCAGTGCTTCGTCAATGGAATTCGGACGATTGGTGGCAGCTATAACTATGACCTTGCCCCTTGAAGCAAGACCGTCCATGAGAGACAACAGCTGGGCAACAACCCTGCGCTCCATCTCTCCCACAACTTCATCACGCTTGGGAGCTATTGAATCAATTTCATCAATGAAAATTATTGTCGGAGCATTGCGCTGAGCCTCTTCAAATATCTCACGCAGCTTCTGCTCACTCTCACCGTAATATTTGGACACGATCTCAGGTCCGCTGACAGAAACGAAATTGGCATCCGTCTCACTTGCAACCGCCCTTGCTATCAGGGTTTTACCGGTTCCAGGAGGACCGAAAAGAAGAACTCCTTTTGGAGGATCTATGCCCAGTTTGTTGAACAGTTCAGGATGTTTGAGAGGAAGTTCTATCATCTCACGTACAAGCCCCAGTTCCCGCTGAAGACCACCTATGTCTTCATATGTGACCTGACCGGCCATAGTCTCTGCAATAGCAGTCTTTTCCCTGAGCTGTATCCTGGTATTCCTTGTAACAACCACCGGACCTGATGGTTTGGTAGAAAGCACCACAAAAGAAATGGGATTGTTCACCGTCTCAACACGTATATTCTGCCCTCTGGCAACCGGCCTGCCTTCCAGTATCCTGAGAATAAAACGGGCACCTCCTACAAGATGCGTCTCACGGGTAGGTGCAAGACTAACTGATTCAGCCTCAACAACCCTGACCTTTCTCAATGTTACCTTATCATCGATACCTACCTTTGCATTGTTACGCAGATTACCATCAATGCGTACCAGATCCTTGCCTGCATCCTCAAGATATCCGGGCCACACTATTGCATAACACTTTTCCTTACTCTTGATCTCTATTATGTCACCACTTATGGCACCGACCTTCTGCATAAGGGTCTTATCAAGCCTGGCAATTCCTCTTCCGGCATCCCTGGGATATGCCTGACCTACTTTGACAGTGATCTCCTCAGTCATGTACTGTCACCATGAATATGTTTTTAGTTACGGTATCGACAGATCTCATCACAGTACATTGAGTAAAACTATGATTTAACGCTTCTGGATTCCTATATTCGGAACCTGAAACCCGGAAAGGAAAACGGAGTAAAAATATCCGGGTTCAAAAAGGAAGAAATATTGAACGAAATCACATCTCGTTTCTCAATTTCTCAACAAGTTCTGCCTGGATGCAGGATGAACGGTCACCGCCGCAGACCATGCCGCGCACGCCAATTATATCCGGCTGTATGCGTCTGAGCATAGGGAGGTCGTCGAACTTGAGAGTTCCGGCAAGGGCAGACAAAAGACCCTGCTTACGGATGGCAGTTGTAAAAGCAATTAATTCTTCTTCGGTCATGAACTCGAATGTTGAACGGCCGTCCTTGATACCGGTATCAACCATCACAACATCAACACCTGCTTTTGCTCCGATCGCCGGAAGAAGCATCGGATCGATGGAATTTATGCGTTTGTAATCGGAATACCCTGAAGCAACAACCTTCTTCTCAGGATGGAGATCTTTAACGGACTTATTGATATTTGTCAGCATTTCAAGAGCCTGTTCCTCTGTCTGAACATCGTAGAGGCCGACCTTTATGTAATGTGCACCTGCAGTTGCGGCACCAAGGGCTGCAAGAGATGCGGTTCCGGGTTTGAAATTGAAATCACCTATCGTTGCACTGACGGGTTTTTCCGAATTTATGGCCTCTTTGACCGATCTGATCACCCACGGGAAATTCGCACCCAGCGAACCTTCTTTCGGGTTTTTAACATCAATAATGTCAGCACCTCCTTTGTGTGCTGCAATTGCCTCTTCAGGGTTTATAGGACTGATAAGTAATTTCATAGTATTAACCTCTTTTTTATAGCATGACAGATGTATCAATTATATATGTTTCGTATCATCTTTGCTATTGACATATTTAACAGGACAGTTGTCCATGCACAGGGCGGTAATCGCAGTGAATACAAGCCTGTTCACTTCTCAAGCCACATCTGCAATACTTCAGATGCCGTAAAGATAGTAGATACTGTAAAACCTGCCGAAGTCTACATTGCAGATCTGAACCTGCTTGAAGATATCGGCAAAAGAGAAAAGAATTTCGATATCATACAGGCAGTATCAGAAAAAACCAAAGTTATGCTTGACCCGGGCATAACATCAGTATCCGACACAGAGGATGTAATGGAGATTGTAGGGTCCATTGTTCTGGGAACCGAGACAGCATCCCTTGACATTATAGAACAGGTCAGTTCACTGTACCCGGGACGTGTAAATGTCAGCATTGACAAGAAAGAGGGCAAAATACTGACAAATGATCCTTCCATACCGGATGATCCATTTAAGATCATGGAAATGCTCAACGACTATGAACTGGAAGACATAATAATTCTGGACCTTGACAGAGTTGGCACGACAAGTGGAGTTAATTCACAATTCTTAAGTAAGATCGTTTCCATCTCACAGCATAACGTGCTTCTTGGTGGTGGTGTACGCAATGAAGAAGACATTGAAGCACTTGAAAGGATAGGGATCAAAGGTGCGCTTGTTGCAACAGCACTGCACAACGGCTCCATTCCACTCCAGAAAGTTCGTAAATAATGAAAATCAAAATAACAACACTTTAAGTTGGAACTAAAATCTGAAATCAAACTTATTATTTATCGGTGTAATCTATGGCAGACAATGATGATAATGTAGATATAGGCGAGAACTACGGAGAAATAAAGATGGGAGCAGGATGGTATCTGACCATCACCCTCGCATCAAGCGAAAGATATGAGAAGGAATATGTAGAGATCGCAAAAGAAAGAAGCGGACAGAAAAAAGCACGCTTCAACCTCAATCCTAAATACACCCGCACACTTGGTGAAGCTCTCATCAAATTTGCCGATGAGAACGAGCTCTGATATTTTTCTATTTTATACTTTATTTTTTATAATGTCAGCTATCCTTGTCCTTCCAGCAAAAACGATATAGAATCAAGCACATCCTTTTCAACGTTATTCACAGGCCTGTTGCTATCGATCACGACAAATCTTTCAGGATTTGCATCTGCAAGGTTAAGATAATTAGACCTTACTTGTTCAAGGAAGCCTATTTTTTCGAACTTGGTCTGAGAACCCCGGTTACCACATCTTTCAACTGCCACCTGAGGGTCAATATCAAAAAGCACGGTCATATCAGGGTCTATTGTCCATCCTTTATGAATATCCTGTATCCATTTCATAGGTTCAGGGAACCTACCTTTCAGTGTCACAGCCTGATATGCATAACGACTGCCAGAGTATCTGTCAGAGATGACATTCCTGCCGCTTTCGAGTGACGGAAGGATAAGTTTGGAAATATGTTCCGCATGGTCCGCAGTAAAAAGCAGAAGCTCTGCAAGGTCATCAGTATCGGAATGTATGGCATGGTTTACAGCCTCACCTATCCATCCGGTGGTTGGCTCTCTGGTGAAAACAAAGTTAGAGAACTCCGGATTCGAGTTCAAACGACCTGTAATTGTTGATTTGCCGGAACCGTCTATACCTTCAAGAGTGATGAGTTTACCTTTCATTGACATCAACAATGAAAGTAAAAGGAATACTATTTAGATTATTTGTTCCAGAGTGTGAAACTCGATATTTCACGTTCTGAAAACATTCTCACTGCCACATTGAGGACATTTTACCGGAAACATATCGGGATTTTCCATAAAAAGAAAATCACATGTGTTGCATCTGAAGTATACTTTATTCGGGTCATATTCTTCCATTTTCTTACCTCAGATAAATAAGATATTCAATAATAAATATACTAATCGGTAGCATAATAGTAGCTTAAATTAAGACCATCATTCAAAAGAATATATCCGGCAAAGCATATATGCAAAGGAAAATAACGTTAAAACTGATAAAAAATGACCACAATAGGAGTTATTAAAAGGGGGAAATACGGAAACAGACTGATAGAAACGGTCCTTTCCAAGACGGATCTGAAAGTCGTTTACACTTCAGTACCAGAGATGCTTCCGGAATTCATTGATGAACCCGAAGAGTTCCTCAAAGAACTCAAAACAGACAGCTCAGTATTTGATTCTGATATTGTTATCACATATTCACTTCATCCCGATCTTACAATTGCAATAGCACATGCAGCCGGAAAAAGAGGTGTCAAAGCTTTGATAGTGCCGGGAGGTCCTTCTAAAGCACCGGTAATAGAACTTGGAAAGATAGCTGAAAAATACAGCATGCTCATTGAAGTTGAAGAGATATGCTGTACTCTGCGGGAAAAGCCCGAAACAAAGGAATTATGCTCACGTCTTTCAAGTCCTGTACTTGAAATTGATATTGATAAAGGTATAATAGAATCCGTAGAAGTATTATGCGGAGCACCGTGTGGAAGCACATGGCACATGGCAAAGGAACTTGTGGGAACAAAAATTGAAGATGCACCTTCAAGGGCCGGTCTTCTTATACAGCAGTATCCATGCAGGGCTGTAAGAGGAGGTATTGGAGGCATCCATGAATCCGCCGAGATACACAAACAAGCTGTAGAAGAAGCTATCAAAAGAAAAAAAGAAGATAGTCAGTAAATGGTGAACCATGGACAATATCCGCATAGCTGAAATGTTCAATCGTATGGCCAGACTTCTTGAATTCAAAGGAGAGAACCAGTTCAAGACAAGGGCCTATACAAACGCAGCAAGAACCATTAAGGGACTTGATGAAGAACTGCAGGTCTTACACAAAGAAGCGAAAATCGAAGACATTCCTGGTGTCGGAAAGATACTGAAAGGGAAAATAGTGGAAATGCTGGAAACGGGAACTTTTGAGAGCTATGAAAAAATCGTTGAGGAAGTACCACCAGGGATCATAGAGATCATGAACATTCCGGGGATCGGACCAAAAAAAGCAAGGCTGTTCTATGAAAAACTGGGAGTGGAATCAGTTGATGAACTAAAAAAGGCTGCAAAAGATCACAGAATACGAAGATTACCGAGAATGGGAGAAAAACAGGAAGAAAAGATTCTAAGATCCATTATCAGATTAGAAGAAGACAAAGATCAGGGAAGACATCCACTGGCACTTGGAATGGAAATTGCAGAAGAGATCAAGGATGAATTGAGCTCATGCCCTCATATAAAAAAGGTAACCATAGCAGGAAGTCTGCGCAGGAAAAGAGACACTGTAGGAGACATAGACCTCATTGCAATTTCAGAAGAACCAGAAAAAGCTGTCGCATTCTTCACGAATATGAAAAATGTGGAGGAAGTTCTCGAATCCGGTATTTCAGAAGCATCTGTTCTTTATCCGGAAAACTTCCGTGTGGATATCCGAATGGTGAGAAAAGATGATTTTGGTTCAATGATGCAGCATTTCACTGGTTCAAAAGAACATAATATCCATTTAAGAGAACTTGCTCTCTCAAAGGGATACAGGCTTAATGAATATGGTTTTACAAATGAGGGAACCGGCAATTTGATACCATGTGATCAGGAAAAGAGTATCTATGAGTTTCTGGGACTGGATCATCTCCCACCAGAGATCAGAGAAGACAGAGGAGAGATCGAAGCTAGCCTGAGAGGTCATCTTCCGCAACTGATAGAAAAAGAAGATATAAAAGGTGATCTTCATGTTCATTCCAACTGGAGTGACGGAATAAATACCATTGAAGAACTTGCTGAGGCTGCAATACAGAGAGGATATGAATATATTGCCATCACCGACCATTCGCAATCCACAGTTGTAGCCAACGGTCTGTCAGAAAAAAGACTTCTTGAACATATAGATGCAGTTGAAAGGATCAATGATAAATGCGACGATATCAGTATCCTTTCCGGATCAGAATGTGACATCAAAACCAATGGAAAACTTGATTATAGCAATGATATACTGGAGAGGCTTGACATTGTCATTGTCGCGGTGCATGCAGGTCTTGAACAGAGTCGAAGAAAGATGACCGGAAGGATAGTATCTGCCCTGGAGAACGAATATGTAGATATAGTAGCTCATCCAACCGGCAGAAAATTCGGAAAACGTCCTCCATACGATGTGGATATTGAAACAATAATATCAGTGGCCAAAGATAATGATAAAGTACTTGAGATCAATTCTTCTCCCTGGAGACTTGACCTGAACGATATAAATGCAAAAAAAGCAAAGGAAAATGGTGTAATGCTTGCCATCAACACTGATACCCATGCAATTGATCATTTTGATAATATCATTTTCGGAATTGATGTTGCAAGGCGGGCCTGGATAGAACCTTCTGATGTCATCAATACTATGAATCTCAAGCAATTATGTTCCCGTTTTGGGATCTCAAAATAATCTGTAAAAACCTTTTGATCGAAAAAGACAGATTAATGGACATACAAAAACTATAAATTTATGCTGACAAATTAAGTTTTAATAGTAACATATATCGCAACACAGAAAGCATGCATTGAGCTCATTTAAGAAAGGCTATAGATCTAAAAGGCTTAAAATAAGCTTTCAGAAGTTATCATATGGGGCAATTATAAGCAGCATTCATTGATCCATTATGAGGTGGGATTTTGAAAAGTACAAAACCCAATAACAGGTACGAAAAATCCATAAAAAATCATGAGATCGAATTTAAGAAAGAAATGAAAAGGCGACAGAAAAGAAAAGCCTGAAATTACTGTTTTTCTGAGATCTGGATTTTATTATTCAACGGATTTAAAGGCAGGTAAAACCTGCCCTTTGATATCTTATTTATTCTGCAGTTTAATACGCTGACCGAGTATACATTTTCCACCCCTGTGACCACCCAGCGGATTGAAGGTCGTTCCCAGGGAATTCATACATCTTGCCATGACAGCAGCACCCCGCGCAAGACCATCATCAACAAAAACAACATGTTCCTCTATATTGCTGTTGATTCCAAGCTCATGCAGATACTTCAGTATTAGTTTTGGCTTGTTTCCGGAAATACCCGCTCTGCCGGTGACACCTACTGCTGTGTCTTCAAAGACAAGACCTTCGTCCTGTGCCACTTTAATTAGCTGCTGTACAACCCGACCCATGACCTCGTCTATAACCGCAAAAAGGACTTTCAGATTATGCTTTTCGTATATCTCAGCACCAAGCTCTGAAAGTTTATCCATGTCAGAGCCATTGTTTCCTACATCACAACCTATAAGAACAACCTTTATAGCATCTGCAGCCTCGGAATTAACCGGAACACTACCATACCTCTTGCGCCCTTTCGGAACCTTTTCAATTACAATGTATTCCAGTATCCTTTCCGCATATTCTCTGATCATCTTCGATTTAAATCTGAGTGAGAGGCCACCCAGTGGCTTTGAATCAGAAATATCAAGTGCTGTACCTTTATCTGGATCAACAAGACCGGTTCCCTTAATGATGGCATCCGGAATAGCACCTGCATAGCCACAGAAATTACCGATAGTTCTTGCATATGGAAGATCCGGACTTATAATCCTGCCATCAAGAGTAGTTCCGAAGTCCATGGAGATGCACGGGTTTCTGAAGTCCACATCCACCCATTTAGCACCTTCTTTTATCCCTGCAGTTGCGAGTTCTCCTTCCATCTCATTGGCGACTATTTCAACACCTGTTGCTCCCACCGGAGGAGTTACACTTGCTACCGCACCGTCAAATATCACCTTTTCAAGTTTGGAGTATTTCCTGAACCTGTCAGGAATATTTGTTATCGACATAGGAGGGGTCATTCTGTTTGGAGGTACACCTGCCAGAAGACAACCATCGGCAAGTGCCTTGATGAACTCACCTACCTCGTCAGGGGAATCAAAACCGGCAACAACACCTGTAGACCTGACAACAAAATGAATATCGGTCTCGATATCAAGATTTGCTTTTTTTACGGCTCCAAGAAGGGTATCCCTTACAAGTTCACCAACAGATTCTCTTGTCAGTTCCACACCGTTCAGTGTCTTTCCAAAAACCTCTTCCCCAGGTTTAGGAAGACGAACGTCCCTTGTCATGCTTACGGTTTTTGTGATCATCTTAGTCTTACCGGCTTCAAGGTCGGTTGCAGTTAGAATGCATTTGGTAGTAGTGTTTCCCACTTCCACCGATGCTACAATAAAATATGATTTTGATTTATCCTTAAGATCAAGTAAGCGTACCGAAGGACTTTCCGCAATTCTTGGTTTATGGCCCATTAGTTTCCCTCACATATAAGACTGAAGTTTCTGAATGATATTCTGCTTAGGGACAGCACCGATGAGCTTGTCAACAAATTTGCCCTCTTTGAATATGAGCATCGCAGGGATACTTGTGATTCCGAATTTTACTGCTGTCATTTTTTGCTCATCGACATTCAGTTTTCCTATGGCCAGTTTTCCCTGCATTTCCGTTGCCAGTTCATCAAGTACAGGAGAAAGCATTCGGCACGGCCCGCACCAGGGTGCCCAGCAGTCTACAAGAACAAGCTGGTATTTTGAAACGAATTCATCAAAAGAAGCATCATTAATTGTAACCGGAGCTGAAGGATATTGAATCTGTTTCTTTTCCATGGACTGTTGAAGTTCCTGCATCCTTTTCTGCCTTATATATTCTAATTCATCCATTGAATTCACCCTTTCAAATATTATTACGTTTACACATATTTAACTGTAAACATGATTTAACATAGATATTGCATTTGTTCTTACTATCTGCTCTCAACACATTTAACTGTTTGTATGGTTGTGTGAGAACTTAACAATACCGTTTGCATCCGGGAAAAAAGGATAAATCAGAGAACAACAGATAAATATAACCAACATGGTGAAAAAACCGAAATGGACATTTGAAAATCTGCTAGAGATCGAACCGCATGAATTTGAGGTACTGCTCTCAGGGCTTTTTTCAAAGATGGGGTACCTGACAGAGCTTACCCGATATTCCAGAGATCGTGGAATTGACCTGATAATCCGGATAGAGAATTTCGGGCTTTCACATACATGGCTTGTGCAGGCAAAAAGATATTCACATTCTGTAGGTGTAAAAGAAATAAGAGAATACAGCAGTCTTAAATATCGGGACCGTGTGGATGGTGTTATTATCGTGTCAACCTCTTTCTTCACCAAAGAGGCTATTGAAGAAGCTGCTGAACATAATGTTAAACTTATTGACGGGAATCTGCTCATTGGAATGCTCGAGTATTATCTCCCTGATGAACAAAATGATGCCGGATATATTTCCGAAAAACAAACCGAAAGGACTTCTGAGGTAATAGGGGACGGAACTATCCTTAAAAGCGGTGAACAGGTAATTGGCAGTGAAACTGTAATGATGGGAAATGAAAAGTTCACACTCAGTATTACAAACAAGAACCTGTTTTTCAAAAGAAAGAGTACCGGACTGTTCTCAAAGAATTCTCAAATAGAAGAAAAGATAGAAGTCAAAAAGATATTAGGTTTACATACTGAAGCAAACAGGTCCATACTCATCATTGGGAACAAAGAACTCAAACTATATCCCATCAGTTCAGGAAAGTCGGGCAGCCTGGTGGAAATATTTGAAAATCTTCGCCCTGCATACCTTAAAGGGGAGTACCTGATAACCTCATTCAGAAACGGGAAAGAATTAACAATGCTAACTAACAAGCGTCTTGTTGTGGCAGATATAGCGAAAGGTATCCTCAATGATATAGATAACAAAAAAATTGTTGGTGTGGAAATGAAAGGAGGATTTCTTAAAAAAGACCAGTTGATAGTTACAGAGGATTCAGTTCCTGTTGCAAAACATTCCCTTTTGGTTGATAATCCCGGAAAATGGAAAGATATGATAGAGCAGTGCGTGAGGACATTATAATCTTTCAGAGACACTTCACAAGCGTGAAAACTATATAACTACCTTGCTAAATAAAAATAATGGAGAATCATACAATGATCACAGAAATAATAAAAATAGAAGGCATGATGTGCGGACACTGTCAGGCAACTGTGGAAAAAGCCATCGGTGCAGTCGACGGTGTAAACGAAGTAAATGTTGATCTTGCCACAAAGCAGGCAACAGTTAATTTTGACCCTGCCGTTGCAAGTCTAGATTCGATCAAGGCAGCAATAAAGAATGCAGGTTACACTGTTGTAGGCTGAAACCCGAAAATGAATTAATTGCTCCCTTTTTTCAAAGAATAATGAAAACCGATATCAAAATCTATGGCATGACATGTATGCATTGCCACAAGCGTGTCACAGATGCCATCGCAGCTCTTGAAGGTGTGAACTCCGTAGAGGTCAGTCTTGAAGAAGAAAAAGCATCCGTTGATTTTAACGAAGAGAAAATAAGTATTGAAAAAATAAAAGAGGTGGTTGCTGATGCAGGATATGAAGTCGGAAATGAAACCTGTCCTGCTCCGATAGCAGAAGAAGCTGCATGTCCTGTTGTAATTGAAGAGGAAAAGCCTGATATACAAAAAGCAGAACCGGGCTCTGTAAATGAAATCACATTCAAGATTTCGGGCATGCAATGTTCTGCCTGTGCACAAAATGTGGAAAAAGCTCTGAAAAAGCAGGATGGTGTGGCAGAAGCTTCTGTTAATCTGCCCATGGAAAGGGCTTCTGTTAGTTATGATCCGGCAATCATCAGTCCTGAAGAGATGGAAAATGCTATCGAAAGCATTGGATATAATGTTGTAAAAGACCGCATTGTACTTGAGATCGGCGGCATTAAATGCGCTGCATGTTCCGGGAATGTTGAGAAAGTACTGAGGAGATTGAAAGGTGTCAGTTCCGCAAATGTTAATATCACAACAGGAAGAGCACAGGTTGAGTATAATTCCTCAATGGTATCTGTTGACGAGATGAAAAACGCCATTAAAGGAATAGGTTACTCTGCCTCGCTTCCGGTTGACCGGTATGAAGCCGAAGACAGGGAAAGGAAAGAAAGGGAAAAAGAGATCAAAGATCAGAAAAACAACCTGCTTCTATCCATTGTTATTCTGATACCTATTATGCTCGGAAATATGAAAGGGATGTTCCCTGGATATTTCGGATTTGTGCCCGATCTCTTTTCAAATAAGAACCTGCTGTTCCTGCTGGCAACCATCGTAATGGTTTTCCCCGGAAGACAGTTCTACGTGGGCACCTACCGTGGCCTGAAACATGGCGTCACAGACATGAACCTGCTAATTGCCACAGGAACAGGCGCAGCTTATGTCATCAGCATAGCAGCCAGTTATCTTAATCTCGGACCCGGTTATGAACATGTGTATTATGATACTGCTGTGATGCTAATTACATTCATAACCCTGGGCAGATATCTTGAAGCAAGGGCAAAGGGAAGAACATCCGAATCCATCAAGAAACTGATCGGACTTCAGGCTAAGACTGCACGTATCGTCGTTGATGGCGATGAGAAAGAAATACCTGTTGAGGATGTGCAGGTTGATGACATTGTTTTTGTAAGACCCGGAGAGAAAGTACCGGTTGATGGTGTTGTCATTGAAGGCTCTTCTGCCATGGACGAATCAATGATCACAGGCGAGAGCATACCTGTTGAAAAGAATTCAGGAGACATGGTAATAGGATCTACTATCAACAAGTCAGGGGCACTTAAGTTCAGGGCAACTAATGTGGGGTCAGACACCGCCCTTGCAAGAATTATAGAACTCGTGGAAAATGCCCAGAACTCCAAAGCACCTATACAACGTATTGCCGATGTGGTTGCCGGACACTTCATTCTTGTAGTTCACGTCATTGCACTGGCAGCATTCTTCTTCTGGTATTTCATCGGATACGAGAGATTCAATGTTGCACTTAATTCGGGAATTGAAAGTCCTTTTCTGTTCTCGTTGCTTATTTCAATTACAGTTCTTGTGATCTCATGTCCATGTGCTGTGGGGCTTGCGACACCTGCCGCCATAATGGTAGGTACAGGCAAAGGTGCCGAGAACGGTATACTGATCAAAGGCGGAGAAGCCCTTGAAAGAACACTGAAAATAGATACTATTGTTTTCGACAAGACCGGGACCCTGACAAAAGGCAAACCCGAACTTACAGACATCGTGCTGGCTTCTGAACATAATAAAGATGAGGTACTTGCAATTGCAGCAAGCGCGGAGAAGGGATCAGAACATCCCCTTGGAGAAGCTATCGTGAAAGGCGCCGAGGACAGGGAACTGGAAATAAAGAATGTACAGGATTTCAGATCAATTGCCGGGCATGGTGTTGAAGCAACAATTGACGGAAGCAATATATTGCTGGGAACACGCAAGCTCATGGAGAACAATGGTGTTGACATATCCCTCATCAATAATGATATGGAAAGACTTGAGTTCGAAGGCAAGACTGCAATGATTGTGGCAATGGAAGGTAATATTATCGGACTTGTTGCTGTTGCGGACACGCTCAAGGATAACTCAAAGGAAGCCGTGGAAAAAATTCAGAACATGGGTATCGAAGTTGTGATGATAACCGGCGACAACAGAAGAACTGCCAATGCAATTTCGGCACAACTTGGTATTGACAGAGTACTGGCTGAAGTTCTTCCAGGTGATAAAGCTTCTGAGATCAAAAAGCTTCAGGATGAAGGTAGAATTGTTGCAATGGTAGGCGACGGCATCAATGATGCGCCTGCACTTACACAATCCGATATAGGGATCGCAATGGGAGCAGGCACAGATGTTGCAATGGAATCCGCACGTATCGTCCTGATAAAAAATGATCTGAGAGATGTGCTCGCGTCCATAAAACTGAGCCACCTGACAATGAAGAAGATCAAGCAGAATCTTTTCTGGGCATTTGGTTACAACAGTATAGGAATCCCGCTTGCAGCAGGAATACTTTATCCCTTCATTACAAAAATAGTGATAAGTCCGGAACTTGCAGCGGCTTTCATGGCAATGAGCTCTGTATCGGTAACGACAAATTCACTTCTCATGAAGAGAAGCAGGATTAAATAAAGGAGAAATAGCATGGATAGTAGTGTAACAAATACAGGAAAATATACACTTATTGCCAGCATCGTTTCTTCACTTATACTTGTGAGTATCTTTGCAGTTCTTTCCTTTACTGTTAACAATTCAAGGGCTGTGCCCCTGTACAGTCAGGTGGATATCATTGCAGGTATGGTCTTCGTGTTTATCCTGAGTATGATAGTGGCAGCTTCTGTCTGGCCTGCTATCATTGAGAAAAGAATGAAAAATAACTAGAAAAGAAGTTTAAGGATCAGGGCTCTAAATCCACATGAGGATTGATGTCACAGCCCGTGCACGGCAGGCACATAGTATCAAAAGTATCTGCACGCAGACCGTATTCATCCAGTTTGTCCTTCAGGAAACGGTTAAGATTCAGTAGCCTTTCTGAAGATGGCCTTTCCACCGTTACCTCTCCTTCCCTTAAAGGATGACTGGCTGCAGCCCTGAGGATCGGTACGACACCAATGGATACAAGTTCCTCTATACCTTTTCTGGCCGAGTCATCAGTTTCTCCAAGACCTATTATAAAATTGGAACAGACTTTGTTTTTACCGAATACCTTTACTCCTTCTATCAGTGCATCAAGAAGGAACTCAAGGTCCTGATCAGGACATAATTCCTCATGGAGCTTACGATCCATTGTTTCAACATTGTATTTCAACTCGTCAGCACCTGCTGACTTAAGTCTGCGGGTTGAGTCCTCTGTGGGATAGACAGAGACGCCAATTGGAACATTATATTTTTCTCTGAGCCTGCGGATGAGTTCTTCTGCCCTCTCAACCTCTTTCTGTGCAGATATTTCGACACCTGATGTAATTGATATAGATTTCATCCGGCCGGTATCATGGGCATCTGATATCATCTTGAGCATCTGCTCCATAGTCTTGACCTTTCCTTCAAGTTTCGGGACAGGACAGAACTTGCAATCGAAGATGCACTGCTCGCACATAGTGATGAAAGCCTGATCCGGACAATGGATCAGCTCTTCTTCGATGCTTCCCCGCGCAATTTCGACATCGCCCTTTCTTATAACGAGGTCCTTACCTTCCATCTCAGCTTCCAGTGGAGACTCTTTTTTTACTGCAAGACGTACACGATGTCCTTCTGAACTGAAAAAAAAAGCCACATTTCCGGCACCCGGACCAGCGGTGGGAATGGTTGATCTGTGAATCAGGGAAGGGTCCATATTGACTGAACCAATTGAGATAAGCTGCGCTTTGGTTTCTGGTTTCATGAATGCTCCGATAAACAAAATAATGGTCGTTTTTGATGATGTGCAGATATAGGTTATTATGCAGGCTTTATTTCACTGTTTCCCCGAGATCGTCAATACCACACCTGTCGATCACATCACCCAATCTCTCCCCTTCAAGGGCTTTCTCACGATAATATTCAAGTGTCTTTTCAAGGATATCAAATACAACTTCCTGGTTTTCAGTTCTTAACAACCTGTCACCCATGCGTGGTCTTTTACCGACCTTACCGCCAACAAAGATAGTATATCCCTGTTCCTTAACCTGCATTGCATCCCTGCGACATGCCTGCACACATAATCCACAGGATACACATTTATTTCTGTGAAGATAGAGACTACCGTTATCTATTGTAATAGCAGAAGAACTACATACTTTCTCACATTGTCTGCACATGACACAATTCTCTTCTACAAAGACAGGCTCCGAAAAACCCATTATACCAAAATCATTCTCCTGAACCTTCAGGCATGAAGAAGGACATCCTGTCACAGCTATCTTGAACTTATAGGGCACCGGTTTTCCAAAGTAGAGCACATCTATTTTCTCACACATTCCCTGACAATCTATAAGACCGCGTTTACACACCCTTTCTCCCTGACATGCCACAACAGCACGTATCTTTTTCCCGGATGCACCCGGACCGATCCCTGCTGCATTCATCTGCTCACTTACAGTGTCCGTATAATCCAGATGTACAAAGGGTATCTCAACTCCCTGACGTGAGGTTATGTGAGCATATCCTTTACCATATTTATCAGCAGCGTCTGCAACTGCTCTCAGGTAGTCGGATGTCACGTTTCCACCTGCCGCATGCAGGCGCATTGAGAAGTAATCTTCCTGCCTCTGGGAAAGAAAACCTTTCTCTTTAAGCAGGTCTTTATCTGTATTTCTTTTTACCATTTGGGTCACTTTCTGTTCCAGTTGGTATTTCCATTTAAATGATCTTAAGTGAAAAGAAGAACAGATGGAACTGATATCACATATATTGTAAAAACATTGTGGCCTATGGTTTTCATAATCTACTTTCAAAATGAGAAATGAAATAAGATTGGACTTAAAGTTAGAAGGTCCTTTTTAACAGTTATATTTCCGATTATTTGACAGGAGATCAGGGGATATACAAAAGGCTTCAGCGGAGCAAGGGACTTTTTATATTTACGTCAAAGGAGTGGGGGAAATGAAGCAAAAATCGCTTTAAGATCTTTTACCGATAATTACAAATCCATTTACCCGATTCCCGGTCCTTGTCACAAACGTATCCTTTTTGAAGAACTCCACCTCAAACCCGTTCCCTATCAGCAAAAACACCAGTTCCTTTTCAGTAAAGTGATGAGCAGTATAAGCTACTTCACCAGTCTTTTCATCATAGGCTAAAAAAGAACCCTCTTCTTCTGTCACCGGCAGATCCCTGAGGTAACGTTCACGATAGAGCTTCGAATGCCATGTCTGTGCGAAATCGGCAATATAAAGATATGCGCCTGGTCTAAGGACCCTATAGGCTTCTCTTATCACTCTGATGCGGTCATTTTTTGAGACTAAGATGGTCAGCAATGCCTGTAGTATAACTATATCAAAGCTTTCGTCTGCAAACGGGAGATCAACGGCTGTGGCTCTTGCAAATGCAGGAGGGATTGAGACTTTATTATCTATGGCTGCTTTCGCAGTTTTTTGCAGAGCATTATGATTGATATCAATGCTTGTGACAGAAAAACCATGATAGACAAATTCCATGCTCACATTTCCCGTGGCACAGGCAACATCAAGAATACGAGCATCAGGATGTGTGTACCTGAAAACGATCGGATCAAGTTTTATTGTCGCCGGAATATCCTCGCCTTCAACATCTATCCAGGGATTTTTTTGCTTGCTCATGATTCCACAATACTCCTTGCAATTGTGACAAAGAAGTGGATAATTTAAGATGCAGAACCTGAGGAGTTCTCAGCGGAAAGTTCACATTCAGCTTTATGTCGGCACTCATTCATGATATTTTCGGGAATCATTTTCATTACAAGTATTAATCCAAGAGGAATTAAGATAATATCATCCAGAGCACCCAG
>JAASSR010000029.1 GCA_021767785.1 Methanolobus sp.
CACAACTGCAGTATCTACTGATGTCGTACATCCATCAGGAGTTGATCCGGGTTCTGTAAATATGAAAATTAACGATATGCCGGTATCGTTCAGTTCCGAAAGTATAACCGACGGATACAGGATACAATACAACACACCTGAACCTTATCAGAATGGAAGTTATAATGTATCTGTCACAGCTCTGACGGATACAGGACAGCAGTTCTCTTATTCCTGGAACTTCAATGTGGACCTACAAGTTTCAAACAATGCTCCTGTTCTCCACAACATTGAAGATAAAAAGGTCAATGAAAATGAAACATTTCTTATAAATCTGTCAGCAACTGACGATGATGGAGATAAACTCACTTATTCCACAAATGCAAGCTTTGGATCTCTTACAGATAACAATTTTACATGGACACCGACCTATAACGATTCCGGGGTTTACCATGTTAAATTCAATGTTACCGATGGTATTGATATTGATAACCAGAGCATTACCATAACAGTACAAAACGTAGACAGAGAACCTGTACTTAGTCATATAGGAAATAAAACAGCTGATGAGAATCAGCTTCTTACGTTCAATATTTCAGCCAGAGACCCTGATGGAGATGAAATAACTTACTCTGCGATGAATCTTCCGGAAGGAGCGGATTTCAATCCTTCCAGCAAAAATTTTAGCTGGGTACCGGATTACAACGACTCCGGAGATCATAATGTAGAATTCATTGCCGAAGCAAATGGACTGAATAATTCGGAGATTGTCACAATAAAAGTAGTGAATACAGACAGAGAGCCGATACTTTATCCGATTGGAAATAAGACAGTTAATGAGAATTCAACTCTTAATTTTGTAATTTCAGCGATCGATCATGATAATGATCCGATTATATATAATGTCAGCAACCTTCCGGAAGGAGCACATTTTAACGCGACAACAGGCATATTCAACTGGCATACAGGATATAATGATTCGGGAAGTTATAATGTCCAGTTCATTTCAATTGCCAATAATCTTAATGATACTGAAGTGATAACAATAAAAGTTGAAAATGTAAATGCTCCACCTAAGTTTGAATCCGTTGAAAAGAAAACTATAGAAGCGACACAAGATCTGCGTTTCAGTATTAATGCAACGGATATCGATGAAGATGAACTTGATTATTCCGTAATAGATATACCTAATGGTTCAACATTCAACGATTCCAGTTTATTATTTAACTGGACCCCTAACAATGAACAGATAGGAAATCATTCGGCAAATTTCACAGTTACTGATGGTGAATATTATGACAATCTCACCGTTCTTATCAACGTTACGGAAGTATCAGCATCCACATCATCAACAACCACAACCTCTATCCCCACAGGCAGCGGAGGCGGTGGAGGAGGTGGTGGCGGTGGCACCACTGGAGAGGAATTTGAGAATATTGAACTTAAGGATGTCAGTTCTGTCTTCGTAGGTACAGGTAATGTAGTATTCGAATTCCAGAGAGATGGCAATGACATTGAGTATGTCAGTTACGAATCCCTGAAGAATTCAGGAACAGTATCCGTGACCATTGAAATACTGAAAGATAAGTCAACATTCGTGGATTCACAACCATCCGGAGAGATTTACAGAAATATCAACATCTGGGTAGGAAAAGTCGGATATGCAACAGAAAATAATATCGCTGATCCTGTAATCGGGTTCAGAGTATCCAGAAACTGGATCGAGGACAATAATATTGATGAAGATAGTATTGTTCTTAACAGATACAGTGACGGATGGAGCGAACTTCCAACCACCAAAACAGGTTCTGATGAAGAACACATCTACTTCGAATCAATTACACCGGGTTTTTCACCTTTTGTGATCACAGGTGAATCAATACCTGAAGAAGAAATTGTTCAAGAGAATGAGACCAGATTTTCACCTCAGGATAGTGGAGCATCGGAATCTGAAGTGTCTATGGACAATGAGATACAGCCCGAAAATACAATTGAAAATACAATTAATACAATTTCGGGTATCTATTCCTTATTGATAGTTATATTCACTTGCTTCCTTTTAAGGAAGAGGTAACTATATAGACAATATATCCTGAAAAGATCGCAATATATGTATATATTTTATAATACAGTACATATAAATATATTAAAATCAATGGTCCTTTATTCTAAATAGAGATAAAGGATGTTAGCTCATGGTCAAAAAAAACAGGACCTTGCTAGGTATTATGACTATTATGTTACTCATCGTCCCAATTACTTTTGTAAGTGCAGACGACATGAAAACAGATGACAGTAATTTTATTCTTTTGAAAGCAGGTAACATAGACACAGATAAGATCAGCGAACCTGAGAATAACAACGGTACATCTGTGCAGACTTTTTCTACTCTGTCAATAGAAGAAGACACCGGAAAATACTACATTGTGCAATTTACCGGTCCTGTGAGAGAAAAATGGAAAAAGAACGTAACATCAACAGGAGCTATCATCTTTAGTTATATTCCCAATAACGCATTTGTTTTCAAAATGAATGAAAAAACAAAAAGTCAGATACAGGAACTTGATTTTGTAAAGTGGATAGGTGATTATAAACCATCATACAAATATGATCCCGAAATTTCAGCCTCAGAAAATGCTTTAATTGCAAGTGGATCTGATGTTGATAATATATATCACGTATTACTTTTCTCCGCAAAGGATAATCCGGGGATCACAAGATCCATTGAAGAGGTCGGCGGAAACATTGTTTCGGATTCGGGAAATGTCCTGAAAGTACGTATCTCAACAGATAAAATCCCGGAAATAGCGGCTATCAATGAAGTCAGATGGATAGAAAAATACGTACAGCCAACCGTGAACAATGATATTGCTGCAAGCATAATCAATGTGGATACTATACAGGGAACCTACAGACTCAATGGTAGCGGACAGATTGTTGCTGTATGTGACAGCGGACTTGACACCGGAGTGAATAACAACTCCATGCATTCCGATCTGAGAGGAAGGATAGTCAACATCACTGACCTATCAGGAGACGGAAGTTCGGCAGATCTTCTGGGCCACGGAACTCATGTCGCAGGTTCTGTATTGGGTAACGGTTCACTTTCATCGGGAAAATACAGTGGAATGGCACCTGAAGCCAAACTGGTGTTCCAGGCTGTGGGTGATGAAAGTCACTATCTTTATCTTCCGGAAAATCTCAGTGATATATTCCAGCCGGCATATGACCACGGAGCAAGGATACATACCAACAGCTGGGGTAGTAGTTTAAATGGGAAGTACACCCAGGAATCACAACAAGTTGACCGGTTTATGTGGGAAAACCCGGACATGTTGATATTGTTCTCAGCCGGAAATTCCGGAGTTGATTCAAATGGGGACGGAGTAATAGACCAGGGTTCTATCGGGTCACCTGCTACCGCAAAGAATTGTCTTACAGTAGGTGCATCCGAAAACGACAGAGGTGAAAGTTTCGGAATATTCCCTTACCTTAACTGGGGAAGCGGTTCATGGCTTGCAAATTATCCGGTAAATCCAATAAAAGATGACTATATGGCTGACGACAGGGAAGGTATTGCAGCCTTCAGCAGCCGTGGACCAACAAATGATGGCAGGATCAAACCTGATGTTGTTGCTCCGGGAACATTTATAATTTCTGCAAGATCAAGTATGACCTCTGGAGAAGGATGGGGAATATTCGACGATAACTATATATATATGGGTGGTACAAGCATGTCAACTCCGGTAACTGCAGGATCAGCCGCTCTTGTAAGGGAATATTATACCGAAGTGGAAAATGTAAGTAACCCTAGCGCTGCACTGATTAAAGCAACGCTGATAAACGGGGCATTTAACCTGACCCCCGGACAGTACGGATCAGGGGATTATCAGGAGATCAGTATCAGACCTGATTATTCACAGGGTTGGGGACGTATTGATATTGAAAATTCCATATATCCCCAATACCCTCAAATCATCAAATATTTTGATAACCCCGAGCCTCTGGATACAAACGAATCCTGGAATACAAGCTATGATATCCTTAATGCAGCCCAACCTCTCAGAGTGACCCTCGTCTGGACCGACTATCCGGGAGATACAGCTGCAGGACTACAACTTGTGAACAATCTCGATCTGAAAGTCATCGGGCCTGATGACATTTATTATGGGAACGGGGCTCCTGATACGGTGAACAATGTTGAGGGAGTAGAGCTCAGTGAGCCCTCTGAAGGAACATATAAATTCATTGTAAATGGTACAAATGTACCTCAGGGTCCTCAGAATTTCTCACTTGTATTGTACTTTGCATCCGATATCAACGAATATCCTCAGAATAATGCGTACACAACCAATAGTACTACGGCAGTTTCAGTAAATATCACGCACCCACACGGAATCAACGAAAACACCATTGATATGACAATTGACGGAGCACCGGTGGTTCACTCATCAGAGAATATCAGTGGTGGATACGAAGTCAGTAATATTACTGCTCAACCATATTCCGAAGGATTCCACAACGTATCTGTTGAAGCACTGACAAATATGAATGAGCAAATCAGCTACAACTGGCGATTTTATGTTAGTGTTGAAGACAACGTACTAAGTATTGAAGAGCCAGAAGAGAATTCAGTTATACAGGAAGATAATTTTTACATTAATGCAAGTAGCAATAAATGGTGCAACTTCTGGTACAATGTTGACAGCGGAACAAATTCAACATTACAGGCCGGATACTCTTTCAATACTACACTTGGTCTGAACGAAGGAAGGCACAACATTACAATATTTGCCGAAGATATCACATGTATTACAAACTCAACAACCGTTAATTTCACAGTATTTACAGATGGGCCTGAAATTAATGCTCCTGCCGCCGGAGCAATATACTATCTTCCTGACAGTGATTTTGCACTGAACGGAAGTGCGGGGATCGCAACAAATGTCTCAGTTTATGTTAACGGAGAAATTACTAATCATTCATACCCTGTTTCAAACGGTATATTCAATATCAGCAATATACCCCTTGTTAGTGGAACAAACACTGTTAATGTCACTTCCATCTACAACAATTCCCAGGCTGATTATTTCAGTTCGAACACTACTATATATCTCAGTCTAGGAGGTACTTTTGATGTTGCAGGTAGTGACCGGATAGCAATTCCCGTGCCTGGAAAAGGAAGCAATATAAGTGATCCGATATTTGATTTTAATGTCACCGGCACATCCGTAAATCCCGGAAATATCTCTACTGCCATTTCCAAAGCTGAAGAACCGACAAACGGCTCAAAACTTGTGGGAGATGCTATTGATTTCCGGGTGATGAATGAGTCTGATGCAGACTACTCCCACCAGTTTGGAAAGAAAGTTTCACTTACACTGGGTTATGATCATATACTTGTAAATGATACTGGAAAACTAGTGGTCGCATATTATGACCATGAAGAAGGGAAATGGATACCATTCAGAAGCCTGATAAACACTTCAGAACATACAGTCACTACAAATATCACTCATCTGAGCATTTATGCTCCGCTTGAGGATAATACAGAACCTGTCATTGGAACCCTGACAAATTCCACCACTTCTTCGTCAGTAACACTCACATGGGAATCATCTGATGACACAGACCACGTTGGGATATGGAAAAATGAAGCATTCCTTGCAAATTATTCGGGCTTGGAAATGAGCGACACCGGATTGTCATCAAATAAAGTTTACAATTACAGTCTCAGACCTGTGGACTTTGCCGGCAATATAGGCAACTGGTATAATGTATCCCTGGCAACAGACTCTGTGAGCACTACTGTTCCATCGAACTCCGGCTCCTCTGGTGGTGGAGGCGGTGGCGGAGGAGGTTCCACCGGCGAAGAATATGAGAATATAGATTTCAAAGATGTCCTTTCAGTCTATGCTGGAAAGGATGAAATCGTAGACTTTGATTTTGAAAGCGAAAAGAATGATATTGATTATGTTCGTTATGAATCATTGAAGAATGCAGGAAAGATAAGCACTACTATTGAGATACTAAATAATACGTCTTCATTTGCAAATATGTCTGCTTCCGGATTTATCTACAGGAATATCAATATCTGGGTTGGCAAGACAGGTTACGCCACAGAACAAAATATAAAAGATCCTGTCATAGGATTCAGGGTCAGCAAAGAATGGATCGAGGACAATGAGTTAGACCCTGCCACCATATCACTGAAAAGATATCAAGAGGATGTCTGGAATTCACTTGAAACGCAGCAGATTGATTCCGATGAAGAATACCTTTACTTTGAAGCAAAAACCAAGGGATTTTCATCCTTCGCTATTACCGCAGAAAAGACATTGACGATCAAAGAAGATGAAAATGCAGATGTCGATGTAACGGATATCAATACCGTACCTTCACCGCCATCACAGGAAGAAAATAACAAAACAGAGTACGGACCAATAAAAGAAAACGGAAGCGAAGAGAACAGTATTCCTTCAGTATCGGGCATTCTGACAATTATTATATTTACAATGGCTTTAATATTCGTCAGGAAACAGCAAAATTAATATTCAACTGCACCCCTTTTAGCGTCGGAGATATCAAGTTGAAAGGAACAGTGCTTGGCATCGAGGGTACTGCATGGAACCTCAGTGCCGCAATAGTTAATGAAAAAGATGTCATTGCTGAAGTTTCTGACATGTACCGGCCTCACACCGGAGGTATTCATCCCAGGGAAGCGGCCCAGCACCATGCAAAGTATGCCTCCTATATTGTAAAGGGAGTGCTTGAGGATGCCAAAAAACAGGGAATAGAAACAACAGACATAGATGCTATTTCTTTTTCACAGGGACCCGGCCTTGGTGCATGTCTGCGTACTGTTGCAACAGCCGCAAGGATGCTGGCTCTGAGCCTTGACGTACCGCTTGTGGGTGTGAATCACTGCCTTGCACATGTTGAAGTAGGCCGCTGGAAGACTCCAGCAAATGATCCTGTGACCCTTTATGTCAGTGGTGCCAACTCACAGGTCCTGGCCTATCGCATGGGACGATACAGAGTTTTCGGAGAAACACTGGATATAGGGCTCGGAAATGCCTTTGATAAGTTCGCCAGGAATGCGGGACTCGGACATCCCGGAGGGCCACAGATAGAACAGTTTGCAAAAAATGCGGAAAAATACATTCCTCTTCCCTATGTTGTTAAAGGTATGGACCTTTCCTTTTCCGGATTATCCACAGCTGCAACCGAAGCACTGAAGAATAATTCTATGGAAGATATATGTTATTCATTCCAGGAAACTGCCTTTGCCATGGTTGTTGAAGTCACAGAACGTGCTCTTGCACATACAGGTAAGAATGAAGTGCTGCTTGCAGGCGGTGTAGGAGCTAACATGAGACTCAGGGAAATGCTTGAAATTATGTGTACTGAGCGTGGTGCGTCTTTCTATGTTCCGGAAAAAAGATTCATGGGCGATAACGGTGCCATGATAGCATATCTCGGATTGCTGATGTATGGTTCGGGAAACATTATCGATATTGAAAACTCACATGTGAATCCTAATTTCAGACCGGATGCCGTGGATGTGACATGGTTGCCAGAGGGCTTTGAGGAAAGGAGGCAGGAATGTATCTGACCAGCGGTGCCGAAGCAACCGTAAAAGTTGAAGATGATGTACTCATCAAAGAAAGAGTTCCAAAGAACTATCGTCTGAAAGAGCTTGATGAAAGGATCAGGAAGGAAAGGACAAAAGCTGAAGCAAGACTTATCTCAGAAGCCAGACGTGGCGGTGTACCCACACCTGTCATCTATGACATTGAAAATTCTACGATCAAAATGCAGTATTTAGACGGCATCGCAATAAAATATGTCATCAATGAAGAATTAAGTGAGCAGATAGGATTTCTTGTGGCTGAGCTGCATAAGGCAGAGATCATTCATGGAGATCTGACAACATCCAACCTCATTCTTTTCAAGGACAGGATATATATGATAGACTTCGGGCTTTCTTTTTTTGATAGCAGCACTGAAGCACGGGGTGTGGATGTACATGTTCTTTTCCAGACATTTGAAAGTACACATCACGATCATGAAAAACTGATAGAGGCATTCTGCAGAGGCTACAGAAAAGATTTTAACAAGGCTGATGAAGTACTCGAAAGAGTCAAAGAGATAGAAAAAAGAGGAAGATATGCGTAAAATAGTATTTGTCACAGGCAATAAAGGGAAGTTCAGAGAAGTAAAGGACATACTTTCTGCCAGAGGGTTCGAGGTCATACAGAACACAGACGGATATCCTGAACTACAGGAAGACAATCTTGAGCCAATTGCTGCTTATGGTGCAAAAATGGCATCCGATAAACTTGGCCTGCCTGTCATGGTCGATGATTCCGGGCTTTTCATTAAGGTCTTTAACGGTTTTCCCGGACCCTATTCAGCCTATATTGAAAAAAATCTGGGTAACCGCAAAATTCTCAGGATCATGGAAGATGAAAACGACCGAAAAGCTGTTTTCAAGTCAGTAATCGGCTACTGTGAACCCGGCAAGGAACCTCTGACATTCACCGGAACCGTTGAAGGAAAGATAGCTTTTGAAGAACTCGGAACAGGTGGTTTCGGATATGATCCTATATTCGACTACAACGGGAAGACCTTCGGAGAACTCGGGGATGAGTTCAAGAACACAGTTTCACACCGGAGAAGAGCACTTGACAAATTCGTGGAATGGCTAACTGAAAAAGGCATCTGAAATAAAATGTACCAGGGGATGAAATGCATGGGGGTTAAAAGAAATTCTATTTTCAGGGATACAAGGGGAATCGACACCGTTCCTCTGAAGATGGTTTTCTATCTAGTCATAACCGGTGCTATAATTATTTTAATGGCTTTTTCGTGGAACAATCTGTTGCCGATATATTCCGGAGCAAAGGATAGTAAACAGATAAATGATGCAGCAATTGAGATCAGGTCTATCCAGAACGGATACGCAAGGAACCTTCAGGAAGTAAATGCCCCGAATGGGTCGATGTGTGATCTGAAATTCAAACTGGAGGATGTTAGCTATCTTGCATTCGGCGTGGATCCTGACCCTGACCTGAACGGTAATCTGACAGATACCCAATGGATTCCGGAAAACAATACTATCATTTGTCAGTATGAGAACGGAGTAAGGGATAGATACCATATTGAAGGAGATATAATAAATTTCAAAAAAGGAACTCAGGATAAAAATGGTAAGTGGCTCCCCGATGAACGTCAGAAAAGAAATAAAATTCAGGGGGTCTTAATTGAAGGACCAGTAAACGGGAACTTTGTTTTCGAACTTGTCCTGGAAAATAAAAAATATACTTTATCCCACTTCTAAATATTAATTCATATTTAATATCTGAGCAGGATATACTTTTCATTGAAATATGCACCAGGTGTTGTAAAGTCAAATACTACAAGAGAACCAGCTTCAGGTCTTACCTGGAAAGATACTTCAGTTCTTGGTTCAAGGCCCTCATATTCCTCATCCTCTTCCATGAACACCCTGCGTATATCGACAACGACCTCCATTATATCTCCGGTTCTTAAAACAGGTTGTGTGGCTTTGAACACAGTCTGATCACGTGTTCTTATAGGACTTACAGAGAAATATTCAGCAGTAGGTTTATGAATCTCATCACTCTCATCTGCCGTGTCATACCTGACATTAGCAACATGGGAACCATCTGAAAGATATATAATTAACTGTGAAAGATCAACATCCTCGCTACCCGGTCCCAGTGAGACGGAAATATGTAACTTTGTGATCTGTCCGTAATCATATGTATCTCCTACCGTAACATAGCCTGTAGTACTGCCGGATGTTCCGGTTACAGTAAAATTATAAGAACCTGACTGTAAAAAACGATATTCATAATATGAACCGTCTTCTACAGAGACAGTGTCTTCTCCATTAACAGTGATATTAAAAGCTCCGGATTCAGATATCCATTCCACCATTCCACCTTTGGAACAGCTCAAATTGGTGTCTGAAAGGACACCATCAGTAACCGTGATAGTAGAATATGTGGCACGTTCACCTTCCACACGATCGATTCGCATATTGGAAGCTACCTCACGTGTCGTCTCCTGACCGGTCTGTGACGCTTTTTGCTGAAGCACACCGGAAGTCTTGATCAAAAGAGCCGATGCTACTGCTGCCACAAGGACCATGGATATGAATATGATAAGGGTACCTATACCTACCTGTGCACGGTTGTCACTGTGCATTGAGTGCTTTTGATTTGCTTTCGTGCGATTCCCTCATGAAACGTTTTAGCAATCGTGTAACAGGATTATATTGCCGGTTATACTATATTAATCCTGTTATTTAATATTTTTGAAGCGTGATTGTAGATATTATAATATTAATATCCAAACACATAATCACATAATTAAATATAATAATACTTGTATATAAAGTATCCTGTGAATACAACAGATATCTGAACCATAAAATTACAGAGGTTAATCGAAAAAAGACATGTCCATTAAAACGGCTCGTGCCGGGGAGCCATCGCATCCGACCAACTTCAATGGAAGGCACATAAAATAGTAAATACCTGGAACTACCTCTGATAAGTGCAAATACTCAACAATATTCATTTCGTTTTGTAAAAACAGCTCATGATTGACAAGGGAAGATCCCGTATCCACGGAAAGAGTATCAACTCCTACCACCTGAAATCCATGTTCTAGTATCCAGGTTCCTGCAGTTGGAGCAAGCTTTCTTCCCACATCAGGATCTAAGGAATAGGAAGAACTGTTTTTTGATCTGATCAGAATAATATTCACATTGTCCTCTGAATTGTATGGAACGTATGCCTTTTCAAGTTCATCTGCCGTAATAGGAAAATCACCTGAAGACAAATCAAGTAAGACAGCTTTACCTGTGAAAGTTGATACGTGAAGTTCATCAATCGTCTTTCCGTTATTAAAAATATGAGAAGGCGCATCAACATGAGTACCTGTATGAGTTCCAATGCTTATCCTTGAAACAACAAAACCATCATTCTCGATGGAACTGACTTTTTCGATCTGTGGAAGCGGATCACCTTCATAAACGGCAGTTTTGACGGAGATCCCAGTACTTATATCAATTATCCTTTCAGGCATTTTAAAAATAAAAAGAGTATTTTGTTCAATCAAGGAAACGCTGTGAGTTATTCAGTACATCACGGGCCTGCTTCTCATTCAATCCTGCACCCATTGCCACTTTCATGGCAAAATCCTTTGTAATCAGATTACCGGGACTGTGGCTATCCGTATCAACAACAAGTGTTGCACCGGTCTCCATGCCCACTCTGGCAACATGCCCGTTGGTTCTGTTATGGCCGTTCCTGGCCGTGATCTCAAGACATACATCATTATCACGTGCATTTTCTGCTTCTTCAAGTGTTATAAAACCCGGATGGCCAAGTATATCCACATCTTCAAGTTCCACAGAGGCAGCATTGGTTCCAGGCATTACAGGTTCGTTTATGGTCTCTCCATGAACCACAACTATTTCTGCACCAAGTTCTTTCGCTTTTTTTGCAAGGGGAGCGATCTTCCGGGGAGGCACATGAGTTATCTCAACACCTACCTTGATCTGTATATCCAGCTCGTCTTCAAGATACTTAGCCTTGCTTACGTTCCTGATAATGTGTTCCACGTTTGTGAAGTCAGCGTGATCAGTAAGGCCTATTGCCCTGTATCCGTGAACTACCGCCCTTCTTACAAGTTCACTGGGAATTAGTTCCCCATCACTGAAAATAGTATGAGTGTGCATATCGATCATATAAATACCTCTTTGATTGTGAAATTTGGATGATATTTTATGAAACTCAGGCTTAATATGTGCTGAAATTACATAAAGCCATTTGTAGGAAACAAAAGTAATATAATGGTATAAAGGCAATGTTCATTAGTCGTAATGTTCAAAGAATTATGGCTTTCTTATCAGGAAGGATGAAAAATTGACAGGAATTAGAAGATTGGTTCTGGATGTGCTTAAACCCCATCATCCATCGACTGTTGAATTAGCAAAGACATTGAGCGTACTTCCGGGAGTGAACGGAGTAAATTTAAGTCTTTATGAGGTCGATCAACAGACAGAAACGGTCAAGATAACTGTTGAAGGTGACAGCCTGGATTATGAGGAAATAAGACAGGCTATTGAAAATCTTGGAGCTGTTGTACACAGCATCGATGAAATAGCCGCAGGAAACAGACTTGTGGAAGAAGTACAGACACTTCAGGAAAGATAATGATGTCATACTGATAATTTCATTTTATCTTCATTGAGAATCAGCAAACAAAAGCCATTGTCATCTGTCAAAGACTTTTATAAGCCCTGGCAATATTGTGGATGACACCATCGTGTTCCACCGGAAAAAGACTAATGGTAAAGACCTTCAATGCTTCATGATATGATGATACCGCTTTTTCAACATTGTCTTCTTTATTTTCTATTTCCGAAAGAGCAAAATATGCATTTCCAAGATTATTCTGGACTGTGGCATATTCAACTGGACGGGTATCTATTGTGTATACCTCCAGGGCATTATTGAAAGATGTTATCGCATTTTTTATATTGTTCTTTTCATCATTGAAAACAGCCATCTCAAGATAAAGATTTCCAAGGTTGTTCTGAACTCCCGCATATTCCAGGGAGTAAGTATCTTCCCTGAAAACCCTCAGGGATTCCTCATAGGCTTCTAATGCATTTTGAAGGGATTTGAGGTCTTTGTCGCCATTACCTTTTTTACGCCATGCATTTCCTAACTTATTGTTTATGGAAGCAAAGTAAAGAGGATCCGAAGCTATGGAATAATAATCAAGTGCCTCATAATAATAGGCAATAGAAAGATCCAGATCCTTCTCATTTTGTGTATATGCATACATTTTAAGATAAGCATCACCCATGCCATATTGCACTGTGGAATATTCGGCAGGATATTCATCTTTAGTAATGAAATTAAGAGACAATTCATAGGCATAGATACTATTCTGAAGATTGTTTGAAGCATTGACAGGGTCAGCAGAAGCCATTTCTCCATATGTGTTTCCTCGATGGTAATGATTCATTCCATATTCAAGAGGAAACTCATTTGAAGTGATAAGATTGAATACTGAATTATAGATATCCATTGCCTGTTCATAGTTACCTGCCTTTCTCATGTCAGAGGCTCTTTTCCAGGAGGAATCTATTTCATTCAGAGTTTGCTGTTTTTGTATGTAGTCACCAAAAAGAAAATAACCTGCAATAAGCACCAGAAAAACCAAAATAATGATCTTCTTTAATGGTTTATTATCTGGACTATTTTTTGGCGCAGGATTTTCGTAGTTCATATAACCATATTCGTTCGTCGTTCTTGGTTTTAGAGATCAGGGGAAACATCAGACCAATGGAATGCTTCAGATCCATTATATGAAAGTACTTCATGTACCATAAGTACAAGAGTAAGGCAGTATAAAAAGATATTATTTTATGCTATAAAAATATAATTGAAGTGCTGCTCAGACCGCAATTTAACTTATCAAACCTAAGACATTAGAGCTATTTATCACTTTTATCAGCACTTATGACCTCAGCAAAGGCAAAATTCGGTTTTACATCGTTGATCCTGATGCTTACATGGTCACCTGGTTCAACACCTTTTACAAACACAACAAAACCATCTACCATAACAACTCCATCTCCACCGGAACCTAGTTCTTTGATCTCAACATCGAAACGCTCGCCCCGCCTTACAGGAGACGTGAGGAACTTCTTTCCGACAACATATATCTCGGCACTCTGAGACCTCGAAGCCTTTGGAGTATAAGAGCGTGTAAAGGTGAAATTGTCCTTCACTTCTTCAAGAAAATCCTTGAACATATCTCCCTGAAATACTTTGACAACAAAGTGTCCACCCGGTTTTAGTATTTTCTTTGCACATCCAAGAGCTGAGCGGGTGAGATCTATAGAACGCGCATGGTCAAGACTCCAATTACCGCTGAGATTTGGTGCAGCATCGCATATCACAGCGTCTGCTCCTTCTTTTCCAACAAGTCCGAGTATCTTTTCAATGGTCCTGTCTGAAGTGATATCACCCTTTACAGTCTCTACACCTTCTATAGGTGATATCTTTTTCAGATCGACACCTACGATACGACCGCCTGATATCTCCTTTGCGACTTCCAGCCACCCACCGGGAGCGGCACCCAGATCTACAACGGTGTCACCTTCTTTGATAATACTATGCTTTTCATTTATCTGAAAAAGCTTATAGGCCGCTCTTGAACGGTAGCCTTCATCCCTGGCTTTCCAGTAGTACTTATCGCGCCTGTCTCTTGCCATAATATGTACCTGATAATACCTAAAAGTCAAATACCTTGTGCCGACTTCAAAACCTCTATCCTCTCACTGAGCTTCTGTATCTCATCTTCGATCAATGACATATCATCTTCCAGCCAGAAACTATAATCGTAATACTGATTCAATATGTCACTGTACCTGAACTCTATATTTTCAAGATCCTTTTCATGGACCCTCTCTTTTTCAAAAGAGTCTATTTTCCTATCGAGATTCTTTATTCGCCGGTGAAGGTTCCTGCTGAGTCGCACTGCAACCCTACTGAGATCAATATCCCTTTTATCAAGTTGAAGGATATCAATTACTTCACTTAATTCAAAAGGAACCTCAGGAAAGGCATTCGGACCAGATATATAAAATAATAGTTCAGCATCTTCCACATCTTCAATCTCGTTGGAATCAATGATTTCCCGGCTTTCACCTATTTCTTCCATGGACACAGCAACTACAAGCTTTTCTTTCTCTGCTTCCTCACATATCTTTTTTATAGAAGGCATGCTCAATGGAGTATCTTCCCTGAGCAAAGACAGTTCTTTTGCAGCAGAGTAGATCTCCTCCACGGTCAAAGCTCCAAGGGCATCTATTATTCCACAGAATTCTTCTTTGCTTAGCATGATAGATAAACCTCATCAAAGCCTGTACCTGCGACAGATAAGTAACTGGTTAAGTATGTTGGATATATTATGCTTTTCTATGCGAATATCGGACGAGGAGAAAACCTGTTCTACATCTGTTTGAACATCTTTCATTATCTCCTTTGCTAGCTGCAGATCTCCGGCTATAATAAGATAATCAATATTACTTTCAAATTCATCTAAAATACCTTTCAGGGCAGGAGTGACATTATCAATATGGTGAGCTATGTCCTCGTCTCTGAGCCGCTCAAATCGCCTCTGGCTGAAACCTCCTTTACCGTGCTTGGCTTTAACATTTGTCTTAATAATGCGGGAAGAGTCGAATTTCTCCGAATCAAAGGAAAAACCCACAAAAGATTCACCGGCATGAACCACAAGTACACAGATACCTGCATCACTGTTCAATAGATCGGAAAGAACCTGGGTTTCGAAACAATCATCAGAATTCCATGATGATTTTGTCAGGGGTAACGGAGGAACAATTATCTCATTCACAATATGGTCAGGGGAGTAGAACAATACAAAACCTGTTGATGTATCGATCTTTTCTGCCAGTGAAAGTGTTTCACTGTCTATCCTTTCAGTCAGCATGTCATGATACTTGACACTATACAGACTTTCACGTGCAGCAATACGAACGGTCAACAATGAATCAAAAGATGACCTGAAGGATGAGATAGAAAAAAGGTACTCTTCAGCGCTTTGTTTATTGAGAACATCAATGCGATTATAACTGAGCTCGATGGGTTCTTCGCCTTTTTGTATCTCAAGTTCATGTTCCAGGGTTTTGAGCCTGACTTCTGCGGCATTGAGCTTTTCTTCAGCCTCTTGCTTTGCAGCAATTGCCTTTTTTTCAGATTCAGTACTTTTTTCGTATCTTATGTTAGCAGTTCTCACATCAAGTTCAAGTTCAACTATATGAGATTCCAGCCGATCGATCTTATGTTCCAGTTCTTCTTTTCCGGAATATTTGTTGAAAAAAGAACTGATGTTATCAACAACTTTGTCTTTTTCGATCATTTCATCAGAGATAGAAACTTAACGAATAAATAATATGCCTATTTGTTCTGACGAACATATAATAACCGATTTTTGAAAAGAAATGATGACCAGCCTTGAATTTTCAGAAATAAAAGAACAAAAAAGATATATACAGCTATAAGCAACGTTTTATTGCGTCTATTAATAAAAAAGTGGAGTGAAAATATGAGAACAGGCAAATTTGGCAAAGTAGCTATTGTGATGTTAATTATTCTGGGAATTCTGTTCACTGCAGGTTGTACGGATACCGAAGAAGTAACAGAAGATACCGGAGAGGATACAATTACAGTAGGAATTATGGGACCATACACAGGTGGTGCGGCAGTTTATGGAAATGCCGCAAAGGATGGTGCCATGCTCGCCTTTAACGAAGCGAACCTTTCTAATGTTGAAGTAATTGTAGAAGATACTAAATCCGAAACTAAGGAAGCTGCAACTGCAATGAACAAAATGGTAAGTGTTGATAATGTCCAGGCGGTCGTAGGAGACCTTATATCAGCTGCAACACTTGCAGCAGCACCTATAGCTGAACAGAACCAGGTGGTAATGATCTCACCGGCATCAACCAGTACTGACGTATCAGATGCAGGAGATTATATATTCAGGACAATACCTGGTGATGACGGACAGGGTATCTTTGCAGCACAGACCATGAGTGATGCAGGTTACACAAAACTCGCACTGCTCTATACTAATGATCAGTATGGTAATGGTCTTGCAACAATCATTACTGAGGAATTCACTTCTCTTGGCGGAGAAATTGTTGCTGAGGAAACCTACGAAGCAGGTTCCTCAGATATGAGAACTCAGCTTACAAAAATAAAGGATGCAAATCCTGAGGTTGTATATATTGTAAGTAACACACCGGATTCCAGTGTAGCACTGCTGCGTCAGGTAACCGAAATAGGCATTGAAGCTGACATATACGGCTCTGAAGGATTGAAGGTCGGCTCAATACTCGAACTCGGAGACTCTGTAGAAGGGATCACCATCACATCAGTAAGTCCGGAATCCGAGGAATTCAAACAGAAATATATGGATGAATATGGAGAAGAACCGCCTGCATTCGCAGCACAGGCATACGACGCAGCAACTGCCATAATAATGGCAATTGAAGACGGTGCCACAAACGGTGAAGAGATAAAAGACAAACTTTACGAGATGGAATTCGATGGAGCTTCAGGCCACATCAAATTCGATGAGAACGGTGACGTAGAAGGAGGATATGTACTGGTAGAAGTCCAGGACGGGGCTTTTGTTACACTGGAGGAGTAAATTCCTCCAACCTTTTCTTTTTTAAAATAATAAATTCCAGAAGGGGTAACAATGTCACTACTGGCACAATCAATAATAAACGGACTTATCACAGGTTCCATATACGCACTCGTTGCGGCAGGTTATTCACTAATCTATTCTACTAACAATTTCATGCACTTTGCCCACGGCATAAGTGTCGTTGCGGCCGGTTATATGGTATACTGGCTATTTACACTGGCAGGGACACCTTTTTACGTTACCTGTATTATCACTGTTATTCTGTCGGCATTGTTCGGACTGGCAATGTACCGGCTTATCTATCTGCCATTGCAGCGAAAAGGAGCTTCAAATGTAATTCTGCTGATAGCCAGCATTGGCATACTCACTTTCTTTCAGAACGTCATTCAGATAGCCTTCGGCTCTGGTGTGAAGCTCATAGGCTATATTGAAGTTGCAAAAGGGATCACTTTTGCAGGAATTACCATGACCCTGCTGCAAATCGTTATATTAGTCATTTCTTTCATCATTTTCATTATGCTTTACCAGTTCATGCAGAGAACAAAACTCGGAAGGAACATGCGTGCGGTATCAAATAATAAAGAACTTGCCAGCATTGTGGGAATCAATCATATCAGGGTTTCTGATTTCTCATTTCTGATAGGTTCTGGTCTTGCAGGAGTGGCAGGGATCCTTGTGGCACTCGAACAGAACCTGTCACCACTCATGGGTACCAACCTGATGATAAAAGGGTTCACAGGCGCTGTCATAGGTGGCATTAACTATGTTCCCGGTTCCATAGTCGGTTCTTTCCTGCTGGGACTTGCAGAGAACCTGGGAATACTGGTGCTTCCTTCTGGATATAAAGATGCAATAGCCTTTTCCATGTTATTCCTGTTCCTGCTGTTCAAACCCAATGGTATTCTGGGTAAGAAGGAAGGGAGGTTTGACAAATGATCATCTCGGCATACCAGACACATATATTCATTCTGATATTCATCTACATAATACTTGCAGTCAGCCTTAATCTTGCACTGGGATATACAGGTCTGCTGAATCTGGGACATGTTGCCTTTTACGGGATAGGCGCATACACATCCGCACTTCTGGCCATAGAAGGAATGCCTTACCTTGCAGCTATGATTATTGCAGGTTTGTTTGCATCTGTTTTCGGATACCTGCTTGTGACAGCTACGGACCGCCTGAAAGGTGATTATCTCGCGATGGCAACCCTGGGATTCAGTTTTGTGGTTTATTCCCTGTTGCTGAACCTGCGTGAGATCACAAGAGGTGCCATGGGTATCCCGGGAATCCCAAAGCCATCCATACTGGGACTTACTGTCCGTACCAATGACCAGTATCTCATCTTTGTGCTGTTGATTTGTGCTATCTCGGTTTTCATTATGTACAGGATAGTCAAATCACCATTTGGAAAACTGCTTGAAGCAAATCGGGACAATGCAGTATGTCTCAGGGTACTGGGAAAGAACACCTTTGGTCTCAAATACAAGGCCATGATGATATCAGCGTTCTTTGCAGGAATATCAGGAAGCCTGTATGCACATTACATTACGTTCATAGATCCCACATCATTCTATATCAGTGAACTCATTCTCATCCTGACCATAGTGATAGTCGGAGGTCTGGCATCAATAAAAGGAAGCATCGTGGCTACTGCTGTAATCATATACGTTCCCGAGATCCTGAGAACACTGGATCTTCCAAGTTCTGTGCTCGGACCGGTGAGACAGGCATTGTATGCGGCCATATTGATAGCCATACTTATGTTAAGACCAAGAGGAATATTCGGGAAGGTGGACCTTGAATGATCCTCTCATGTAAGGATATTTACAAGAGCTTTGGTGGTATCAAAGCCATCGATGGTTGCAGTTTCACTGTTGCAGAAAAAAAGATAACCGGAATAATCGGACCTAACGGTTCCGGTAAAACAACGATGTTCAACGTAATATCAAAATTGATCAAACCTGACAGTGGAACCATTGAGTTCAAAGGTCAGGATGTAACCGGATTAAAGGACTATGAACTGGCCAAAATGGGAGTTTCAAGGACATTCCAGGATGTGAAATTGTTCCAGAATCTCACGATAAGGGAACATCTGCAGATAGCCATGTCAGACACCGATGAGAAACTCCTCTCCAATATATTCCGTGGAAAAGAAGGGGATGCTCAAAAGATAAAGGAGGTCATGGAGCTTGTGGGCCTTGACAAACCACTGGATACATACGGTAACGACCTGAGTTACGGACAGAGAAAATTACTGGACCTTGCTATTGCCATTGCAAAACCTCACACTTTGCTGATGCTGGATGAGCCTGTGGCAGGTGTGAATCCACGATTGAGAGATTCCATAAAAGATATACTCCGCGAACTGAACAGTCGGGGTGAGAGTATCCTGCTCATAGAACATGATATGAATTTCGTAATGGACCTTGTGGACCACATCTTTGTGATGGATGCAGGCAAGGTCATAGCAGAAGGCGCCCCTGAAGAGATACAGAACAATCCCTGTGTTCTGGAAGCATATCTCGGTGGAAGTGAGGAGGGAACAAAATGCTTGTGATCGAAGATCTTTATTCGGGATATGGTGAACTTAAGGTACTGAAAGGGGTTAACATATCAGTGGGAAAGAATGAGATCGTTGCGCTCATAGGACCGAATGGTGCCGGAAAGAGTACTGTTATCAAATCCATCTTCAATATTTCAGATGTCAGTTCAGGAAAAGTTACCTTCAGGGATCAGGATATTACCGGCCTGAGAACCCATGAGATCATCAAGCTGGGTATCAGCTACCTCAATCAGGGAAAGATAAATTTCAGTAACCTGACCGTAAAGGAGAACCTTATGATCGGTGCCGATCAGATATTCGAGCCTGAACTTGTTGAGGAAGGACTTGAGAGAGTCTATAACAAGTTCCCGGATCTGCGTTCCAAGGAAAACGAACTCGCCTACACATTAAGTGGTGGCCAGCAACAGATGCTGGCACTGGGACGTAGTCTTATGCAGCGTCCTGTATTATTGCTTATGGACGAACCTTCCCTGGGACTCAGCCCAAAATTGCAGAAGGAACTCTTTGAAACGATAGCCGGTCTGAGGGAGGAAGGCATATCCATGCTGATAGTGGAACAAAATGCAAAAAAGGCTATTGAACTTGCAGACAGAACATATCTGCTGGAAGATGGTAAAGTTGTTCTCGAAGGTGGAAAAGAGATACTTGAGAACGAAGCAATTAAGAACGTGTATCTTGGCGGAAGATATTAAAAATATAGTTCAAAACTCCGGCAGAAAATTAATTTTGACTAAAAAAGACCAGAAGCCGGGAATATGGATCCGGCTTTATTTTTTATAAAGTTTTCACAAAAGTCAGGCATCCATTGCAAGACGGAAACCTATTGCAGAATCACCATCCCTTGGATCCTGCTTCTTTCTGTAGGCAGTATAAAGAGCGTTTTCCTTGCTGGAGTAACTGCCTCCTCTGGCAACCCTCAGAGAACCTTCCCCGTTATCTACCGCACTGCCATCTTCACTTGCACCTGAGTAACTGTCAACCCAGCTGTCCTGCACCAGTTCCCATACGTTACCGTGAACATCATAAAGTCCCCAGGGGTTAGGGAGCTTCTCACCTACAGGATGAGTTTTTTCGTATGAGTTTTCCTGATACCATGCATAGTCTTTAAGGAACGGACCTTCATCCTCGTCTATCTCACCGAATGAATAGAGAGTGGTTGTTCCGGCAGCTGCTGCATATTCCCATTCTGCTTCGGTGGGGAGTCTGTATTTTGTTGTCCCTTCCATCTCATTCAGCCTGTCAATGAAATCCTGAATATCGTTCCATGACACACTTTCAACCGGAAGGTCACCCCCTTTGAATTGTGACGGATTACTTCCCATCACTTCTTCCCACTGAGCCTGTGTTACTTCATATGTTCCAATGTAAAATGGATCATTCAGTCTGACCTCGTGGACAGGCTGTGAGTACGCATATTTGGAAGTTCCCATATTGAATGTTCCTGCCTCCATGCGCTGGAATTCCATACCTATGGAATTTGTGTACTCATCACCCATAGCCCCCGTATCAACAGTGGGACTAATGCCCGAATTGTCATTTCCATTGTTATCTGAAGTGCATCCTGTTACTGATATTGCAAGCAGGAGCACTGTAAGTATTGTAATTATTTGTTTAGTACCTATCCTCATAATAAGCCCTCTCTGAGAGTTTTTTTGAAATTATATTATTAATACATATCTATTTGATCTGGTTACAGATAATCCGTTTTTTAATATCGTCGCTATGATCCATAGTTCACTTATATTACAACTAAAAAAATATATAAATAAATCTGTATTATAGAGTCTGGCGTGGTTAAAAGATGAAAAAAATAACACTATTATTAATCAGTATGATGCTTATAGCAACCTCAGGACTTGGTTGTGTAGAGTCTGCTGAAGAAACATCCATGGAAGCCGGAGATATTACAATAGGTGCACTGTTGCCACTTACTGGTGGTCTTCAGTCTGTAGGAGAGGCGAGCCAGACAGCACTCGATGTATCAAAAGAAGATATCAATAGTTATTTCTCAAGACTTGGATCTGGAAAAAATGTAGAAATAATCATAAAAGATACGAAAAACGATCCTGATATTGCACTGGAAAAATTAAAGGAACTTGACGAGATGGGAGTGAAGATTGTTATCGGACCGCAGGCAAGCGGAGAAGCAAAAGCCGTCCTTGATTATGCAAATGATAATGGCATAGTACTCCTGAGTACTGCATCAACTGCATCTACTCTAGCTGTGCCTGATGATAATCTGTTCAGGTTCGTGCCTGATGACACAAATCAGGGAATTGTACTGGCCACACTCATGGAAGAAGACAATATCAGCACAATCATACCTGTATACAGAAATGATGCATGGGGCAGCGGACTTACCAGGGAGGTTAAAAACTGTTTTGAAGACAATAACGGTACAGTTCTTGAAGGAGTAGCTTATGATACAGATGTTGAGGACCTTTCTGAAGATATCGAAAAGTTAAATAATAAGGTCACAGCGGCCACCAATGAATATGGAGAAGGAACCGTAGCTGTATTTCTTTCTTCATACAGTGAAGCAACTAGGATTTTCACTCTTGCACAGGACTATCCTGCGCTCTCAAAGGTAAAATGGTATGGAAGCGATGGTATAGCACTGAACGAAGAGCTTATTCGGGA
>JAASSR010000107.1 GCA_021767785.1 Methanolobus sp.
TACCAGCCTGAGATGGCATACTTCGAGACATGCCACGAACTCAAGCTCATTGTTGATCTCATCCACGAGGGCGGCCTTGACAAAATGTGGTATTCGGTATCCAATACTGCAGAGTACGGAGGGATGACCGTTGGCCCGAAAGTTATCAACGAGCTTTCCAGGGATGCCATGTACGAGGCTCTCGAGAGAATACAGAACGGAGAATTCGCCCGTGAGTTCGTGCTTGAAGGAAAGGCAAACAGACCGGTCCTTAACGCAATGGAAAGACAGGACAGAGAGCATCCACTGGAAGTTATCGGTAAAGATATCCGATCCAGGATGCCCTGGCTTAACAGTGAACTGAATGAAAAGTAGACCTTTTATGGTCTACAAGATCTTTTTTTATTCCTTATTACAATGATCTTTTTTATGATACAATTTCTAATAACCGGAGGTATGGAACATGCCAGAGACAATAGAAACAATCCTATCAAGAAGAAGTATAAGACAGTTTAAAGAAGAAGAAGCAGTTGAAGACAAAGATATTAAGACCATACTTGAAACTGCAAGATGGGCACCATCGGGTCTTAATAATCAGCCATGGAAATTCATTGTTATCAAAAACAAAGAAACAATGAAAGAACTGGCAGACTGCACACATTACTCAAAAGTGATCCTCAATGCACCTCTGTTGATAGCAGTCTACCTTGACACAGAGACAATGTACAATAAGACAAAAGACATCCAGGCAATTGGTGCATCAATTCAGAACATGTTACTCGCATGTTGTGACCTTGGTCTTGGAGCAGTCTGGCTTGGAGAGATCCTGAACCAGGAAGATAAAGTAAACTTGATTCTCAACTGTCCTGATACTGTGGAGCTGATGGCAGTACTTGCAATAGGAAAACCTGCAGAAAACGGCAAAGAAACTTCAAGAAAAGAACTGGAACAGATCATATACAATGAGAAGTATGGTGAAAAGTATTAAAAAGATTTTCAAAAAACAGATCAAAAGAAGGAGGTAGAGACGAACCTTTTGTGATTGGAGGTATATTGGAGGTAGTAGATTGACTTGACCCATTTCAGGGTTAATTATTATTGGAAAATAGGTCTGCTATTCGTCTCCAATTGCTAAAATGTGCCTTATATTATATAAGTTTTATTCATTTTTAATAGCAAATCAAGGAAAACTGATTTACCATTAAATCAACTTTGCTTTATTGACCCGGTTCTGAGAGTTTTCCCGGGACATTTCCTGTTTGCACAGAACTCCGCAGCATCCTTTTTTTGCTCTTTCACACGGATAAGGTGCCACCCACAGTGCTCACACAACTTACTCATGACTGTAAGTCTTCCTGATTTAGGAACGGATTGTGTATGTCCGCACTTATTGGTACAGCCCAGAAAACGCGAATCTTTAACCGATATTACAAACATTGAACCATCACAGACAGGGCATGGTCCCACGATTTCAGGAGGAAAACATTTCTTTTCAAGGTCACATGTAAAACAAGGTCCTATCCCTACAGCCCAGCTGTATTTCTTACCAACCTTAATGACAGCAATGCCACCCCTTTCACATTCCTTCGAGCGCAGAACTGAAAGTGCACCTGACTTTGGCAAAGGATATGTGTTCTTACATTCCGGATAACCTGTACATCCCACAAATCGACCCTTAGCGGTCTTTATCATGCGTAATGCTCTTCCACATTCAGGACAGGTTCCAATGAAGTTCTTCCTGTCCGTGGCAACCTGCTCGTCCACAATTGTACCTGCCATTTTTGATACAATGGAATCCTTTCTTGATGTCAGCTGAGAATACATCTTTTTGATGAGTTCTGTACCTTCGGAAAGCGCATCTTCAAGTGACTTATTCCCATCTTCAACATCCTGTATCAGAGATTCTATGCGCGCTCTTATTTCAGGTTGTATAATTATCGGAACCGTTGCATCCATAGTATCCATCAAAGTAAAACCGGTCTCCATTATTGAGATGGATTTTCCCTTTGTCTCAAAATAGCCTCTTTTTTTGTTGGTTTCAATATGACTGGGAGCTGTTGCCTTGGTACCTATCCCATTCTTATCCATCATTGTAAGAAGTTCAGCCTCTGTAAGCCTTTTTGGAGGTTTTGTTTCTGATTTGATGTTCTTTACTTCCTTAACATCCACCTCATTCTTCTCTTCCATGGTCGGCAATAATTTGTCGTTCTTGGTCTCAAATGGATAAACATCAAGCCACCCCGGACTTTTCAGAACAGAGCCCTTAACATCAAATATCTCTCCCCCCACAAGTATCTCCATTCTTGTTTTTTCAAATATGGCAGCTTTCATCAGATTGGCAAGGAAATGTCTGACTATCAGATCATAGACCTTCCACGCATTCGGCATCCTGACACTTTTTTCAATATCATCTTTTGAAGCAGCTTTTATCGGATGGATCGGAGGGTGATCATGTCCGTCCCTGGTACCATTACGACAGCTTATTTCACCTGCAGAGATGATCTCTAAAGCATATTTTTGATAGATTCCTGATGAAAAAGCCACAAGTTTTGATCTGAAATCAAAATCATCGGCATATTTGTTTGTTTCAGTCCTTGGATAACTGGTGAATCCGGAAAGATAAAGCTGCTCTGCGGTTTCAAGTGCATCCTCCGGACTGATACCCAGGAATTTGGAAGCACGTTTTAAGAACTCGGTGGTATTCAACGGATAGGGCGGACTTGTCCTTGTCTCTTTTACTCTTTTTTTATCCACAACACCTTTCTTGCAATCCTTTACCCTGGCAAATATCTCATCGGCTTTAGCTTTATCATGAATATTGCCAGCTCTGTGAACGCCTTTAAATTCCATCCCCAAAGAATTGAAAAGTGCCTCTATCTTCCAGAAATCCTTTGGTTTGAAATCCCTGATCAACTTCTCTCTCTCATATACAAAACCACAGGTGGGGGTCTGGCAGGGACCAATGGAAATAATACCTTTTGTACGGGCTTTCTCCCTCACAGCCAGGGTCATAAAACGGGTGAAAGCCGCACCCATTTTCAGATCAAGGATCTGCCGGGCTTCAGCCGACATAGCCATATTGTAATCAGGTTCAACAAGATCGGAAAAAGCTTTTTTTATCTCGCTGGAGGACAGTGAAGAGAAACGAGCTCTTTTTACAGGCAGGGATGCTACCCTCTCAGCTATCTCCTTTGCCTCAAAGCCAATATTCTCCCCTTCTCTGTCGTAGTCACAGGCAAGAACAACTTCATCAGCACTGCTTGCAAGTAAAGAAATAGCAGCAGCGTATGGTTTTTTTGTCACATTCTTTACTGGAGGAGTTTCCAGCAGGACTGCAGGATCACATTCACGCCAGTTATTGAACTGCTCAGGGAAATCATAACCCATGATGTGGCCGGCAAGACCCATTATTCTCCATTCCCTGCCTTCCATCTTAAAATCGTACACCGGAATACCTTCAACAGAGGCTCTATTGAAATGCCCTCCACTTAATATCCCTGCTATCTGAGAGGCTGCCTTGTTCTTTTCCGTGAATACGACTATAGACATGCTGCACTCCTATGCTCTGATAATAGATAAGAATTGAGCTTGCAGGGTGAAAGTAATGTCAAAGCCTGCAGACGATAATATCTGGCAGGTCATGTGATAAATATTATATGCAACAACAATGTATCTGCACCTAAAAAGACACTGCATGCCGGAGTTACAATGACAATAATGGAAGATGCTAAAAAAGGCAGGATCACAGCACAGATGGAAGCCGTTGCCCGGGACGAAGCTATTGATGCTAAGACCATATGCTCTTGTGTTGCCAGGGGAACAATAAGTATCCCAAATAACCCTGTAAGGGACTGCAGGACCTTAGGTATAGGAAAATACCTCAGTACAAAGGTCAACGCCAACATCGGGACCTCAAGGGATTACATCAATGTCGATGAAGAGGTCGAAAAGGCAAAGACCGCAGAAAGGTTCGGTGCCGATGCACTAATGGACCTTTCAACCGGAGGGGACCTGGACCTTATCAGAAAGAAAATAATGAATGCAGTGAACATTCCCATAGGCTCCGTTCCCATTTACCAGGCAGCAGCCTCACAGAAGGCTGTTGTTGATATGACCTCTGATGATATGTTCAACGCCGTCCGCAAACATGCAAAGGATGGTATTGATTTTGTCACCATACATGCAGGTGTGAACCTTGATTCCCTGAAAAGGATAAAGCAGGGTGACAGAATAACGGATATTGTCAGTCGTGGAGGTTCATTCATCCTTGCATGGATGCTGCACAATGAAGAAGACAATCCTTTCTATTCAGAATATGATTATCTCCTGGAGATAGCTTACGAGTATGATATGGCTGTAAGTCTTGGAGATGGAATGAGACCAGGCTGCATCCATGATGCTTCAGACGGACCTTCATTCATGGAGTTCATAACCCTGGGAGAACTTGTTAAAAGAAGCAGAGAAGCAAACGTCCAGTGCTTTGTGGAAGGTCCCGGACATGTGCCCATCGACGAGGTGGAACTCAGTGTAAAGGGTATGAAAAATCTCTGTCATGAGGCTCCACTGTATCTTCTTGGTCCTCTTGTAACAGACATCGCACCGGGTTATGATCATATAACCGGAGCTATCGGCGGAACTTTTGCAGGCATGTGCGGAACAGACTTTTTATGCATGACAACTCCGGCAGAACACCTTGCACTGCCAACAGCTGAAGATATACGTGAAGGGACCATAGTTACCAGGATAGCTGCTCATGCTGCAGACCTGACAAAAGAAGGACAAAAAGATCGTGCAAGAGCAGTGGACAATAAAATGGCGCATGCACGTAAGAATCTTGACTGGGATACACAGTTCGAACTTGCCATAGATGGAGAGAAGGCAAAGAAAATAAGAGAGAGCAGAAATACCGGAAGTGAAGCCTGTTCCATGTGTGGTGACCTGTGCGCCATGAAGATTGTTAGCGAGGCACTTGAAAAAGAGAAGGGAAAATGACCTGACAGTCATTATTTTATGCAAATGTAACTCTTTTATTCTTTCAACTTTATTTTTTAATTATGAAACTAACTGTACTACTGGATAACAATACTTTAATTGACCGTTACTTTTTGGGAGAGCCCGGAGTATCATATCTTATAGAGGAAAATGGCAAAAGAATATTATTTGATACCGGATATTCAGATGCATTTCTGCGGAATGCACAAAAAATGAAAATAGATCTTCTGGATCTGGACCATATCGTTCTATCCCACGGACATCTGGATCATACATGGGGACTTGATGCTCTTATCAGGCTATACACCGAAGCGAAGATAGAAGGGCTGGAATACATTGAGCCCGATGTGATCGCCCATCCCTTGATATTCAACAGCCGGACCTATCCCGGGCTGGAAGAGATAGGAACTCTGCTATGTTACGATAAGCTTTCCAGGATATTAAGGCTCAGACTCAGTGATAAACCTTTATGGCTGACCGATAACATTGTCTTCCTTGGAGAGATCCCCAGGGTATTCGATTTTGAGCTCGACCCTCTTGAAAGTAAAATACTGATCGAAGGAAAAGAGATAGATGATGAACTGGCTGATGATACCGCCCTTGCAATTAAGACAAAGAACGGAATTGTCGTTGTCACAGGTTGTTCGCATTCAGGGATCTGTAATATAATTGAGTATGCAAAAAAAATTTGCAATGATGACCGGATAGTAGATGTTATAGGAGGATTCCATCTGCTCAATCCACCCGAAGCAAAGATCAAAGGTACAGTTGACTATTTTAGCAAACTAAACGCCAGGGAAGTTCATGCATGTCACTGTACTGATCTTGATTCAAAGATAGCACTTTCCGGGGTCTGCGAACTAAAAGAAGTTGGTTGCGGACTTAAAATAGAATATCAGTGAGCAAACTTAAAATAAAAGAAGGGACTGAGTTCCCTTCCTGGAATCCCGGTATTTGATTACTGTTTCCTGAAGCACATGAACCAGTCAAGACAGTATTTACCTTCTTCTTCCGTCTCGACCCTTTCCTTTGCAGTTCCACATGATCCCGGTGGCGGGATTATGACGTCATCTCCGGGTTGCCAGTTGGCAGGTGTTGCAACGTTCTCTGCATCAGACTTCTGCATTGCAAGTATGATCCTCTTGATCTCATCCATGTTCCTGCCGTTGGACAGTGGATAGTAGAGAATTGCCCTTATCTTTGCCTTCGGATCCATTATGAAAACTGCCCTGACAGCCTGGGTATCCGATGCATTAGGCTGGAGCATTCCGAATTTCTTTGCAACTTCCATTTTAAGGTCTTCAATGATAGGGAATGTAACTTCAACATCCTTCATACCCTTGTATTCGA
>JAASSR010000030.1 GCA_021767785.1 Methanolobus sp.
AAACTTGCCATCGGCGATACATTTGATGCCAGAGATATAGATCTTCAGGAACTTATGGATATGATCAAAAGTTTTAATGTTGAGCTTGATGCCATAATACCTGGTTCCGGCTTTGAAACAGTTGATCTTGGTATATTGCCTTACAGGGTTCTGGGGAACGAACCTGAGATATTGAGGCAAGTATCCGATAAATATGCCTTTTCCATAATGATGAAAAAAATGGGATTTCCTCATCCTAAGACTTTATTGCTTTCTAATATGGATGCAATGGATAACTTGGATTATCCTTTGATCATCAAGCCTGTCTGTTCCGGGGGTGGCTTATTTAACATGTTGGTCCGGGATGTTGATGGAATTGATACACTGCATAAAAAACTCAGGAACCCAGAGATTCCTTCTGGCAAGGACAGAATGATAGTTCAGGAGTATATTGAAGGGGTACCTGTAAGTGTTTCTGTAATATCTACTAAAACAAAGGCTATTGCAGTTGCTGTCAATGAACAGCTAATAGGAATAGAATGGCTAACAGAAATGCCTTTTGCATACTGTGGGAACATCACACCATATGACACACCTTTTGCTTCGCAAATGAAAAGGATGGCTGAGGAGCTTATACTTGAGCTAGGACTTGTAGGCTCGAATGGTGTAGACTTTATAATATCTGAAAAAGGTCCTGTGATAATTGAGGTGAATGCGCGTTTTCAGGGAAGTCTGGATTCTGTGGAAGTTGCCATGGGAATCAATCTGTTTCATGAACATGTTAAAGCTTTTGAAGGTGAGATCAGGGATATTGAATACAGAAATATGAATTGTGCAGGTCGTGGCATTCTTTATGCCGACAAAAAGATGGTGGTGACAGAACATGTCCGAAATGCGATTCTTGAAAAGAATGTTTCAGATATTCCCAATGAAGGACACGTGATTAATCCTAATGAACCTGTTGTATCTGTTATTTCATCAGGAATGAATAGAGAAGATGTTCTGTCAGCACTCAAAGAAAGCGTTATATTTATACGTGAGTCATTAAATCTAATTGAATCCTGAACAATGGTCTAAAGGCTGATAAGGCCTGCATGAACTGACTGTGTTCTTATCAGGCAGATTTGTAAGCAAAGGTTAATATTTGAATACATTGCATTAAACATGCACATCATGAGGTGAAATTTTTTGATAGATTTAAATGATCCGGTTGTCAGAGGTTATCTCATTCGGCTGGTGGGTGAAGAAGGACTGCAGATGATAGAGAACATGCCAGAAGGTGAGGTCACCGATGAAGAAATAGCAGAAGCTACGGGTATTTTATTGAATATAGTCCGAAGAACCCTTTTTATACTTAATGAGAACAAGCTTGCAATATGCAGGCGTGAGCGCGATTCCAGTAGTGGATGGCTTACATATCTGTGGACTCTGGATATGACCGACATAGAGCCTCAGCTTTTAAAAGAAAAGAAAAGACTGGTGAAGAATCTCAAGACAAGGTTAAAATTTGAAGAGGATAATGTTTTCTATGCATGTCCTGAAGGCTGTATTCGTCTTAATTTCAATGAAGCTACTGAATGTGAGTTCCTGTGTCCATATTGTGGTGAGGACATGATGTACGAGGATAATACGGTATTTATACGTAAGATAGAAAAGCGCCTTGATTTCCTCGATAACGAGTAAAATGATCTCTCGTGAGGATGCTATTGATATCCTGAAAGAAGCAGGATGCACTGAGGAAGTTATTGCTCATTGCATAGCTGTTTCTGATCTTGCTCTTGAAATAGCTGATTATCTCAGGACACAGGACAAAGAAGTTGATCTTGAGCTTGTAGAAATAGGAGGTCTACTCCATGATCTCGGCAGGGCAAAAAGCCATGGGATCGATCATGCTGTCATTGGTGAAATGCTGGCAAAGGAATATGATCTTGAACCTTCGATCCGGGAAGTGATCAAACGTCACATCGGTGCCGGAATAACAAGGGAAGAAGCACTGCAATTTGGTCTTCCGGATGATGATTATATGCCCGTAACACTTGAGCAGAAAATTGTTGCTCATGCGGACAATCTTGTAAAGGGTACAAAACGAATATCCCTTGAAACACGTATTCGTAAGATGGAGAAAAAAGGCATGGACATAATCAATATCCAGCGAGTAAAAACACTTGCTGAGGAGATCGGTGTCTTCTGAACAAGGGATAAATATAAATATAAAAATTGCTAATGGGTAACTAGATGCATTAATATGCATGTCGCATTTTTCATATTGATTTTCTCATTTTTGCTATGAGGTATATTAATGGTTAATGATAAACATTTAAAAGGTACAACCACTGTAGGGATAGTTTGCAACGACGGTGTAGTTCTTGCAACCGAGCAGCGTGCAACAATGGGGAATTTCATTGCAAGTAAAACTGCAAAGAAGATCTACCAGATAGATGATCTGGTAGCCATGACCACAGCAGGTTCAGTGGGCGATGCACAGCAGCTTGTAAGGCTGATCAGTGTTGAATCCAAATTATACAAAATGAGGCGTAAGGAATCCATGACCATTAAAGGTCTTACGACTCTGTTGTCAAACGTACTGAGTGGACAGCGCTACTATCCTTTGATGGTTCAGCTCCTGATAGGTGGTTGTGACAAGAACGGACCTTCTGTCTATTCTCTTGATGCCATGGGTGGTAATATAGAAGAGACAAGAGCTGTGGCTACAGGTTCAGGCTCTCCTATGGCATACGGTGTACTTGAAGACAGGTACAGTGAAGATATGTCCACAGAAGAAGGTATTGAACTGGCTGTGAGAGCACTTCACAATGCAATGAAAAGAGACTCTGCATCCGGTGAGAATATTGACGTAGTGGTTATAACTAAAGATAAATACAAAAGACTTGATATGGAAGAAGTCAAAAAAATGAGGGAAGAGTTCTAAATAAAGCTAAAGCTGATAGATCTTTCAATTTCTCATTTAGAATAACATTTTACATATAGTTTTTTAACTATATCATATTTTTCACTTTTTTATAAGGAAGGCTGTTTTAATGGCTGTAGAAGAAGTACTATCTGATCTGAAGAAGAAAATAGAAGAGAAACTACCTCGCGGTACTACTATTTCTAATGTTGAGTTTGAAGGCCCCCAACTTGTTGTTTATACAGAAGAGCCTAAAAAATTTGCTGATAACGGTAATATAGTCAGGAATCTGGCAAAAGCATTGAGGACGCGTATTGTTGTTCGTCCGGATCCCAGTGTGCTCATGCCTCCTGAAGAGTCAATAGAAAAGATAGTTGAAACTGTTCCTGATGAATCAGGTGTATCCAATTATCATTTTGACCTGGATGTTGGTGAGGTCATTATCGAAGCAGAAAAACCGGGACTCGTTATAGGTAAACACGGCGAGACCCTCAGAGAGATCACTAAAAAGATAGGCTGGACACCAAAAGTTGTACGTACTCCACCTATTAAATCACGTACTGTACAGAACATGCGTGAGTTCATGAGGACCAATCATAAAGAAAGAAAAGAGATCCTTAAATCAGTGGGGAGGAAGATCCACAGAGGGTGCACTTCCAAGGATGAATGGGTGAGAATCACATCTCTGGGGGGTGCAAAAGAAGTTGGTAGAAGTTGTTTCATCATCTCAACCCCTGAATCACGTATAATGATAGACTGTGGAGTCAATGTGGGTTCTGATGATAATATGACGCCATATCTGTATGTACCTGAAGCATATCCTATAAACCAGATAGATGCCGTGGTACTGACACATGCCCATCTTGATCATCAGGGTCTTGTACCATTACTTTACAAGTACGGCTTTGAAGGTCCTATTTATTGTACTCCTCCTACAAGAGACCTCATGGCATTGCTGCAGCTTGATTATATCGATGTGGCTGCAAAAGAGGGAAAGAGACCACCTTACAGTTCAGCGGACGTCAGGGAAGGACTGAAACATACAATAGTTCTTGACTACGAGGAAGTAACAGATATAGCTCCTGATATAAAACTTACATTCCACAATGCAGGACATATTCTGGGTTCAGCTGTATCACATTTCCATATCGGTGACGGATTACATAATGTTGTTGTGACAGGTGATTTCAAGTACGAGAAGACAAGACTCTTCGATTCGGCGGTAAACAGGTTCCCGCGTGTTGAAAGTGTCATAATGGAATCCACATATGGTAGTTCCAATGCAACACAACCATCACTACAGGAAGCAGAGAAGAATCTTCAGAACATTGTCAGGGAGACATTGAAAAATAAAGGAATTGTCCTGATCCCTGCTTTTGCAGTTGGAAGAAGTCAGGAAGTAATGATCGTCCTTGAGGATGCAATACGCAACGGACGTATTCCTGATGTTCCTGTCTATCTGGATGGAATGATATGGGAAGCAACTGCTATCCATGCAACATACCCGGAGTATCTGAACAATGATCTGCGTAAGCTGATCTTTCAGAAAGGACAGAACCCGTTCCTTTCAGAGTGTTTCAAGCCGGTGGATTCTAACGAACTGCGTCAGAAGATAATTGACGAACCAGAACCATGTGTCATCCTTTCAACATCAGGTATGATGAACGCAGGCCCTGTAATCGAATATTTTAAGGCTTTCGCCGCGAACGAGAATAACACTCTTGTGTTCGTAGGTTATCAGGCAGACGGAACCCTGGGTAGAAGGATACAGAAGGGATGGAAGGAAATTCCGCTTTCTTCAAGTAATGGTACTCAGGTCATCAAGATGAACATGAAAGTTGAGGTTGTTGATGGTTTCTCAGGTCACTCCGACAGAAGGCAACTCATGGACTACATAAAGAAGATGAAGCCACGTCCTGAAAGGGTCTACACCGAGCACGGCGATGAACGTTCATGTATTGATCTTGCAAGTTCTATTCATAAGCGGAACAAGCTGGAGACAAGAGCACTTACTAATCTGGAAACCGTACGGTTGGTCTGACCGTTCTTTTCAATTTTATTTTTTATCTTTGTTTCTGAACTGATCTTATGCTTTTTTCAGATCAATCAGGTAATTAATAAGTTCTGCATGGTCTTTCACTATAATATCTGCTTCCTGCAGTTTTGACGGATCAAGGTATGTGGGAACAGCTACGCAATAAAGACCTGCATTTTTGGCAGATTCAATACCCAGAGGTGCATTTTCAACTACAATACATTCTTTCTTACTGAGTCCGAGATTTTCAACGGCCTTGTTGTAGGGTTCAGGATCTGGTTTCCCATTTAGTACATCCTCTCCGGAAACAACGACATCAAATATATCTGGGTAGAACTTATCCATAAGTGATGTAACAATTGTTTTATCAGCTCCGGATGCAACTGCCATCTTGATTTTGTTCCTGAGAGAATGCAGGCATTCATACATACCCTCAAAAACTTCAGAACGATTATTTTCAAGAAAATGTGCTCTTTTCTTCTCAAGGATTTCATCATATATGTGCTGTTGAGGAGTTATGCCTGCCTTTTCAAAAAAGATATTGATGACTCCTATGTGGTTAGAACCCTCGATCTCATATATGTCCTCCTCAGTGACTTCGATGCCATATTCTGCAAAAACTTCCACCCATGCCTTTGCATGATATGGCATTGAGTTAACCAGCACTCCGTCGGAGTCAAAAATTATTCCTTTGAACATAGCTCTTTTTTAAGGTTATTCTCTGATAAACATTGTGGATATATCTATATATCGACAATCATTTATTCCATCATATTGATTTTGAATTATGGTATCGGAAAACAGCAAAGATTCATTCAGGGTATGTCTTAATTGTGGCTATCAGCGTGGCTTCCATGTATATTTTAAGAAAGTATCAGGTGGAAAAGCAAGGCTTGGACTGATATGCCCAAGCTGCGGCCAGAGCTATGATATCGGTTGGGTAACAGCAGATATCTCAGAACTTGTGCCGAAAAAAGAAGAGATCTATAGAGAACCGGACAATTAGTTCTTTTTCTGTTTCTCCATTTTTCTTTTTATCTTTGATACGTTATCTGTATGTTTTTTAAGAACACTCTCATACTCCTCCTTGCTCAGCCTGTTATTTTTCCTGTCTTCTTTTATTCTGGAAATAACTTCCATTTCCGCTTCATATATATCCTCGAGTTCTTTCAGATCTCCGTTTCTCTGACTTCTGTAATACATTATTGCAACAGTTATTATTATCAGAACTATTATACCGGGAATCATGAATGAGCCGAAAGAAGTTCCTGATGTTTGTGGATAGCTGTTCTTTTGGAGTGCTACACTGAATTCGCTGAACTGCGGAGATGACCATATATAAGAGGTTTTGTTGTCTTCGTTTGCTGTATCATCAGCCTTGATAGGTGAACCGTCTGCTGAGGTAATGACCGGTACTTGATCTTTCTGATGATTTATAAGAAGGATGAGTCTTGATACCTGGTGATCTAAAGGACCTTCTTCACTAATCACCTTGTTGAAAGTAGGAATCTCTTCATGGCTGTGGACCACGTATCTTATTTTATAAAGGAGGGGCATGCCACCGGAGGTCAGATTTCCAGGCCTGTTAAAATAGAGCACACCATTTTGTCTTGAATAATTGATAGAAACTGTGGATCCACTTTCCATCATATCAGTTGCAAAGAACTGCATTATTTCAGCATTTTCAGGAACCCACATTACAAGCTGATCACTGACGTTTTCCTTATTGGTGGAATAGACCACCGATTCACCTGCAAGGATATAGTTGTTATCCTCAAAATACAATTCTATCAGGTGGCTGAACTCTGAAACTTCACTCTGGTCAGTGGAATTAACGACTGATGTGTTGTTTGCATTGTCTGTATTTTCAGGGAATGCCATAGCCGGGTTATGGCTTAAAAGAAAAGTAATACAGAGTATCAGTATTATTGTGAACTGTATGTTTTTTCCTTTCTTTGTTTTATTGGTGAATGACTGTTTTTGCATTTTATCACGAATTTTTAAAAGAGGGGGATAATTTATGATATTTAAACATTTCGTATTTTCCGCCATTACTTATTTTTATAAAATAATAAGCTATTCATGAAACCATTTAATCATCATAAATAATAATTCACATTAAAAAACATTATATATGGGTACTTATGTCTAAGGTGACATGGATTCGTTTACAGCAATTACTATAGCGGTTTTTTTGCCATTTGTTTTGGCCGGTATATTGCCTGCCGTAGAAAAAGTTTTGAAAGATAAAATAGGATGGTATGCTTCAGCAGTCGCATTGCTGAGTTTATTGCTTATCGCTCAGGCTGCACCGGAGGTCATACACGGGGAGACCATTCAGAAATCAATTCAGTGGCTTCCTTCACTTGGCATAAACTTCTCGTTCTATATTGATGGCCTGAGCGTCATGTTCGGTTTCATTGTATCCGGCATTGGCGTTATCATCATGTCATACTCTAACGGGTACATGTCAAAGAAAGAGGATCTTCCCAGATATTACCAGCAACTGCTGTTCTTCATGGGCTCTATGCTTGGTATGGTATTCTCGGCCAACATGATTCAGCTCTTCATCTTCTGGGAGCTTACAAGTATCACATCGTTCATGCTGATCGGATACTGGCGTAACAGGCCAATGTCAGTGTACGGCGCAACAAAATCATTACTCATAACTGCAGCAGGCGGTTTGTTCATGCTTGCCGGATTCCTTGTATTAAATGCAATAACCGGTACCTTCGATATTCCCACAATAATGAACAATGAATCCATAAGGGAGTTATTACATGGTCATGAACTCTTCCTGATCACACTCATTCTCATCTTCATAGGTGCTGCTTCAAAATCAGCACAGGGTCCCTTTTACATCTGGCTTCCTAACGCCATGGAAGCTCCCACTCCTGTCAGTGCATTCCTGCATTCAGCCACCATGGTCAAGGCTGGTATATATTTAATTGCAAGGATACATCCCATATTCTCAGGTACTGATGCCTGGTTCATTATGGTAAGTGGCGTTGGTATATTCACAATGCTCCTGGCAGGTTTCCTTGCATTCAGGCAGACTGATATCAAAGGCATACTCGCATATTCAACAATAAGCCAGCTTGCCTATCTTATGACAATGTACGGCTACACCACACACCACGAGCCCGGCATCGGTGTGGCTGCAGCAACTTTCCATCTTCTTAATCACGCAACTTTCAAGGCATGTCTTTTCCTTGTAGCGGGTATAGTGGCACATGAGACTGCAACACGTGATATCACAAAAATGGGTGGTTTGCGCAAGGAGATGCCGATAACTTTTATTATTGCAAGTATAGGGGCACTCTCCATGGCCGGAATACCACCTCTCAACGGTTTCTTAAGTAAGGAGATGTTCTACGAAGCATCCGTTGAGATGGGTCACCTTCTTGGCGGACCTTACAGTATACTCATTCCGGCACTTGCAGTGCTTGGTGGTGTGTTTACCTTCGCTTATTCAATTAAGTTGATAGATGGCATTTTCCTGGGTAAAAGACCGTCAAAAGGATTACCTGACCACATACATGATCCTTCGATGGTGATGCTTGCACCTGCTATCTTCCTTGTGTTTCTTATCATATTGTTCGGAGTTGTGCCTTCAATTCCGGTGCATAATTTCATAGAACCTACTGTTTCAGGTATTCTTCTTGAAGAAGCCCACCTTCATGTAAAGTTGTGGCATGGAATTACTCCTCCCTTCATAATGACAATAGTCACTTTTGCAGTGGGTATCCTTACATATACAAAGTATGGTAAGATAGCAGAGTGGCAGAACAGGTTCAATGCAAGATTCCCCTGGATCAGTGTCAACTACTATTATGATGCAACAGTGGAAAATGCAAAGGATGTCACATCTAAATTCTCGAACAGGATGCAGCCTGGTCCCATCAAGACATATATAACGGCTCTATTACTACTGGTGATAATTTTGTTTACAGTTCCTGCTGTATTACTGGCGCCGACTCTCATACCTTCAGATCTTAACTTTGATATTCCTGCTTATGAAGTCATAATCTATCTTTTCATGATTATCGCCGCACTTGGTGCCGCAGTGCTCCGGAAGTACTTACCAGCTGTTATCGCTTTATCCGGGTTGGGATATCTGGTAGGTCTTTTATTCATATACTTGCAGGCGCCTGATCTTGCACTCACACAGGTATTAGTGGAGACACTTGCGACTATAATCTTTCTGCTTGCCATAGCCAGAATTCCGCAGAAGTTCCGGGAACACATTCCAAGTAAAACTCTTGCCAGGGATATTCTGATTTCTGTTGCGGTTTCATCTGTGATATTCATTATGCTGATAAACGCAACTCAGGGAATAATCCCTCCCTTTGAATCAGTTTCTCACTATTTCATTGAAAAGAGTCTTCCACTTGCAGGTGGGCATAATATTGTGAATGTTATACTGGTGGATTTCCGAGGATATGATACCCTTGGAGAAATAGCAGTTATCAGTCTTGCGGGATTTGGTGTCTATAATCTTGTAAATAGCAGAGGTGAAGACGAATGACAACCTTAATTACAAAAACAATAACAAAGATATGTTTACCTTTGGTCATCCTTTTTTCAATCTCTCTCTTACTTGCGGGACATAACAATCCCGGAGGAGGATTCATAGGAGGCGTCATGTTTGCCTCTATAATAGCACTTACCTATGTAGCATACGGATTGGATCACATAAGATCGTTCTTTGATCCAGACTGGACAAACTGGTTTGGTTTGGGTTTGTTCCTGGCTGCAGCCACAGCCTTTGTATCGATGGCATTTTCATATAACTTCTTCAGAAGTGCATTTGGATTTGTCCACATACCACTTTTTGGAGAGGTTGAGCTTGCATCTGCTGCAGTATTCGATGTCGGTGTTTATCTTGTTGTGATTGGAGGTTTGCTTTCTATTTTTACTAATGTAGGTGATGATAAATGAACAATACACTGCTTTCCCTTACGATAGCCATATTGTTCGGTATAGGTACTTTTCTGGTACTTCGCCGTGATATAGTCAGGATGATTATAGGACTTGGTGTTCTTTCACACGCGGTGAATCTTTTGATAGTCTCTACCGGGGCTTTTAGTGGAACTAAAGCACCTATCATCACAGATAATGGTGGACATGGATTATCTGAAGCTAGTTCTTCTGTATTCGCTGATTCTCTTTCAGATGGTATATTTGCTCCGGTGCTTGAAGCCGGTCATCAGGTTGACTTTGTGGATCCGTTGGTCCAGGCGCTTGTACTCACTGCAATTGTCATAAGTCTTGCAATGACAGCTTTCATACTGATTCTCGCGTATCGTATCTATGAGGAATACGGAACTACTGATATCAAAGAACTCAGGAGGCTCAGGGGATAATGTCAATAATCACACATCTGCCTATAATAATGGTAGCAATACCAATATTGATGTCGGCAGTAATGGTGCTTTTGAGAAAGGAACCGGGTATTCAGAAAGTTCTGGCTGTTTCTGTTTCATTTCTACTTAGTATATTCAGTGTGTTCCTTCTTTTGCAGGTATGGTCTGGAGGTATACAGGTATATGAAGTAGGCGAATGGGGCAAATATGGTATCGTACTGGTTGCTGACCTTTTAAGTTCAGGTATGCTGGTCCTTACATCCTGTGTTTCATTTCTTGCACTTATATATTCTCTTGACTATATTGAAAAGCGCTCATTGAGTGCTTCATATTATCCACTTTTCAGCTTGCTGATGGCAGGGCTTAACGGATCTTTCCTTACCGGGGATATATTCAATCTGTTTGTGTTCTTTGAGATACTTCTTTTGTCTTCATGCGGACTGGTAATAGCCAATGAACAAGGAGGCGTTACAAAAAGTTCAGATAAGATGGAAGCAACTTTCAAGTATCTTGTACTTAACATGCTAAGTGCCTTTGTTATGCTTTTAGCTGTGGCTTCTCTTTATGCAACCACGGGTACACTAAACATGGCAGATATATCTGTGAGGCTTAGCGAGATGAGTTCATCAGGAACTCTTCCATGGCACGTTTTTGCTATTGCCCTTATGTTCATTGTGGTCTTTGGTAACAAAGCTGCAATATTCCCTCTTCACTATTGGCTTCCGGATGTGCATCCAACAGCACCTTCTCCTATAAGCGCAATGCTTAGCGGTGTACTGATAAAGGTAGGGGCTTATGGAATGCTCAGGGTATTCTTCCTTATATTCACGGATACTTTATACATATTCAAGCCTCTTATCATCTATCTTGCACTTGCCACCATTATCGTTGGTGCCACTTCAGCCGTTGCCCAGACAGATGTGAAACGTTTACTTGCATATTCAAGTGTTAGCCAGATCGGTTACGTATTCCTTGGTATTGGTTTTGGCAGTGTATATGGAATTGCAGCAGCTCTTGTATATCTGGTGAACCATGCTATTGCAAAGTCAATGCTCTTCCTCACATCAGGAGGTATAATTCACCATGCAGGCACAAGGGACATGAGAAAGATGGGAGGAATGGTGGACAGCGCACCATTTATGTCATTAATGTTCCTTACCGGCGCTATGTCCATTGCAGGATTGCCGCCTCTTGGAGGTTTTATAGCTAAATTCCAGTTATTTGATGTTGGAATAAGTGAAAAATATTATTTTGAGATTGCCATTGCACTTCTTTTCGCGATATTTACCTTGTTCTATATGTTCAGGGCAATGTTGCTCATGTTCTGGGGTGAGAAAAGAGATGTCTCTGAATATGGTGACTACTCTACACATGGAACCTCATCATTGATCTCTCTCCCGATAATAGTGCTTGCAATCGCAGTTGTTATATTCGGAATTTATGCAGAGCCACTGATATCTCTTGCAACAGCCACAGCTGATCAGATACTGAATCCACAGTATTATATAGATGCTGTAATGACCGGAGTGGTAAGATGAAAAGGTATATTGCTTATTCAGCTCTACTTGGTCTTGTATGGTGTTTTGTCCATGGTACGATAAGTGTGAACAATTTCCTTCTGGGAGCTATTATTGCATCATTGATAATAAGACCTTTTAGATCCATGCTGAATTTTGATATGGAATTCCATGCAGGCAATGCTCTTAAAAAAATTCCGGCGCAGCTAACTTATCTTTTTGTACTTATAAAAGAGATAATAAAGGCAAATATAATAGTTGCAAAAATAGTACTTCAGCCAAAGATTAACATAAAACCCGGAATTATTGCTGTACCTATCAGAACAAAGACCGATTTAGGCATTACTGCCATTGCAAATACCATTACCCTTACTCCCGGAACGCTTACTATTGATGTATCCGATGATAAATCAATACTCTACGTGCATACAATAGATGCAACAGATCCGGAAGGCGTAGCCAGGTCGATAAAGGATGATCTGGAAAAATATGTTTTGGAGGCATTCGAATGAGTTTAATGTTACTTGAATACGCTCTTATCTTCATGGTCATTGCTATCATACCTTGTATCTATAGAATAATTAAAGGTCCAACAATTCCTGACAGGGTTGTGGCTCTTGATGCAATGACAACAGTAATAGTAGTTATGCTAGGTATCTATTCATTTGTAAAAGGGTCAGTTTTCTTCATGGATGTGGCTTTAGTGATTGCTATCATAACATTCATAGGAACTGTGACAGTTGCAAAATACCTTGATGAAGGGGTGGTATTCTGAGCACAGCTTCAGTGATTCTGGAAACCTTGAGCAATGTTGTCCTTATTATCGGACTTTTCTTTGTGTTCCTTGCAATGTTAGGACTTGCAAGGCTTCCGGATGTTTACAACAGGCTGCATACAACCACCAAGATAGGAACCCTTGGTGCATTCGGTGTTATGCTAAGTATACTGCTGAAAGTTGGTTTTTCGCCAATGGGCGTAAAGGCACTTACGGTTGCCCTCTTCATACTTGTTACATCACCTGTTGCGGCGCACATGATAAGCCGCGCAGCTCACAGACATGGAGTTGGTCTTTGCAAGGAATCAGTTATTGATGAATACGGAAGGGCCTGTTCTGCCGCATGCCCGGAACCAGAGGAAGAATGAATATTACCTGAAATCCGGTCAGCTGCCGGTACTATTTTTTTTCTTTTTTAAAATTAATATATAGTTATCATTCTTCTTTTTGTCTCCTTTTGTTTCCTATTTGTATATACTCATAAAGGTATCAGGATAGTTACAGACAGAAAACAAAACTATTTCTCCCATTGTAAGTGAGCGGGTTGGGGAGTGGGGGTTAGTGTGGGAGTGGGGTTAAAAACAGACCCGCTCACTGCGTCAGTAGATGAAATGATTGTATATAAGCATTGTCATTTTAAAGAAATAGTTCGGAACAAATATTTTTCATTGAGCAATAAAACTTTCAGTGTTTGATTTGTTATCTATGGTTTATAAAGTCTCATATACAAATTGACCAAAAACTTATGAGTCATATCATCCAATAACCTTGAAAGATTGATCAAAAAGCTTAGCATATATGATCAGCATTAATAATTCACATAAAAAAGACTTCTGACAGATACGAATCGTCAAATAATCCTTAATTTATTCATCGAAGTATGGCAAAAAACACAAAAATCTTTTGTATAGAGAATCCATTTCTGGATGATCAGATACTGGAAGCGGCAAATATAATACGAAATGGTGGTACAGTTGCTTTTCCCACAGAGACAGTTTATGGACTTGGAGCTGATGCACTGAACAAAAATGCCGTGTTCCATATTTTCGAAGCGAAAGGTCGTCCGGCGGATAATCCTCTGATAGTTCACGTTGACTCGATAAAAAGCTGTTTAAAACTTGTGAAAAATATTCCTGAAAAAGCATTGTTACTTATGGATGAATTCTGGCCGGGTCCTTTAACCATTGTAATGGAAAGAAAAGAGTCCGTTCCTGATATAACTACAGGAGGACTTGATACAGTTGCCATAAGGATGCCCGAGAACAGTTTTGCTCTTGAATTGATCAGGCTTTCAGGAAAACCTCTTGCAGCACCCAGTGCCAATCTTTCAGGAAGACCAAGTCCCACTTCTGCAGAGCACGTAATATCCGATCTTTCAGGAAAAATAGATGCAATTGTAGATGGCGGGCAGGTTTCTATCGGCCTTGAGTCAACGGTAATAGATGTGACATGTGACCCTCCAGCAATACTCAGACCAGGGAAAATAAGCAAAGAAGATATTGAAGAACATGTCGGAGAGGTAAAAATAGCCTATGATGACAAAGTTCATCATGAAAGTGAAACCGTTCGCTCTCCAGGGATGAAGTACACACACTATTCTCCGGATTCAACCGTCATACTTGTAGAGGGCGAACATGAAAAAGTGGCTTGCAGGATAAAGGAACTTGTAAATGACTTTACCTTGAGGAATGCAAAAACCGGACTTTTGATTACTGAAGAAGCAATAAAGGATTTTCCTTCTGATATGTCATTTTCCCTTGGGAAAAAAGATAAACCCGAACAGGCTGCCAAAAATCTATTTTTAGGGCTAAGGTATCTTGATGGAAAAGGTACCGATATAATTATAGTGGATGGTTCCTTTGACTCAAATGGAATAGGAATGGCTGTTTTTAACAGAGTTCGCAAGGCTGCTGATATGATAATCAAGGTTTAGTGATCAATATGAAAGAAGAAAAGAAAATGCTTGTTGATAAAAGACAAAAGAATATTGCTGTCCTCCGCCGCAACAAAAAATTGCTTAAGATAAATGTATTGATACTTAGTGTTGGTCTTGCACTTGCATATATTGGACAGGAAAGTACAGGTGAGCCTCTGATATGGCTGGGAATAATAATCTTTATATACACTATGCTTTCCGGTTTTTTTGCTAAAAGGGAATTGAAAAATAGCTATAAATAATTTATATATATGCTCATATATATTTTAATTACTAACAAATACTAAACAATCTTACTCAAAACAGTTTCTCTAACTTTTATTACTCTTTATTACAAAATACTATCTGGTGGTCGTTATTTGTCTCCGTCATCCCCAGCTATTTAGGGGGACATTAAGTACCACCTACAAGTACCACCAAACAGCAAGCAACGAGAAAACATAGACAGGTCAGGGACTAAAAATAGTTCTTGATGCTGTCTATATCTCAACTGTTTCTATAATGCAGGTTGTTTATTAACTTTTGTTAGATGTTATGTTTCTAATTACTATGATTTCTTACTTAATAATACTACACAAGATAGTTTCGTTACCATTTATTTCTTGTAAACACCAATTTAGATATTGGATACTATGGTTGTCTCCAAGCTTTTGTCTTTCTAAAAGCGTGCCTTTATTAAGAAATACCACCAACGTACCCCCAACGTACTACCCAATAAGTTAAGAAATAACTGGCTTTTGTAAGTCAGTTATTTCTAACTACAATTTTTTATATTCATATTTCGGGATCAAATCGGAACTTATATATCTTCGCAAGTAGAATTCGGATTATTATTACTTAACAATTGGGCTTTGATGCCTAAAATGTCTAACTGGGGGTTACGTCATGTGGAGTATAAGCAATTATTTAAAGTATTCCGTTCTGGTTCTATTTGCTATAATAGTGACCATGGGAACTGTATCTGCAGCAGCATCTGTTTTCATCTCTCCGGAGTCTAACAGTGTTTCAGCAGGTGAAACTTTTAATGTGGATGTGAATATTAATTCTGGTGTTGATCAGCTATTGGGAGTGCATGTTCAGATCGACTATGAGCCAACTGCACTGGAAGTAGTAAGTATTACAGAGGAAGACCTCTTTATTAATGGTGCACTTCTTGAACCAATGAGTGGGGATGATGGAGAGGGTACGATAAATTATGGATTCGTCATCCCGGATGATAACAGTAATTACGCTTCAGGAAGTGGAACACTAATATCTATCGAATTTAAGGCAAAAGATATTGCAGAAGATGGTATCTATAATATAAATTTAGATGACATCAGGCTTAAAGATGTGAATAAGAACGATCTTGAAGGAACAGCGACCGGAAGTTCTGTTGTCGTGGGAAATGTTAGCGAGGATTCATCGTCAGGTCCTGTGGTTATAGATTTCGGGCCTGCAGAAATTGAATCAAATGATGCTTCTTCAAGTTCAACAACGATGCAGGGTAGCGATATTGATACAGAACAACAATTATCTTATGAATATATTTTTGGATCACATCCTGATGACTATCAAAAGCTGTTATCAAGAGGAATTGTTCCAAATGAAGATGAATGGAACCAGAATCTCCTGATACTTGAAAGCAAAGTTAAAAAAGGACTTGAAGATGAAAACCATCTGTTCTCCAGGGGTAAGATAATATCAGTGGGTGCCAATTCCGGTGGATATCTGGTGATCGTATTTTACGAACCTTTGATGGTTGAAGGAGAAGAGGTTGATGAGATCTATGAGATAGTCCGTCAAAAGGCAAGTGAGATCAATGTTTCAAATGCTCCTGTAGAGTTTGGTGAAGGCACAGTTCCGGAAGCAAGTACAAGATTGCGGGACTTGCTTCAAAAAGTTCAGACAATGAATGATATGGAATTTGAGAGTCTCATGGACAATGAAAGTTCTCTATACGATCCGGAAATAATAGCAGTTGCCGGAGTGGTTCCTGAAATCGATAATGAAAAAGAGTGCTGGGAATGGTATTTCCAGGATTCATATATGATTTCCCGCAACATTAGTGACTCCATGAATGAGTATTTGCAAAATGGTACCCTGCTGAATACGGGTCTTTCAACTTACGGTTATTTCGAAGTCACAATCAATGAAGAAGCAGATATAGATAGGAAATCATTGATTGCGGACGTTTACGAGATTATAGATAAAGAAGCTATGGATGTAGGAATAACCAATGTTCCGGTGGCTTTCAAAGTAGGTAATTCCGATGTTGAAAATGTTGTTGAAGAGGATATGCTGGTATCTCCTGAGGATGAAGTCATAGATGATGAATCTGGCACTATGGAAAGTGAAGAACAGCAGGTCCCTGGTTTCAGCATCTTTATAAGTCTTCTTTCTCTGTCTGTTGTATATTACATGAAAGCCATTTTTAGTAAGCGCAAATCATAAATTATATAAGAAGAAGGAAGAAATTTATGAACACGATAAGAATGATACCTTTTCTGAAAAGGTTTTTTCTTTATCTTACTCTTTTGTTCATTTTATGGGTTCCGATAGGTGGAAAGTATTTTGCTGCTTCAGTGGTTGTGGTGGATTTTACAAATTTCTTTTTGTTCTATCTGCCTTTGAACTTTATTCCTTTTGTAGCCCTTGTCCTTGCTACGAACCTTGAAAAAAGGAAAACTGCGAAGATACTGGTGATTGGTCTTTTATTAACGATCATTTTCAATTTATTGATAGTTCTTTTACAGGTAATTTTCATTTCATATCAGGCACAATTGCTTTATATATATGCAATTGGGAGAATAGCCTTTCCATTTCTTTTGTGGATAATTTTCACCTATGATGTTGTTATCCTTCCATTAAAAAGAACATCTGAAGAACTTTAATGGTTATTGTTCGTTTTGCTATTTTGAAAAAAGTATATAAAATTCAATTTATGTTTTTTAAATTTAAGCAACAATGTTACTTACTATTCTTCTGTAACAATAATACGTAACTATCTTTGTAAACACTCTTCTGAATATGTATTTCTTATCGGTTTATAATATCTAACTACATATTCAATATTTGGGGTTGTCGGTGGGATTATCCAAGGCAACTTCACTTGGATGTCATTGAACCATTGGAGACGGAGTCATGTTCGGTGATATCGAAGATTCGAAGAGTCGGTATGGCTTAAGAAAGGAGGATATTATATGAAAGTGAAGTTCCAGCATAAGCTTTTAGTGATTGCTATTGCTATGATCACGATTTTTTCAATAGCAACCATGGCAAGTGCTGAAGATAATGCAAGTACATTGAGGCTATACGGTGAAGGAAATTTGTCCGCAGCGTTCCCTTATGAGGACCCTGAGGCACCGTTTGATCCAATGAATGAAGAATCGCCAGAGAAAGATTTTGTAACATTTAACCCGGCCTTACTTGAAGAGGATATTGTTGTAAACAATATTGACTCCAAGCAGAAGGTCTTTGCCACACAGTGGTTCGTACCGGAGTATGTCGAACCAACCGGTATGGTGTGGCTTGATGATTTCATATGTACCAGGACGGTAGATAATGTAACCATAGAGGAAACTATATCTGAGGAAGATGCTGAATTATTCAGAAACCCACCTTCCGAATGGAAGGCAGAGTGGATTCCAAATCACAACGAGTATGTCTGGGAAGATGTGGTAACTGAATATACCTATATGTTCGTTGACAAGCACTACCAGCCCAGAGCTGCAACTGCAAAGAGCCCAAGTCATTCTTACTGGACAACTTTCTGGTTCCCTGTTGCAGACAATGATGATGAACAGATCGGTCTTGATGGTTATGATATAAATTATGACGGTGAAGACGATATGGTCGTTCTTAAGCGGGTTGGGGACTTTAACCACGATGGTTACAAGGACATAAAGATCAGCTCTGAGATGATGGCAGTAAATGTCGGCGAAAAGGTCCAGTTCCTTGACCACATAGTAGAGGTCGAAGATGTCTATTATGATGGTGAAGGCGAGATCGACAGAGTTGCTGTATATATATACTACACAGGTAATGATGAACCTGAGCAGATAGGAGGCCTCTGGTCTGTTAATGTAGGTGAACATAACTATCTCAGTTCAGGCCGCCACACAGTATCAATGGACAGACCACAGTTCTATGAACCATGGTATCTTGAGATCGATGCTACCAGCGTCGGATCTGACAAGGTTCTTATGACCGTAGGACGTCAGCTCTACACCAGAGAGAGTTTCTTCGTAGATGGTGCAGAATATGATGTTGCTATGATCTATGGTCCAGGAGATTATGATGTTAAGTACATTACCATCAGAAACCCGGTTCCAGAACATCAGGATGTTGAAATAAACGACCTTTCGATTGTCAAGGAAATGGTTGACAACGAAGAATATCTCCCATTGCTTCCGCCATATAACAAGGTACACACAATGGTGGATGACATCAACATTCCACACACTGAAGAATGCTGTGAATACACAGGATATGTAGGTTCAACTCTTAACATGGCCGCGCCAGACGGGGAATGGTATGAGGATGAATGTATAAATGAATCATACGATACAATAGAAGAACGTAAGATATACAATGTTGATCCATTACTCATATACTTCGTCGACAAGACAAATGAGCCAAGGTTCCACACCAACCTGCTCGAGATACTCGATGAAGATGAGGTAGAGGAATGGAAGTGGCTACACATAAGGACAATGCCTGAATTCTACAAGGACTTTGTCTACCCAGAGCTTCCTGATGTCGATGATGGTACAGGTGACTTCCTGTTCACAAGTTCCTTTGTAGCAGAGAACTCCATGAAGTGTGAAGACTTCGCAGAATACATCTGCAACATTGACAACTTCGAATGGCCACAGAGAATTATGTTCTCTTATGACCAGGAAACAGGAGCAGAGGATATCTATGTTAATGAAATAGACGCTGAAACCAACGGACTCAGAGTCTATGGTGAAGACAACATGGATGCTGCATTCCCATACACAGACCCTGAAGCACCATTCGATCCATTGAATGCTGAAGCACCTAAGAAGGACTTTGTAACACTCAACCCGGCCAAGATAAAGGCAGGAATAGTAGTGGACAACAAGGACTCACATGAGAAGGTATTCTTCAGACAGTGGTTCGTACCTGAATATGAAGAACCAACAGGTCAGGTATGGCTGGACAAGCCTAACAAGTACATCTGGGAAGATGTCGTGAACGAATACACCTATATGTTCATTGACAAGCACTATCAGCCAACAGCTGGTATGGCAACACCAGACGGCAACCCAAGCAACCCATGGGATGTCACAAAGCAGGAAGAGTCTTTCTGGACATACTTCTGGTTCCCTGCCGCTGATAATGATGCAAGTCAGGTAGGTCTTGACTGCTTCGACATCAATTATGACGGTAAGGATGATATGACATACCTCATGGCAGCCGCAGACTTCAACGATGACGACAGAAAGGATGTAGCACTTGGTTCAGAGCTTTTCTCCCTTGGAGTAGGTGACAGGATACAGTTCCTTGACCACATTGTTGAGATCGAGGACATCTACTACGATGGTGAGGGTCAGATCGACAGAGTTGCTGTAAAGGTATTCTACAACGGTAACAATGAACAGAACCCAACATACCCAGGTCCTGAACAGATAGGTGGACTGCATTCAGTCAATGTCGAACAGGGTGTACTCAGCGCAGGACGCCACACTGTAAGCATGAACCTGCCTGACTTCTATGAGCCATGGGCAATGCAGATACTTGGTACCAGTGTAAACAGCGACAAGGTACTGATCCGTGTAGGACGTCTGCTCCACACAGGAGAATCATTCTTCGTTGACGGTGCAGAATATGCAGTTCCAATGATATATGGTCCTGAAGAGAATAGTGTCAAGTACATTACCATCAGGAACCCAATACCAGAACACCAGGATGTCAAGCTGAACGATCTGTCAGTTACCAAGGAAATGGTCGATGATAATGAGATCATGCCGGTGCTTCCACCATTCAACAGGGAACACATAATGATAGATGACATCGATGTACCACACAACATACCTGGTGCTGAGGACACTACCTGCTACTACGGACAGATGCTCGATCCAACTGCAACAGATGATCTGCTATGGTATCATGACATGTACATCAATGCAGCATACGACAGTATTGCAGAACGTATGTTCACAGTCCCACCAACGGAGATCTACTTCACTGGCAAGGACTATGAGGACAGGTTCCACACCAACCTGCTGGAACTCCTGAGAGAGTGCACCATCAATAATGCTGTCAGCACAGATACAACAGAGTCCTATGAGACATGGAAGTGGCTACACATCTACACCATGCCAGACTTCTACAAGGAGTTTGTCTATCCGGATGTACCAAATGCAGGCGGAAGCGGTGACTATCTCCTGACCAGTTCATTCACAGCACCTAACACAGTGCTTTGTGAGAATCTAACAGTCCCAACAACCTATCCAAGGATGATGTTCACATTTGATCCAACGGATGGAACAGGTCTGTACATGAACGGTGATGCACCAGCTGTTGAACCACCAGTCGAAGAGATGAAGGGTGACTACAATGGTGACGAGATTGTCAACTTCGATGACTTTGTTGAATTTGCAGCATGCTACAACTCAGAAATGGGCGACAGCAACTACAATGCAATCTTCGACTTTGATGAAGACGGTGACGTAGACTTCGATGACTTCGTAGAGTTCGCAGGAGTATATCAGTCTTAAGCCTGAATGAGTGAGGTGAAATCATGACAAAAATAACATGGAAGGGAATGGCAGGATCTGCTGCCATCCTTTTAATATTTTGTGCATGTTTCATGGTAGGCGTAGGACTTGCAGCGGCTGCACCTTCGGTGTCAGTAGATCCGCAGATGAATGAGTACGATGCAGGTGATACGTTCCAGGTTACTGTAGATGTTGATTCAGATGCAGAGAACCTGCGTGCCGTGAACTTGCAGTTGGGCTATGACCCGGCAGTACTCATGGTGAATGACATAACCGATGAGAACCTGCTTGGAGCAGGAGCGCTCATTGCACCTGGAAGTGGCGACGACGGGGCAGGCATGATATCCTATGGTATTGCCTCAACCGCTGGAGCCTATACTCCTGAAGCAGGCACAATGTTAACTATTGAGTTCGAAGTTAAGGCCGGTGCAGCAAATGGCACTTATGACCTTGACCTGGACGCTGTAGTGCTCAAGGATGAGACCAATACAGTTATCCCAGGAGTTGCAGTAACAGATGGAACTGTGAAAGTTGGTGATCTGCCAGATACAGTGGTAGATATAATAGTCAACAGTCCAGACCATGAAACTCTTGAGACTGCAGTAGGTGAAGCTGGATTGGTAGGTGCTCTGTCAGGTGACGGTCCGTTTACCGTGTTCGCACCAACAGATGCAGCTTTTGACGCACTGCCTGCTGGTGTCCTTCCGGCCTTGTTGGCTGACCCCGCTGGAGACCTGACCGACGTATTGCTCTATCATGTGCTGGCCGGCAAAGTCATGTCAACAGACCTTACTGATGGTATGACTGCCACCACACTGTTGGGCGAGGATGTTATGGTCACAATAGTCGGTGATGAGATATTCATCAACGATGCCAAGGTTACCGTAGCTGATATCGAAGCCGAGAATGGTGTTGTGCATGTGATTGATGCAGTACTGATACCACCAGCAGAACCAGCAGGTCCGGAAGTGAAGATCGTTCCAGCAACAAGTGGTCCGGTAGCACCCGGTGACACATTCCAGGTTACTGTAGATGTTGATTCAGATGCAGAGAACCTTCGTGCTGTGAACCTTCAGCTTGACTATGATCCGACAGTACTCATGGTGAACGACATA
>JAASSR010000031.1 GCA_021767785.1 Methanolobus sp.
ATTGCATACAAACTTAACTCTGCAGGAATGAAGGTTGCAATTGCGGATAAAGCAGGATACGGTGGTATCTGTGCATTACATGGCTGTATTCCAAAGAAGATACTTTTTGGTGCTGCTGACATTGTTGATGCAGGAAAGAGGATGGAGAACAAAGGTGTAATATGTAACGATAGAATAGACTGGCCCTCGCTTATGGACTTTAAGAACAGACTTGTACACTCTTACACCGACCCTAAAGAACAGGCATTCAGAAATGCAGGTATTGACACATATCACGGAAAGGTCAGCTTCTTCGACAGGAATATATTACTTGTAGGAGACAAAACTGTATCTGCAAAATATATTCTGCTGGCATTGGGTTCAACTTCCAGACCCATGAATTTTCCCGGAGCCGAACATCTTACCACAAGCGATGAGTTCCTTGATCTGAAAAACCTTCCTGAAAAAATAATCTTTGCCGGCGGCGGATACATATCCTTTGAATTCGCGCACATAGCCGCCAGAGCCGGTGCAGATGTCACTATCATACACAGGGGAGAGAATCTTCTCAAAAACTTCGATTCGGATATTGTCAGCATTCTTGTTGATGCCTCCGGAAAAGCAGGGATAAGAATCATTACAAACCAGGAACTGTGTGAAATTAAGAAAAAGGGTGATAATGATAGTTCCCTTGTACTTACAGTCTTTGATAAAGATCATCAGAAAGAAACAATTCATGAATGCGATATGGTAGTTCACGGACTTGGCAGGGTTCCGGCAATAGATGGTCTGAAAGCTGAAAAAGGAGATGTGGATATCAGACACGGTGCCATTGAAGTGAATGAATACCTTCAAAGTGTCTCTAATCCTTCTGTTTATGCTGCAGGGGATTGTATTATTCCAGGACCTGAACTTACTCCCACTGCAAGTCTGCAGGCAAATATAGTGGCATCTAACATATTAGACGGAAATAAACATACTGCAGACTATACGGGAATTGCCTCAGCAGTATTTACAATACCCACCCTTGCATCTGTGGGAATGCTTGAAAGGGACATCACTGACAGACATAAGGTCCTGTTCCATGATATGAGCAGGATGTATTCTGCAAAGAGAACAAATCTTGGATATTCCGCATCCAAAGTGATCATCGAGAAAGATACAGGAAAGATAACAGGAGCTCATGTGATCGGAGCAAATGCAGAAGATACTATCAATGTATTTGCCCTTGCCATTAAAGCAGGACTTACTTCAGAAGAAGTAAGACAAACCATGTATGCCTATCCTGCAAGCAGTTATGATATAAGATATATGTTAAAATGGCATTATCCATCTTTTTTCGATAAAAGATCAAAATATCGAATACGCAAGGATAGTATAAACACCAGATAAATAATGAGCGCGGATATAATGAATGACCCTCTTCCCAGAAGTTCATAGATAAATCCGCCTCCTATGAGCCCCAGGATGCTGGCAATGCTTATAAAACTGCCAGAAAAACCCTGAACAAGTCCCTGATTTTCCTTGCCTGCAAGTTTTGATAGAATTGACTGGATAGAGGGCCACATGATGCCATTACCCACAGCAAAGAGCATTGCTGCCACGTATGTCAGGACAGTGTCGCCAAAAGTAAGAAGCAAGAAATTGGTTCCGAGAATAAGACTGCCAGAAATAATAAGGAAATGATCTGAGTAATTTTTTGATATGTATGATAGCACCGGTCCTTCGACTATAACAAGCATGATACTGAGGAAAGAGAAAAAGAAACCCAGTTCCGCAATACTCCACTGAAGGTCATCTGCCGCATGGACAGGAAAAGCAGTGTAAAATGTGTTGAAACCCAGAAAAATGAGGAAATAAATAAGAAACATATAAGGTATGTGTTCAATATCCAGAACATCCCTGAACCCCTTCTTTTGCATTGTAGTTATTTCAGCACAGGCGCCAGTGGGGTCAGATGATCTTGATGCTTCCCCGTGAGCGTTCATTCCACCAGTGCATTGTCTGGATTCAGGAACATAAAATGCGATCAGCACGAGACCTGCAATCGATATGAATATAGCTGCAAGCACGGGCAGTGCTTCTCCGTATACAGTTACACTGAGAACGCCGGCAAGGGCAGGACCCATTATGAAACCAAGGTTCGTGGATACGGACATTTTACCGAAATTCTTACTTCGGTCCTTATCCTCGGTGATGTCAGCAATATACGCATTCGATACTGATACATTACCTCCGGTCAGACCATCAAGTGCCCTTGCAATGAAAAGAATCAACAGCGGGATGGTTATCATAAATGTACCAAGTAGACCTGAGTTAACATCAGCAAGTACTACTACAGGTACAAAGAGAGCTATAAAGAAAAGTATCCATGAAAATAGGGTTCCTGCCTGGCTGACAAACAGAACCTTTTTCCTGCCATACGTATCAGACCATTTGCCAAGAAGTGGGGAACCTATCAACTGGAAAAAAGGATACATAGAGGAAAGGATTCCATATATCAGAGCGTTACCGCCAAACCTCTCTACAAGGAAAATAAGGAAAGGAAGAACTAGACTAATTCCCATGGTACCAATAAAGTTCACCATGAGAAGAGGATACACAGATATCTTGTTCCCTGTTTCTTCTGACATTCTTTAATATTTTTAGGGTGCAGCTACTATATGATATTATTGAGAGGGCAAAATTGTCAGTTGATTTAAATATTGAATAGGAACAGATACTGTTTTCTATTCATCCCCACACACATGTGCGGAGAACTCATAATTTGATCATTCTTTCCTTTTTATAGAGGTCCCTGCCAATGCAAAAAATTAATTCTGATTAGTTACTTTATCTGTAACCATGAAAGAACTATACCTTAATGATTGTTACCTGAAAGAGTTTGATGCTGTTGTTGAAAGCGTAAAGGATGATAAATTTGTGGTTCTTGACCAGACCGCTTTCTATCCAAAATCCGGTGGTCAGCCTCATGATACCGGAAAACTTGTAAGAGAGGATGGAACTGAGTTCCCGGTGGTCTTTACAGGAAAATTTGACGGAAACATAAGTCACGAAGTTTCAATTCCCGGATTAAAAACCGGAGATAAGGTAAAAGGTATCATTGACTGGGACAGACGATACCTGTTCATGCAATACCACACAGCCTGTCACATACTCAGTGCAATAATACACAATGAGACCGGAGCAAAGATAACAGGCAACCAGCTCGGAGAGAAAAAGACCCGTGTGGATTTCAATCTGGAAAACTTTGACAGGGAACAGATAAAATCCTATGAAAGCAAGGTCAATGAGATCATCGACAGAAATATACCTGTCAATATCAGCATCATGCCAAGGGATGAAGCTTTCAGAATACCTTCTGTTGTAAAGCTGAAAGATGCATTTCCATCCGGGATAAAAGACATAAGAGTAATAGAGATCCCGGATATTGACATCCAGGCATGTGGCGGAACTCATATTGCAAATACGGGCGATATACCTCATATAGAGATATTCAAAGCCGAGAACAAAGGAAAGAACAACAGAAGGGTGTATTTCAGGTTAAGGGGTAATTAAGGAAGAATCTTTATTCTACCCCTATTCTATCCTATCCATTACCGTGTATATCAGGGTCGAACAGTGGAATTGAAACCTTTACTGATGTACCTGTACCTTCCTCACTCGCCACCTCGATTGTTCCCGAATGAAGATCCACTATATTCTTTGCAAGATAGAGACCAAGTCCATTCCCTCCATAGATGCGAGTTGTTGAACCGTCTACCTGATAGAACCTTTCGAATATCCTGTCCATACAGCACTCTGGTATACCAATACCATGGTCTGTGACTGTAACAAAAACATTTTCACCATCCTCATTGACAGATATTGACACTTCCGAATCAGTATGTGAAAACTTGATTGCGTTGTCCAGAATGTAAACAAATAAATATTTCAGAAACTCACAGTTTCCATAAACCAGGTGCATATCAAATGAATAGTCCTTTATTATATTGATCCGCTTATCGTCAGCTTTCATTACAAGGCTGACTGTGGCATTATCGAGTACATCTTTAAGATGGATAGGAGATAATACGTGATATTTTTTAAAATAAAGCGAATTCATATTTAGCAATGTTTCTATAAGGCGCTCCAGACGTTCGGAGTTAGAAACAATGATCTTCATGCAGTCTTTCTGTTTTTCATCGAGTTCTCCGAGTAGGCCGTCATAAATAACTTCACTGTAACCCTTAATAGAGATCAGTGGAGTTTTTAGTTCATGGGTGATATTTGCAACAAATTCATCTTTCATCCTGTCAAGGGATTTCAATTCTTCATACGCATTACGTGTTTCCTCCAGAAGACGTATGTTCTCTACAGTAATCCCAACCTGACGACCTACATTACCCAGTATATTGAGATCAGATTTAGAAATGATATTTTCCTGTTCAGGGAACAATAATATGATCCCCACAATATCCTCCCGGGAGATCACAGGAATGAAAACAAATTTGTCTATATTTGCAGATGAGATAAACTCCTTAAGGCATCCAGAGATATTATCAACCCTGTCAGTTATCCATGTATCCTGCATATCAGGTATGATCCCGAATAAATTATCTTCAGGATGCAGACAGTTTATTTTGTCCCTGAATTCCTCATTGATACCTACAGACGAACAAAGTTTAAAATCCTGATCCTCAGCTGAGAAGAGATAAACAGCTCCGCAATTACATTCCACATATGAATTGACCTCATGAAGAATATCAACCAGGAAATCTTCCATTTCCAGAGAACTTGCTGCTATGAGAGCAGTTGACTGGAGTATCATAAGATTGCGGTTCTTTCTCTGAAGATCTTCCTCAACAAGTGACATTTCAGTTATGTCCTGAGTTGTGCCCTGAAAAAGCACCTGGTTGCCTTCAGAATCCCAGGTGACCTCACCCAGGGAATGCAATATACGAATATGGCCGCTTTTCCTTATTAGCCTCAACTTGACATCGAACTTATATCCGGGGATCGACAGCGCCTTTTCCACACATGAATTGAAAATATTCCTGTCATCAGGATGCATGTGTTCAAGATATGTATTTCTTCCAATTGATATCTTGCCAATATCACCGGAAGTATATCCCATTAAACGATACATTTCTTCCGACCAGAAATGCTTCTTTGTGCGTAGATCGACCTCCCAGCTTCCCACACGTGATATTTCCTGTGCCCTTGCTAATCGTTCTCTATGTTTCAGTACTGACTCTTCGGCCTTTTCTCGTTCGATACTGTCTGTAAAAATATCACCGACAACCCTCATGAGCTTTATATAGTTAGGCGACCAGATCTTTTTCTTTTCAAGGGAATCGAATCCCATAAATCCTATAAGATCTCCATTGGATTGCAGAGGAACTGAAAGAACAGACATTATACCGGCCTTTTCCAGCATCTTTTTTTCCTTATTTGCAGAGGAAGGCAATTTTGACACGTCTGGTATATGGATGATCTCAGGAGAGTTCATTTTTTCCATCCACCACGGACAATCCTTTCCGGGATATTCAAATATCTGTTTATTCTTAATATGTTCTGCCTTCCATTGGTAGATCATATCATTATCTTCTGGTTCCGATGAAAAAAGTATGAGATAACTGCGATCTGCGCCGGTGAATTCAGATATCTTCTCTAGTGAAAGATCTATTCCAGCATCTATATTCTCCGATTGTCTGCCTATGAAATGCGAGGATACATCCGCAACAAGATTCTCGAACTTTAACTGAGAGAGTAGTTCGCTTTCGGCAGACTGGCATTTTTGGGCCATCTTTGAGACGGTTATACCGAATAAAAAAAAACCGATCAGGACAAAGGATCTGACATAAACATCATGGAACAATCCTTTTTGATAAGAAGTAAGTGACAGAAGATCTGCATAGAACAACAGATGTACTATATATGTATCCACAATCCAGAATACAATACCAAATGATATTGATATCAAGAGTACACCTACGTCTTTTCTCATATAAGACCCTGCTATGAAAAAAAACTTAATATTAATACCGATTACTCTGCTTCAATTAATATTATCGGTATTTAAGGCTAATATGGAGTATTTTATATATACGTTCCTATTTTATCCGGTAAAAAAGGACAATAACAGAACTGTTGAATATAATAAGACCTGAACCTTAACTTTTTAAAGAGACAAGTATATGTAAAATGATGCATTTTCAAAGTAGGTTATTAAAACAGGTTTTAAAAAACCATGGAAGCACAGGACAATATGTAGAAAAACATATAATTGCATTAGTCCTTAACCTATAGAATCATAGAATCAAAATATGCAATTATTTACATTGCACTTATCCGCGGAGACACATAATATGAAAGTACTAGTTAGTGATCCATTATCAGAACAGGGATTAACAATACTTCAGCAACATTTTACGGTCGATGTCAATACGGGACTTTCCGAAGAGGAACTCGTCGAAAAAATATCTGAATATGACGCACTTGTAATCAGAAGTGGCACACAGGTCACTAGAAGGGTAATAGAAGCTGCAGACAGGATGAAGATCATCGGCAGGGCCGGCGTAGGTGTTGACAATGTGGATGTAGAGGGTGCTACTGAAAAAGGAATTATAGTTATCAATGCACCGGAAGGGAATATGCTTTCCGCCGCAGAACACACTATTGCAATGATGATGTCACTTGCAAGGAATATACCCCAGGCAAACGAATCACTCAAATCGAAGAAATGGGAACGTAAAAAGTTCATGGGTGTAGAGGTAAATGGGAAAACACTTGGCGTAATAGGACTCGGCAGAATTGGTGCGGAAGTGGCAAAGAGGGCTCAGGGTCTTGAAATGAAAGTTCTGGCATATGATCCTTTCGTTTCCGAGGAAAGAGCAAAAGAAATGGGAGTGACTATGAGGAGTGTTCAGGAGATAGCAAAAGAAGCTGACTTCGTCACAGTTCACACACCTCTTACAAAAGAAACAAGGAACATCATAGACGCAGAAGAGTTCGACCTTATGAAGAACAGCACAAGGATAATCAATTGTGCACGTGGAGGTATCATAAATGAAGAAGCACTTGCAGATGCATTGAACAATAATAAGATCGCAGGTGCTGCAGTCGATGTCTTTGTCAATGAACCACCTTTTGACAGTCCTCTTCTTGATTGTGAGAAACTTATAGTTACACCACATCTGGGTGCATCTACAAAAGAAGCACAGGTCAATGTCGCTGTTTCAGTTGCCGAAGAGATTGTATCCGTACTTACTGGTGGAAATGCAAAGAATGCTATTAATATCCCATCCGTTAAGCCTGAACTCATGACCATGCTTGCTCCTTATATCCAGCTTGCTGAAACAATGAGCAATGCATGTGCGCAGCTTCTTGGCAAGAACTATGAGAAAATAGAGATCTCATATAACGGCGATATTGCGGAAAAGGATACCAGACCTGTAACTGTTGCGGCAGTTAAAGGTATGCTTGAGGTGGCCCTTGGTTCAGCTGTCAACTACGTTAATGCTACTTCCCTTGCAAAATCAAGACAGGTAGAGGTCGTAGAGAGGAAATCAGACACAACAGAAGAGTTCAGCTCGACCATTAAAGTAGAAGTTACAATGGGAGATGAAAAGGCGGCTATTGCAGGTACTATTATAGGAGGTAAAGGAAAGATCATAAATGTCAATGGAGAACACGTTGATATGATTCCTTCAGGATACCTGATAGTTGCAAAACATATCAACAAACCAAATGTAATAGGACCCTGCTGCATGGTGCTTGGAAAGAACAATATCAATATATCCGGAATGCAGGTGGGAAGAGCTGAAATAGGTGGAACTACTATAATGGCTCTTAACGTTGATTCAGAGGTACCGGAACCAATACTGAAAGAGATGAGAGCGGTTGAAGGAATAATAGATGCAAAGCTCATTAAACTCTGAAAAAACAGAGAATATAAACTAAAGATAAAGGATGGTAGCAGTTTAAATGATGCGAAAACGAATATATCATCGATTTCCGCACAGGACCGTAGAGTTTGAACAAAAATACCGCTACCATTCAGACCTTCCTTTTTTTGTTAAAGTGATGGCGAACATGGACGGAAAGTTCGGTATGTTCGTCACCGAATCTGTCACCAAAAGGGGGCACCGGATACAGGCAAAAAGGGAGATTAATGTTGAATACGTAACTAACGGTATCGACTTTTCTCCTTTGAACTATGATACTGTGGAGAATGTCCTGGAATCTATCGAAAGTGAAGGAATAATGGATTTCCGGATTCATCTACGTTACAGCTATCTTGACGGAAAGTACAATCGAGTTCCTTTCAGAGGTGACATATACCTGTTAAGAGCTATACTGGAACATGAATTGCTTGTACTCCAGATCAACCACATAGACGGGCCTAAAAGAACAGAATGCGGAAGACTAGCTGATACAATTATTGATGAGCTTCGCAGAGGTCCATGATGGATGAACTGATGCTGGTCACCGCAACTCCCTTCAAAAGGAACAATAAAGATTCACTGTCCATCAAGGATTTCGAATTCGTGTTATCCTTTGATCTTAAATGGATGTCACCTGATGCCGCATCAAAAGTGAGGGACAGGGCTATTGGTGCCCGTTTATTAAGAGTTGAAGGTAACAAGCTGGTTCCGGATTTTAATATAAGTGAAATAGAGATACCACATGGATTCAAACCCTCTGAATCAATATTAAAGGAAAGATCAATAATAGAAGATATAATTGCCCTTATAGTTGCCAACTGCGGGAAGAATGCAAGGGAAACAACCGCATTGATCAACAAAAAACAGGAAGAGCTGGGGGATCTTGTTGATATTGAGGTTGCAGGGCTGCTTACCGCTAAAGAGCTGGGATGTAACATCGGTACTCTATATGAAAAAGTATACGATAATATTTTCCGAAAAGACGAAAAACTCACATAATCTTTATGTACTATTAATATAATTCAGTCACCAGTCTGATCGCACAGACATCATGTTCTTACTTAATTGACAACACCTAATGGATGTTCGAACGCACAAGTTGCGTGAGTGAGACATAATCTTGCGGAGGAACATTATGAGCAAGAATACAAAAGCAAAGATTGAAAGAAAGACAAATCCTCGTACTCCTGTGCTCATTGCAGCACTGAAGGAAGAGGCGCGTCAGAATGAAGCCGCTATCTGGAGAGATGTGGCTAAGAGGTTGGAAAAACCTGGCAGAAATTATGCACAGGTGAACCTCAGTAAGATAAACAGGTACGCAAAAGAAGGCGAAACTGTCCTTATTGCAGGCAAGGTTCTCGGAGCAGGGCTGCTTGAGAAAGCTGTCAATGTTGCAGCATACAACTTCAGTTCAACTGCAATGGAAAAGATCGCAGATGTCGGTGGTAAATGCCTGACGATAGAACAGATACTGGAAGAGAATCCTAAAGGGTCCGGCATCAGGATCTTGCAGTAGGTGATATAGATGACAATTATCGATGCAGAAGGACTCATTATGGGCAGACTGGCAAGTACTGTAGCAACCAGATTACTTGCTGGAGAAAAGATTGATATCATCAACGCGGAAAAAGCAGTTATTTCCGGTTCGAGGGTCACAACTATCGAAGAATATGAAGAGACCGTTAACAGAGGAAAGAAGGAATTTGGTCCATTCTTCCCGAAAAGACCGGACAGGATATTTAAGAGGACCGTCAGAGGAATGCTTCCCTACAAACGTGCAAGAGGAAAAGTTGCCATGTCCCTTCTAAAGGTATATGTTGGTGTACCAGCGGAACTCGAGGAGAAAGAAAGTATAAAAATAAATGAGGCAAGCATGGATCGCCTTAGCTCGAACAAATACCTCAAACTTGGCGACCTCAGCAGGAAACTCGGTGCCAAGTTCTAAAAAGGAGGAAGATCATAATGACTACTAAAATCATAACCTCATCAGGTAAGAAGAAGACCGCTATCGCACGTGCAACTGTAAAAAAGGGAAACGGAAGAGTGCGCATAAATAAAAAGCCACTGGATATATTCGATCCCGAATTTGCAAGACTTAAGATACTTGAGGCTGTCATGCTTGCAGGCGATGCTGCTGAAGATGTTGACATAGATGTAGTTGTCAAAGGCGGCGGGATCATCGGTCAGGCAAACGCTGCCAGAACCGCAATTGCAAGAGGAATTGTGGACTGGACCAGCGATACAGATCTCAAGGATACATACATGGCATACGACCGTAATCTTCTGGTAAACGATTCCAGACAGAAGGAAACAAAGAAGTTTGGCGGACCAGGCGCACGTGCCAAGTATCAGAAATCATACAGGTAGGCGACTATATATGATACCAGTTCGATGTTTCAGCTGTGGAAAAGTTATCTCAAATTGCTGGGAAGAATACAAGCAGCGTGTTAGTGAAGGAGAAGAGCCTGCAACAGTGCTTGATGACCTTGGAGTCACACGTTATTGTTGCAGAAGAATGATCCTGTCACATGTCGAGCTAGTAGATACGCTTGCACCTTACCAGTAAAGGGACCGTAGGGTAGCTTGGACCATCCTTCGGCGTTCGGGACATATGTATCTATTATGCGAAACACGCCGGTACCTGAGTTCGAATCTCAGCGGTCCCATTACCTCTAAGGATAACTACTGGTCTGAATGGATCGAAAACCACATTCGGAGGGACTCCGGATAAATTTATTCATTACGATAATCATTAACCACATTAATGGCTATTCATACAGGAATATTTTTTATCATCAATAGGGGTAGCTATCAATAAATGGAATGCTGATATTTCTACTACTTTGATCAGGTGATCTATTGACTACAGAACATTACACCAGGTATGAAAAAGCGAGGATCATTGGCGCAAGAGCACTGCAGATCTCAATGGGGGCTCCGATACTCATAGATGATCCGAGCATGAACTCATTATACCTTGCCAAGAAAGAATTTGAACTCGGGGTAATCCCGATTACTGTTAAAAGAGATATTGATAATTAGGTGATTTTATGGATTCAACTGAAGAAACTATGATTAATGAAAATGATGAGACTACCGAAACAACTGAAGAAATGGGGGAAGAAGCAAAAACCACATCTCTGGTACCCATAGACGAATACCTTGCAGCAGGAGTGCACATAGGTACACAGCAGAAGACAGACAACATGCTTAAGTTTGTTTACCGTGTAAGAACAGATGGTCTTTACGTACTGGATATCCAGGCAACCGATGAAAGAATTAAACTTGCAGCATCATTCCTTTCAAAATATGATCCACAGAGGATACTCGTGGTCTCTGCAAGACAGTACGGTCAATACCCTGCAAAGATGTTCGCAAAAGCCATCGGTGCAAAATCAATGGTTGGAAGGTTCATCCCCGGAATACTCACAAATCCGAAGATAGAAAACTTCTATGAACCTGATGTGATTATCGTAACAGACCCTACCGGTGACGCACAGGTCATCAAGGAAGCCGTGAACATCGGTGTTCCCGTTGTTGCACTTTGCGACACGAACAACATGACATCAAATGTGGACCTCGTCATTCCGACCAACAACAAAGGTAGAAAAGCACTATCCCTTGTTTACTGGTTACTCGCAAGAGAGATCGCCAAGTCCAACGATTCAATGTTCACTTACGAACTTGAAGATTTTGAAGTAGGAGTCTGAAACTGACAACCCTGTGTGAAGCATACTACATATATCAAAAACCCTTATAGAATAATGGGGTGATCAGTAGTATGAGACAGACAACAGTTGCCGGTCAATTCTATCCGCTAAGTCCGAAGGCTCTTAAGAAGGAGCTTAACAGATGCTTTAGAGATGTGACCATAGAAGAAAGATCCATCCTTGGTGCTGTGGTGCCGCATGCCGGATATATATATTCCGGAGAGATAGCGGCACACGCATACTCTCAGATTCCCATGGCAGATACCTATGTTCTGTTCGGTCCGAACCATACAGGCTATGGGTCTGCTGTAGCCATGTCCCAGGATACATGGACAACTCCCCTTGGGGTTGTTGAAACTGACAGGGAGATCGGAAAGCTGCTTTCAGGGACCATTATAGACTTTGACGAGCTTGCGCATCATTTCGAACATTCCATTGAAGTGCAGATACCTTTTTTACAGCACAGGTTTGACAATGATTTTAAGATCCTGCCCCTCTGTATGGGACTGCAGGACAAAGAAACAGCTGTGGAAATAGGAAAAGAGGTTGCAAGAGCAGTAAGAGATTCCGGTAAGAAAGTAGTATTTATCGCTTCAAGCGATTTTACTCACTATCAGAGTGATGCAGTTGCAAGGGAGAATGATCATTATCTGATAGAAGCTATACTGGATATGGATGTTCCGGAATTTTACAGACGCAAAGAGGAGAGAGATATCTCAGCCTGCGGATTCGGACCTATTGCAGCAATGCTCACTGCTTCCATGGAATTGGGGGCAGACAGTGCCTCGATGTTAAAATATGGGACCAGCGGAGATGTGACCGGAGACACATCCGGCGTAGTAGGATATGCAGCGATAGTTGTGAAGTAAGGTCTGAAATAATAAGATGTCATATGATCACATGTTCCGCACCCGGTAAAGTTTACCTTTTTGGTGAACACGCAGTCGTCTACGGAGAAAATGCTATCTGCTGCGCAATAGAGCTTAGGACAAAGGTCCATGCGGAAAAAGCAGAAGATGTGATTATCGAATCCGTACTGGGTACAACAGGGATGGATATTGAAGTACATCCCTACGTATGCCATGTGCTCAAAAAAATGCAGCAGTTCGCAGATATAAAAGGAATAAGATTCAAAATTGAATCAGAGCTCCCGGTAGGTTCCGGACTTGGTTCCTCTGCTGCAGTAACAGTTGCAAGTATAGAGGCACTGAACCAATTATATGGTTGTGGTCTTTCCCTTGAGGATATTGCCGGGCTCGGACATGAGATCGAAAAAACAGTTCAGGGTAACGCCAGCCCCACGGACACCTATGTTAGTACTATGGGAGGGGTTGTAATGATACCACAAAGGAAAAAGTTGAAGACTATCAAATGTCCGATAGTTGTGGGTAATACTCACAAGTTCTCCTCTACAAAAGAACTTGTAGCTAATGTTGCAAAACTTCGTAACGAATTCCCTGATATAATAGATCCGATACTGTCAGATATCGGCAGAATGTCCTTACTTGCCGAAAAGTCAGTCAATGAGAAGGACTATAAGACCATCGGCAAGCTCATGAATGTAAATCAGGGTCTTCTTGATGCAATCGGAGTGGGTAGTGCAGAACTGTCTTCCCTAGTATATGCAGCTCGCAACAGTGGTGCTATCTGTGCCAAAATAACTGGTGCCGGCGGAGGAGGTTGCATGATAGCTCTTGCAGAGGACAACAACGCATCAGATATTGTAAATGCCATTGAAGATGTCGGCGGAAGCGCCATAATCACAAGAAATACTGAAGAAGGCGTAAGACTGGAGTAATCTTATGGATCATAAAAACATTACCATCCTGAAGATAGGGGGCAGTGTCATCACTGACAAAAGTGCGAATGATGGCGCGGCGAAAATGGACGAGATAAAGCGCATCGCTACGGAGATTACAGGTTTTGAAGGTAAGCTCATCATAGTTCACGGAGCAGGATCGTTCGGTCATCCACAGGTCAAACGTTTCGGACTTACAGGAAAATTCGACCATATGGGCTCAATAATAACCCACATGTCCGTGAGAAAGCTCAATACAATTGTCGTTGAAAACCTTAACTCAGCCGGTGTAAATGCATTACCGGTTCATCCCATGGGATGTGTTATCTCCGAAGATACCCGTATAAAGGATATGTTCCTCGGACCGATCAAAGAGATGCTTGATAATGGATTCGTTCCCGTATTACATGGAGATATGGTAATGGATACCATGTATGGGAGTTCCGTTCTGTCAGGCGATCAGATAGTACCCTATCTGGCAATAAAGATGAAAGCAGACAGAATAGGAATCGGAAGCGCTGAAGAAGGTGTCCTTGACGACAAAGGAAAGGTAATAACCAGTATCAGTACAGGCAATTTCAATAAATTAAAAGAATATCTCGGCGAATCTGCCAACACAGATGTCACAGGCGGTATGCTGGGAAAAGTACTTGAGCTTTTAAAACTTAGTGAGCAATCAAACAGCACTTCTTATATATTTAATGCAAGCAATGCGGGAAACATAAGAGATTTCCTGAAAGGAAAGAATATAGGTACGGCAATTTCAGGTACCTGAGAATTCATATCCAGGGTATTATCATGAGTACTTCCAGAAGAAAGATAGAACATCTTGAACTATGCGCTGCAAGTCCGGTAGAATCGAGGAGAAAAGGAGCAGGATTCAACGATGTTATGCTTGTCCACAGGGCTTTACCTGAAATGAACATGGACGAGACCGATCTTTCAATAAATTTTCTTCAAAAGGAAATGAATGCTCCTTTTATGATAGCATCTATTACAGGCGGTCATCCGGAAACAAAAGCTGTTAATGCAGCGCTTGCAGAAGCCGCAGAAGAACTTGGAATAGGCATAGGTGTAGGCAGTCAGAGAGCTGCCATTGAGGATCCTGCGCAGGAAGATTCTTTCAGTGTCGTCAGGGATAAAGCGCCGAATGCATTTGTTTACGGAAATATTGGTGCCGCACAGATCCGGGAATACGGAATTGAAGGAGTAGAAAGAGTAATTGAAATGATCGATGCGGATGCCCTTGCAGTGCACCTGAACTTCCTCCAGGAAGCAATACAACCGGAGGGTGACAGGGATGCATCCGGTGTCCTTGAGGTTATAAAGGATATCTGTTCATTGCCTGTACCTGTAATTATCAAAGAAACCGGAGCCGGAATCTCACATGAGGATGCTCTCATTCTCAAAGAAGCAGGAGCATCTGCCATCGATGTGGGAGGAGTCGGCGGTACCAGCTGGTCAGGTGTTGAAGTATATCGTGCAAAGGAAAGAGAAGATACTGAATCGGAGATGTTAGGCGAGCTTTTCTGGGATTTCGGGATCCCTACAGTACCCAGTATTGTAGAATGTAGCGTATCACTTCCGGTAATTGCCACCGGAGGACTCAGGACAGGAATGGATATTGCAAAATCCCTGGTACTCGGTGCTTCAGTTACAAGTGCTGCATTACCATTTGTAGAACCTGCAATGAAAGGAAAGGAAGAAGTAGTTGACAGTATACAAAAATTGCTCAATGAACTTAAAGTAGCTATGTTCCTTTGCGGTTGCAAAGATCTGAAGGATCTTCATATGGCACCTGCCGTAATAAGCGGCTGGACAAGAGAATACCTTGAACTGAGGGACTTTAATGTGAAGGATTTCGCCCTTCGTTCAAAGAATACTGATTTTCAGAGAGTTTAAAATTCATCTATTAAGGGAAGAATTAAATAAATCAATTTTTAATAATTAGAGGACTATATATATGACAGAAATAGGAATAATTGCAGTTGGCGGTTATAATGAAATGGGCCGCAATATGACTGCTATCAGAATCGATGATGATATCATTATCGTGGATATGGGCCTGCGTCTTGACCGAGTACAGATACACGAGGATGTAGAAACCGATAAGATGCATTCACTTGAACTCATAGAGATGGGAGCCATTCCGGATGACACCATTATGAAAGAAGTGAATGGTAATGTGCGTGCTATTGTATGTACACACGGGCACCTGGATCACATAGGTGCCATCTCGAAACTGGCACATAGGTACACAGCTCCTATCATAGGAACACCTTATACAACAACTCTGATCAAGCATCAGATAGATTCCGAGAGAAAATTCGGTGTAAAGAACAATATCGTGTCCCTGAATGCAGGTAATTCGCTGGAGATCACAAAGGATATTTCCATCGAGTTTGTTAACACACAGCACAGCATTATAGATACTATTTTTCTCGTTATCCACACTAAAAGCGGGGCCCTTGTTTATGCATGTGATTTCAAACTGGACAGAACACCAACATTGGGGGAAGCACCGGATTTCAAGAGGCTCAAGGAACTTGGAGAAGAAGGTGTCATTGCCCTGATAACAGAAAGTACAAATGCCGGACGTAACGGAAAAGCACCTTCTGAGATGATAGCACATTCAATGTTGAGAGATGTCTTGCTTGGAACCGAAGAATCGGAAGTGGGAATGATTATTACCACCTTTGCTTCACATGTGGCCCGTGTAAATTCGATAGTCAAGTTTGCAGGAGAGATGGGAAGGATACCTGTGCTTATGGGAAGGTCGATGGAAAGATACATTGCAACAGCTCACCAGATGGGTTATATAGAGCTGCCGGAATCTGTGGAAATATACGGGAACCGCAGGGAGATCGATAAGGCTTTTGCAAAGATCATGGAAGAAGGTAAAGATAAGTACCTGCCTGTGGTCACCGGTCATCAGGGAGAGCCCGGTGCAGTTCTTGGAAGAGTTGCCACCGGAGATACACCTTATAAAATAGAAAAAGGGGACAGAGTTATTTTCTCAGCTAACATCATACCAAACCCAATGACAAAAGCAAACCGTTATTCTCTTGAAACAAAGTTGAAGATGCGGGGAGCCAGGATATACGATAATGTCCATGTTTCAGGACATGCATATCGTGAAGATCACTGGGAATTGCTCAGGATGCTTAAACCCGAGCATGTTATACCGGCACACGGGACAATACAGATGCACAGCGAATATATCCAGATGGCAGAAGACGCAGGATATATACTGGGAGATACTCTTCACCTCCTGAGGAACGGTGAAGAGCTCTATATTGATGAAGAAGAGTAATTGATTTAGAGACAGGGATTTTTATGGATCTGATCGAAGAAATTAAAAAGCGTTCAATGCATGTTGATGCGGGAATAGAGGAATATCTTCCCGTCAATAAACCATATGAACTTTACAAGGCAGCAAGATATCTTCCTGATGCAGGAGGTAAGAGGTTGAGACCGGCAACGGTGATCCTTGCAGCAGAAGCTGTAGGTTCCAACCTTGAAAACGTACTTCCGGCCGCAGTTGCAGTGGAACTGGTCCATAATTTCACCCTTGTTCATGATGATATTATGGACAGGGATGATATTCGCAGAGGAATGCCTGCAGTCCATGTCAAATGGGGAGAAGCAGGAGCCATACTTGCCGGTGATACCCTTTACTCGAAGGCTTTCGAGATCCTTACACACGCACCAGGAGAACCGGAACGTATTCTTTCATGTATAGATATCCTTTCCAAGACCTGCAGGGATATATGTGAAGGTCAGTGGATGGATGTGGAATTTGAAGAACGTGACGATGTCACCAAGGAAGAATATCTTGAAATGATCGAGAAGAAAACAGGAGTTCTTTATGCCGCATCCATGAAGATAGGTGCCCTTATGGGTGGTGCATCAACGGAAGTGGCCGATTCCTTCTATGAGTTCGGGAGACTCATAGGTATTGCATTCCAGATATACGATGATGTAATTGATATGACAACCCCGGAGGAGATTCTCGGAAAAGTCAGAGGCAGTGATCTTATGGAAGGAAAAAAGACCCTTATAGCCATTCATGCATTGAACAAAGGCGTGGATCTCAAGATATTCGGCAAGGGTGAAGCCTCAAACGAAGAGATAAACGAGGCTGTAAACAAACTTGAAGAAGCCGGATCCATAGATTACGTCAGAGATCTTGCACTGGGATATGTTGCAAATGGAAAAGAGCTTCTGGATATTGTAGAAGATTCAAAGGCAAAGACCATACTTAAAGCAATAGCTGACTATATGATCACCAGATCATATTAAACTTTTTCTTTTTTTATTTTAGAAATTTAAAAAATATAAATAATTGAAAATCAGAAGTTATCCTGTTTTTCAATCACAGCCTGTGCTGAAGCAAGTCTTGCAATCGGTACGCGGAAAGGTGAGCAGCTTACATAGTCAAGTCCGACATTATAGCCAAATTTCACAGAACTTGGTTCGCCACCATGTTCTCCACAGATACCGATCTTAAGATCAGGTTTTGTGGAACGTCCTTTTTTGATACCGATCCTGACAAGTTCACCAACACCTTCCTGATCAAGGACCGCGAACGGATCATTTTGAAGTATCGATTTATCAACATAGAGAGGAAGGAATTTACCTGCATCATCCCTGCTGAAGCCAAAGGTTGTCTGCGTAAGATCATTGGTTCCGAATGAGAAGAACTCTGCTTCCTTTGCTATCTTATCTGCTGTAAGAGCTGCACGTGGAAGTTCGATCATGGTACCTACAAGATAGTCCAGCTTGCAATCTTTCTCAGCCATAACGGATTCTGCCACTGCAACAAGATCACTTTTGGTGGAACTGAGTTCTTTAACATGTGATATCAGAGGAATCATGATCTCGGGAACTATGTCCATCCCCTCTGCCTTCAGTTCACATGCTGCCTCAATGATCGCTCTAACCTGCATCTCGTATATCTCCGGATAGGTTATACCGAGACGGCATCCACGATGTCCCAGCATCGGGTTTGTTTCAGCCATGGATTCAATACGGTCCATTACAACCTTCAAGTGTTCGATCTCGCTGGAATCCCCGCCTTCTGACTCGAGTTCCCTGAGCTTGTCTGCCATTTCCTCATGTTTGGGAAGGAACTCATGCAAAGGAGGGTCAAGTAAACGAATAGTAACAGGCAGACCTTCCATGACCTTAAAGAGACCTATGAAATCCTCTTTCTGCATCGGAAGCAGTTTATCAAGAGCAGCTTTCCTGGCATTGCCGTCTTCTGCAAGTATCATTTCCCTTACTGCAGGAATACGATCCTCTCCGAAGAACATATGTTCCGTCCTGCAAAGACCGATTCCTTCCGCACCAAATTCTCTGGCTACCTGCGCATCATGTGGTGTATCCGCATTTGTCCTGACACCCATTTCTCTTATATCATCTGCCCAGGAAAGAAGTGTATCGAGTTCACCGCTTACACCAGGAGTAATAAGTTCCACCTCACCGATGATTAGATTACCTGTACTACCGTCGATCGTGATATAATCGCCTTCATTCACATTAATATCACAAACAGAGAATGAACAACTGTCCATATCAATACTTACCGAGCCACAACCTGCAACACAGGGTTTGCCCATTCCCCTTGCAACAACGGCTGCGTGTGATGTCATCCCACCTCTTACTGTGAGAATTCCCTGTGCAGCATCCATTCCGCCAATATCTTCAGGGGAGGTCTCGGTACGGACAAGAATCACTTTTTCGTTTTTCTTTTTCATTTCCTCGGCATGCTCTGCAGTAAAAACAACTTTACCGACCGCAGCACCAGGAGAGGCAGGCAGACCGGTGGCAACGACTTCATATTCAGAATCAGAATCAATGGTGGGATGTAAAAGACGATCAATTTGATCAGGAGAAACACGTGTTACAGCTGTTCGTTTGTCAATGAGCCCCTCATCCACCATTTCAACAGCAATTCTAAGGGCTGCTGCAGCTGTCCTTTTACCGGTTCGGGTTTGCAGCATGTACAATGTGCCTTCCTCAATAGTGAACTCGATATCCTGCATATCCCTGAAATGATCTTCCAGCTTTTTGTATATCTCTTCAAGTTTTGAATAGGCATCAGGCATTGTCTGCTCTAAAGTGGATATCGGCTGAGGTGTTCTTATGCCTGCCACAACATCTTCACCCTGGGCATTCATAAGGTACTCACCGAAGAAGCGCTTTTCACCTGTAGCAGGATCTCTGGTAAATGCCACGCCTGTACCAGAGGTATCACCCATGTTACCATATACCATGGACTGCACATTTACAGCCGTTCCCCATTCACCCGGAATGCCGTTAAGACGCCTGTATTTTATAGCACGCTGGTTGTTCCATGAATTGAATACTGCATCTATTGCCATCTGAAGCTGTATACGTGGATCCTGAGGGAACTCTTCACCTGTACTTCTCTTAATGATAGACTTGTAAGACTCAACAATCTCCTTAAGTGTATCAGTTCCGAGTTCGGTATCAAGAGAAACGTCAAGTTCTTTTTTCTTTGCGCTCAGTGAGGATTCGAACTTTTCATGTTCAATAGCCAGCACGACATCGCCAAACATGGCAAGGAATCTGCGATAACTGTCATATGCAAATCTTTCATTGCCGGTCTTCTTAGCAAGGCCTTCTACAGTCTCATCATTAAGACCAAGGTTCAGAACCGTGTCCATCATACCAGGCATGGATACCCTTGCACCGGACCTGACAGAAAGAAGCAAAGGATTATCATTATCCCCGAACTTTTTCCCAGTTACCTTTTCAAGTTGTACTATCGCATTGTTTATCTGATCAATAACCTCTTTAGGATAAGCCCCTTTTTCAAGATAAAGTAAACAAACCTCTGTTGTTATAGTAAATCCTGGTGGAACGGGGATTCCCAGGTTGGCCATTTCTGCAAGGTTGGCTCCTTTGCCACCAAGCAGATCTTTCATACTATTTTTGCCTTCTGTTTCTTCGTTCCCGAAAAAATATACGAATTTGCTATCTGCCACCGAATTTCCTCCATGCATAAGAATTATGATGGACATTCATTAGTATTAAGTCGTGCCACAATTGTTCTTTTATAACTTTAAGGTTGTGGTCTGTGATTATGTGACACGCCCGTGATATAGTCTGAAAAAGAATAGATATGTTTTTGTACTGTAAAAAACTAATATTAAAATGCTTACGATAAGTATATATACTATAAGCATACCATATAGTACAAAAACCTAAATAGAATGAATGAAAAATATGAAAAGATTAGGTAAGATCCTGCATATTACCAGGCAGAAAGAAATCGTGGTCAGAGGCGATGAAAAACAGTTTTCCGGGTCCATGAAGGGTATGCCCAGAATAAACTCTTTTGTTCTTGACAAATCCATTAAACCCATAGGAAAGGTTTCCGGCATGTTTGGCCCTGTTAACAAGCCTTATTTTACTTTGAAACCTGACAAGAGAGTCATAGCATCCGGACTGGAAAAACTTGTGAACGAAAGGGTTTACGTTCAATGATGAATTGTTGTGATGTTAAGAAATAATTAATGCTATGAGCTGTGAATGACTGGGTGTAATACACCTGAAATATATAAATATGAATTATTGTTTATAGGTGATTTGAATGGTCGAAGTAGAAAGGGTACGATATTCCGATACTTCCGAAAGGGAGAAGATACGTGCAATGATAAAAGCACGTAAAGAGAGAGATAAGACCACTGAGGTCGAAAAAGCAAAGGTCCAGTGTCCAGAATGTGGTAGTCGCAACCTTGCACAGGACTATGAGAGAGCTGAGCTCGTATGTTCTGATTGCGGACTTGTGGTTGATGCAGACTTTGTAGATGAAGGACCAGAATGGCGCGCTTTTGATCATGACCAGAGAATGAAACGTTCCCGTGTGGGTGCACCGATGACCTACACCATACACGACAAAGGTCTGTCAACAATGATAGACTGGAGGAACCGTGACTCATACGGTAAATCCATTTCATCAAAGAACAGAGCACAACTTTACAGACTTAGAAAATGGCAGCGTAGAATAAGGGTAAGTAACGCGACTGAAAGGAACCTTGCTTTCGCACTGTCCGAGCTTGACCGTATGGCATCAGCTCTTGGTCTGCCAAGAACCGTGCGTGAAACTGCGGCTGTTGTTTACAGAAAGGCAGTTGACAAGAACCTCATCCGTGGAAGAAGTATTGAAGGTGTTGCAGCAGCAGCCCTGTACGCAGCATGTCGCCAGTGCAGTGTTCCAAGAACACTTGACGAGATAGGAGAAGTATCAAGGGTAAGCAGGAAAGAGATCGGCAGAACATACCGTTTCATCTCAAGAGAGCTTTCACTGAAACTTATGCCAACCTCACCAATTGACTACGTACCAAGATTCTGTTCTGGACTCAACCTTAAAGGTGAAGTACAGTCCAGAGGTGTGGAAATCCTCAGGCAGGCATCTGAAAAGGAGCTTACAAGTGGACGTGGTCCAACTGGTGTAGCAGCAGCAGCAATCTACATTGCATCAATCCTTTGTGGCGAGCGTCGTACACAGCGTGAGGTCGCCGATGTTGCAGGAGTAACTGAAGTTACCATCCGCAACAGGTACAAAGAGCTTGCAGAAGAGCTTGACATTGAGATCATTCTCTAAGCACACCAAAATAAAACATTGATAAACAAAGGAAGTTCGTACCACCGTTTCCTTTGTTACAAATCCTTTTTTTCCTGAATTCCTTAATTATCCCTGGATATTCCAAATCTATTTTAACGTTTAATCTGATTTAGCAGTGGAAACTATGTTCGAACTGTTGGAAATGCTGACCATCGGATTTATCCTTGGATTGACAGGGGCACTTGTACCCGGACCCATGCTTTTTGTGACAATAGACACATCCCTGAA
>JAASSR010000032.1 GCA_021767785.1 Methanolobus sp.
GTGCTTCGTGGATGAAATAATAGTTTCACATAAAACAGTTATGAGGATGGTGTCAAAGATGCCGGACCTTGATTGTGATAATTATGAAGATGTTGTTTCTAAATTGCTTGATTTTTACGATAGTAAATGTGATAAGATAGGGTGAAATAACAATTGAACGGACTCATTACAAACATCTATATAGCAACAATAAGTATTTTTGCGAAACTAGTTATGGTGTTTCTAAATGGATTCGGATATAAAAAATGCCCTTATAGAACATTTTCAGCAAATGTCTTCCTCTCCATTTTTGTTTGTTGGTTCTGGGTTTTCTAGGAGATATATTGAGTTAGAAAAATGGGAAGAGCTTCTGAGATTTTTTTGTAAATATTTGGATTATCCATATGAATACTATGTCTCGAAGTCCAATGGCAAACTGCAAGATGTTGCTACTCAAATGGTTTCAGATTTTAATGAATTTTGGTGGACCTCTTCGGATTATCAAAATGAAAGAGAAATGTACACCAGTGTCATTACTGGTCCATCCTCTGCTCTTAAAATCTCCATAGCTAATCATATAAAATCACTTTCTAATACTGAAATATCTGACGCTACTCTGAAAGAGGAAATAGATTTATTAGCAAAATCTAACATTGACGGTATTATAACTACAAATTGGGATATTTTTTTAGAAAAACTCTTCCCTAAATACAAAGTTTACATTGGTCAAGAAGAACTCATCAGTTCGTCTCCTCTTTCAATTGCTGAAATATATAAAATTCATGGATGTTGTTCTCGCCCTGACAGCATGGTTGTAACAACATCTGATTATGATGATTTTAATAAAAAAAACACGTACCTTGCTGCTAAACTAATAACTTTGTTTGTTGAACATCCTATTATATTCCTTGGTTATTCTCTAAATGACTCCAATGTTCTTGATCTGTTAAATTCAATAGTCAAATGTCTTACATCAAACGGAATTAACAAGCTTAAAAACAACTTGATATTTGTTCAGCGGTTGAAATCTGATAGAACGGAAGGTATATCAGATACAATCATGACTTTAGAAGGTGTAAACCTTCCTATAAAATCTGTTGTTACAGATGACTTTATTTCAATTTATGAAGCGATAGCTTCCGTAGAGAGAAAAATACCCGCAAGCATTCTTCGCCACTGTAAAGAACAGTTCTATACTCTTGTGAAGGAAAATGATCCACGCGGTCAAATGAGTGTTATTGATTGGGAATCAATTGAAGATTACAGTGATATTGAATTTTTTGCAGGTATTGGTGTTGTTTCTGACAGAGTAGCTACATTAGGATATATTTCGATAACAGCAGATGATTTATTTTTTGATTGGATTGATGACAATGACAAGTACAATTCAAATCAAGTAATCAAAAAGACATTACCCGAATTGCGCAAAGGCAGGTCATATTTACCTATATATAAGCATTTACAAAATATAGGTATTTCTTCGTATAAAGACTACGAAATGTCTGATCTCAATCTTGAAACACTGTTAGCTGATGGTTATACAACATACCAATCAACTGCATATAAAAGGGCATATGAGTTACATGCCAAAGGGAAAACAATAGATGAAATAATAAGCGAATTTGAACCTGAAAAAGTGTGCGGGTATATTCCATATCTGTCGCAAGAAGATATAGATATTGGTTTACTCGAAGAATTTATACGCAACAATCGAAGTTTAATAAAAAGCTCATACAAAACATATTATAGGAAATTAATATGTTTGGCCGACTATGTGAAATATGGCTGGGAATATAAAAGTGAGTGAAATGCTTGATACTTTCACAGAAAGTGCAGTCATTGCAATTAGTGGATGTATTATGGCTGTCCTGGGTATTTCTTTGTTTAGTGTAAACGATTTTTCTTTTGTCAGTGATGGGAAATTTCAGAGCAAAAATGCGGCAACAATCATCCTTATATTTTCATTTTTGATAGCAGCTGGGGTGTCTTTATTAGTAGATACTCTTGTACGTGAAACTATAGCTACAATGTCAGTTGTAAACATCGCAGGTTCTGTCTTGATGATTAGCAGGGTATCAGTGAATTTACTTGTCAAGAAGTGGACTTTGTTTGATGAAGAATCAATTATTATTTACTTTTTAGCAGGTTTGTTAATTTATCTCTAATATTTATCCTCATTAAATTAGGTTTCAACTGTTCAACGGAATTTTCACATAAACTTTTTATATCGTTCACATACACCCCTACAATGCATATGGAAGAAACTTGCTCCACATGCACTTTTTTTAAGCCACTTTTTGCTACTGAAGGATATTGCAGACGCAACGCGCCGACCAAGGTAGGTTTTCCTATAGTACCCAGTGGCGAGTGGTGTGGAGATTATAAGAAAAAGGAGAGCTGAAAGCATGCCAATAGAATCATATGCAACCGAGGCAGGTGCACTTGTAGCAGGTGTGGCCGTAGGAATAGTTATCAGAGCTAAGTTGTGGTGGGGATATAAGTCCAAAGCTGAAAAGACAGAGCTTATCAGTGATGCAATTCAGTCGGTCGAAGACGGTAAGATCACCGCATCCGAAGCAAAGATGCTCATCAAGAAACATCTCTGAGGATCTGAATGCCTGATCTCAATGCAGCAAAGCCAGGACAGAATAAACCACATTCCTTGGTTGCATCAACTGGCGTTACTCGGGCAGATACCTCCTCTTCTTTTGGTGGATACCGGGGTTTCGATACTTCCAACAGATTCCGGTATTACCAGCAGCTGGCAAAGTCCACACCACACGTTTCAACGAGTCTGATCAAACTCGGACTGTCACTGACAAAGGGGATGAAGTTCGATGGTGATTCCTCCAGAGTAGTAAAGGATTTCGAGAACTGGTCAAAGCGTACGAACTTCCAGGAACAGGTCCAGACACTTGCCAGACTGATCTGCAGGGACGGAACATACGTAGCCTCTTACCAGGGAAAAGCTGAAACCTTTCAACTAATCCCACTGCTGATGCCTGCAGTCTCACTTCTTCCAGAAGGCCTGGATCCAGGATCCAGAAGTTCCAAGGATATACTCACTCCTCCAGTGGTCTCTGTAGTGGTTAACGAGTCAAGCCCTGCAGCAAAGCAAATCCGAATGGAACCTGAAGATGTTGTATATGGTGCCTTCAATGCATGGGATAGTGTCCAGAAGGACGTGATGGGCAGGGACACATTCGGCATACATGGCTCATCACTTCTGGATCCACTTGAACTCTCCATCCGGAACCTGCTGAACATCAACCATGGTTATGTTTCGTTCGTCCAGAAATACGGGAATGGTAGGTATGTGTTCAACTTTAAGCTCCTTGAACAGCTGATCGAAAAAGAGCTCATCTCAATTGATGATGCACAGGCAGTTATCGATGAGTGGATGGAAGAGCACAAGTACATCAAACAGAATGAGGATATCGTCGGAGCTGGCCTGGACGTTGTTCCAATCGATGCTAATGGTACCCTTGATGTGATGGCCTTCAAGAAATCCCTGGAAACGGATATCCAGATTGGCCTGTTCCAGACTCCTCTTTCCATGGGTGACACTAAAGGATCTACTTATGCAGCTGGTTATGTGAGTGAAGCAGACCGCATGGTTGTCCTGGAAGGCCTGCAGAAAGTAACGGAAAGTGTAGTTCAGCAGGCTATCAACAAGAGACTTGAGTTACTGAAGAAACCGGAAGACAGTGTGTGGATAGAGTTTGACGAGCTCAGCAAACCCAAACTGGAATCCAGGGATGTTCTGGAGTGGTACAACTCCGGAGTGCTCACCAGAGAGCAGGTCCTGAAATGGGGAGGCTTCCCCGTGGAGGGAGAATGAGATCTTTAAGCATTTTTGTATTCTTTTTAATCGCTTGGCTGTGTATTTTGGCTTTCTGTGCGATGTTCATTTTCCTTAGATGAGGGCAGCACTATGACTCTGCTAAAAACGATTCCTATAGTAAAAGCAGAGAACAGGTTGATCTCTCTAATTGAAAGGACATTTGAGAAGGGCTTCAATGTTAAGACACTCAATTACCAGCAAGAGTTGCCTCAAAACGTCAAAAGATGGTTTCAGTCGAAAACATATGAGAAGCAACTCAATGATATCCTGACTGAAATAATCAGACATTCTCTGAAGTACGCTAATGGTCAACTGCAGGAACTCACGGCTGCTACAATCACTGCAGCTAAAGAAGAACCTCATATCCTTACAAAAGAAGCTGTCCGGATCTCAACTGAGCTGGCTGATGAAGTTGCACAGAGCATCGTTGTGATGCTGGACAAAGACCAGATTTACTACAGAAATCCAGTACAACTGTCCAGACAGATCAAACAATACTGGGGTGGGGAACGCTACAGGGCACTAAGATTTACCCGCACATTCTCAGCTGATGTAGCAACCCACTCCGAACTATACACCTATGCACAGAGAGGTATACAGGTCGAGTTCTATGCTGAGATCGATGACCGTACATCACCCCAATGCAGGGCCCTGCATGGAACAGTTTTCGATGCAGACTCTCGGGAAGCTGCAATGTATCGCTGTCCTCTCCATCACAACTGCAGATCAGGTCTCAGGCCTGTCCCGATTACCCGGGAAGTAAATCCTGCACGGTTGTTCAAAAACCGAGATTTCCGCAGGCAGATGGATCAGAACGGTAATTTTCTTGATGGATTAGTTGATGAGAAGAAGCTCAGAAAGACTTTCAAGAACATCGATACATTCAACCAGAAATATCGTATTGATAAGTTTATCCTGGACCAGGACCTCGAAGCAAGGATTGCCAGGGAGAAAGGGTTGATGGAAACTCTCTCTGTAGAACCCGGTCCCAGAAAATCACTGGCTAACCTCATCAAAAAGCATGAAGATGAAATCAGGCATAAGAGCTACGAAAACTGTTTCGCATTCGGTCCGGATGGAAAGATCCTGTTTAAAAAGTCTGGTAGTAAGGACACCATTATAATAACTCCGGAAGAAGGGAAGAAACTCAAAGGAGCTGTTTTTACTCACAATCACCCTGGCAGTAGTTCCTTCTCTCCAGCTGATATCCGGACATCATGTGGTTTAGGACTAAAGGAAATAAGAATAGCCAGCTCCAAGTTCTCTTACACGATGAGATTGAAAGATGGATCCAACTTCAATGACACTCTCTGGAACGATAAGGTCGAACCGGCCATGAATCACTACTACCGTGAAGTAAAAGACGAATTTATGAGAAAGATTAATTCCGGTGACCTTTCAATTCCCGATGCAGAGCTCTTGCACTGGCATGAAGTTTGGTCCCGGGTCGTAAAAGATATACCAGAGTTGGAATATAGGAGAACATAAGAATGACAAAAGGCGATATCCTGATAGATGACAGAACAGACTCAGAAATCATCTACAGCCCGGTCTGTACTTTTTGTAAACATCTTCGAAGCCCTAAGCTGAGGGCCAATGGCACCAGTCACAACACCTGTGATGCATTTCCAGATGGCATTCCTGATGAGATCTGGAAAGGTGAGAACGACCATAGAAAACCTTATCCAGGTGATCATGGAATTCAGTTTGAGCAGCGAAACTAAAACTACTACTTTTTTATATTTTGTATTATTCTAAGTATTTAGAGGTGTGTGATATTTTTTCAAAAAATACCCAACCAACCCCCATTCCCTACGAATCACACACCTGTCTTACTCAAATGATGATTAGATACAGTGAGAAACGTGACTAGTTTCAATACGACGTATCTTTAAAAAGGTGATATTATTTGAATTCATTAGTCATATTTGTGTAAATGAACTACGATTGATGAATTATTATTTTCATACAGATATACATCGCTGAATCCTATTCTAGATGGTTTCGGAAATATTGTATCCCTAACTATCACAAGATACATTTTTTCGCTTCTTAAATTATCAATATACACTCCATTACCATCTGTTTTCCCATGACTAACAACTGGATCATAACTGTTATCATACGCAAGTATTTCCACGTGAGCATCACTTATCGTATCATTGTCGCTTGGTGATACATTGCTTACAGCGGTAATTGTCAATTTTGAATAATTGAAACCATGTTCATCCAGAAGAGAATTGTTTTCATTAACCTCTCGCAAATTGTGAATTGCAGTAAACAAGTTTGGTCTTGATTCTTCAATAAAAGAGTTATATGTTAAGGATTCAACAGGATAATCCTGTGTAGTAAATGTTCGGTCAAAAACCCACCATTGTCCATCTATATTTATCTCTGGAAGCGCATGGTCTTTTCCTTCCATAGCGATTACTCTGGTATCAAATCCAGTGATATCTTTTAACAACAAACCCATAGAATTTGAAAATTCACCACATGCTCCTGCATTTTGAACAATTATCAGCTTATAGAATCCACTATTTGGTTTGTCATCCATACCCACCAAATAAAGGTAAAATACCGGATTAAAGAGAAACGTTGAAATGCTCCCAGAAGAAGTGGAAAGCACCCTACTAGGTACTCTTATTTCGTCTTGATCATATGTTTTAGTCATATCCTTATAATAGGTATTGGCTAATGACCAAGTAGTGTTGATATCATTAACATCATTTTCTTTTAGCATCAAATATTCCTGTGAATATTCATCAATTGTTTCATAATAACCAACCTCTATGCTGCCTACAACTAGCAGTTGTGAAGTAATCCAAATTATCACAAGTCCAACTATGACAGGTGAACGCATTTTAATCAGTAGAGTCTCGAATTTTTCATGCTTATATAGGAGAAACAAGCCTAGCAAAATGATTACAAAAAATAAAACAATAAGTGGATTTATTACAGAATAAAAAGCATAAACTAGAAAATAAAAAGATCCAAAAAAGTATCCAAACACAAGTGATTCAAATAGCGTGTTTAAAGTAAAAGACTTCGGTTCTTTTTTTATTTCACTTATATCGCTGCGTATTTTATTCAATACACTATCGAAACGAGACATGTATCTAATTATGTCTGAACAATATAAAATATTATTTGAAGGAAAATAAAATAGTCTTTTTCAAGACACATTTTTCACATAAACTTTTTATATCGTTCACATACACCCTGTTCTGCTAATGGTAATTATCGAAGGCACTGCCTTTCCATTAGACAAGATCAACAAAAACGGCTGGGGTGTCCCCGCATCCGAAGCAGAGAATGCTATCTCTTCTCTCAAGAACTCTGTAATACGGGTCTGTCCCCGTGATGCTCCACACGGTTGTGACTTTTCTGAAGATCCAAAGGCTGAGATCGGCAGGATCCTTGATGTGTGGAAGGAAGGCAAAGATGTCAAAATACGTGCAGATATTACTGATTCTATTGCATCACAGAAAGTAGAGGACGGCACCTGGCCAAATACCTGGAGCGTATACGGGCATTCTCAGAAACTAATCGATGGATGGGTGGAAGGTTTTGCAGCCAGGTCAATGACCCTTGTACTTGATCCAGCTTGGGAGGATGCGAAGTGGGGAGTTGCAGCATCTGAAAGCGGAGGATATGCAGTACGTACGATTCAATCTTTTTCATTAATAGCATCGCAAGCAGGTGATCCTGTGGCAGAAGAAAACAACAATTCGCCAGAAGAGAAAATAGAACAGCTTGAAAAGACCGTTGCAGACAGGGACAAAGAGATCGAGGACCTGAAAAAAAACAGTTCCAATCTCACTGCTGCAAATGAAAAACTCGATAAGAAGGTCAAGGATCTGGAAAAGATCGTTGCGTCACATGAGAAGAACAAGGCCACGTCCGTACCAATGGAAAAGGTCCAGGAACTCATAGAAACAAAGGCCAATGAGATTGCTGCATCTGCAATCGACAAGCACAAGGAAGATCTTCGCAGATCCACAGCATTTGAAAAGCTCTCAGCTGCAAGAAAAGAACTCGACCTTGAGACAAAGGCAGACGACTACCAGCACCTCACAGCTGCAGATCTGGAGAAGCTGGCAGATGAGTTCGGAGGTATCAAGGTTACAGCCGGGACAAAGTTCCAGTATCCTGCGGACGAGTCCGGCAAATCGAGAACAGGAGTGTATAACCCAGTCTCAGGAGTGTTTGAATAATGGTTCAGCTTGGGTTTAGAAAACCAACAAACAGAGTCACACAGGGAGGTAGTCTCGGACCGGAGTTCTTCAAGGTCGGGGCCAGTGCAACTGCAGCAAAGATGCTCCCGGGAATTGCAGTGTGTAAGGATACAAACGACTACTCGGTCAAGGAGTACGATGGATCCGGCAACTCCATCGGATATCTCGGGTACGATGAAGCAGCTGCAGTGTTCAAGCCTGATGATATCGACACCGCATATGCAGCTGATGATGAAGTGCCGGTTCACAGAGGACCTGGTCGCAGGCAGATGGCCCGTCTTGCATCCGGACAGAGTGTGGTCAATGGACAGCCTCTCAAGCTCACCACAGATGGATATCTTGCTGCAGCAACTATCAACGGGGTAGTGTCTGTCGATGAATCCGGTTCTTCAACAGTGTCTACTGGTAATGACGAGGTCGTTGCAGATGCGGACGAGACTGTTGATGCCTCGGGTGCAGCAAAGAAGATCTGGGTAATCACCAGGAAGTGATCAAAAATGACAAACACACTCGCAGAACTTGGAAAACAGTGGGACGACGATATTGTTCCTGTACTTCGTGCAAACAGTATCGGAAAAATGCTGATGCCCGTCAACACCGAACTCAGTGGAAAAGGCCTTGGTGTTCTCACTGTTGAAACGATGAAATATGTGGCCAGAAGTGCTGCAGCGATCAACTATGACATCCAGCAGGATATCGAAGACTCTGTAGACATCACAAGCTCACCACTGCATATTCCTGTCCAGCAGGATGATGTGAAGATCAAGAGGCGTGACTGGGAAGCATACCTCGAAAAGGGTGTTCCTATCGAGAATGATCTCGCACTTGATATGGCAGCAAACATCGCTGCACAGCAGTCAACTCTGATAGCGGATGGATGGAAGCCGGATGGCACAAACTATGCTGTGAAGGGAATGTATCAGGTAGCCAACAACTCTGTCACCGGATCTGACTTCGACACATACGGTAATGCTCTTGCAACAGTAGCAGCTGCCATTTCTGAGCTGAAACAGGATGCAATCTACTCCCCGGGATACAACCTTGTTCTGTCATCCCTGAACTATGCTGAACTTGAAGCAAGCTACAGCACCGCTGGTATATCAGAATACGAGCAGGTCCTGAAAATGCTCAACAGAGATGCAGCACCGGGAACAATGCCTGGACGTGTTTTCGAAGGAACTGATCTTGCTGCAGGTACCGGAATGGTTGCACCTATCGCAACACAGGAAAACCGTAGGTTCTTCGATATCATTGAAACCCAGGAGCCAAAGCATCACCTGTGGTTCAAGGATGGTAACGAGGAAAGCGGTGATATCATGGTCAGGCAGGTTGGCGCCATGATCCCGAGGTTCAAGCATCTAGACAGCTCAGGCAAGGATAACTGTGTCTGTACCATCACCGGCCTTGATGCATCCTGAGGTTGAATCATGAAACTAATATGCAACATAGGATCCGTCCGTCTGAAAAATGGTAGCAGAGCTACCAAAGGAGAAGAGTTTGAACTCAGGGGCAAAGAAGCCCATACTCTTCTTGACCACGGGTATGCTATCAAGGCTTCTGATGTTGCCAAGCAGTCAACGGACCCGCCAGACAAAGACCAGGAAAAGAACGAAGCAGAAAAACAGGAGTGATTTTTTGTGGTGCTGTGTTCAGTTACAGAGGTCCGGAACATTGTTGACCCAAAAACCCTTACGGATAGCGATATAGAGGGCATAATCTCACATGCAAGCAATGTGATCTCCCTTAACACGGGTGCAAGCGAAGATGCTTCTGGTAATGCCTATCTGAACACAGCCTGCATCCATATGTCAGCTGCCCAGGTCCTCCGGAAGATGAAGTACAAGGGTGAGCTGGCCAAACAGATCAAGTTCGGCAATGAATCACAATCCAATGATGTTGATTTGGATATCCGGTACCATGAACAGACTGCTGAAGCACAGATGACGAGATACAAATACTCGACATCCCGGCACTCCATTCTCTATGGAAGAGTAGGTCCAAAAACGGTGAATGGTGAGTGAGATGACCGGCGATATCGGAATGATTCATACCTGTAACATCATCTCCAAAACACAGACCTCACAGGACGAATATGGTTCCTCTGTATACGAAGATGCTACAGTATCTTCTCCATGCAGATTTTTCTACTACAACAACAGTGACAACAGGATTATTTCACCGGAAAGCGGGAAGCATGTTGTCTCAGCTCCAGCTGTGATATTACCCGCAGCCGTGACGATTGAAGAGGGAAACACCATCACAAGTGAAAATACCGGATTCGCTAAAACGTACACAGTTACAGCTGTCAAACCAATCTACTACATGTTCTCGGAAACTGTCCACCATTACGAATGTGATCTTGAGGCGGTGGAATGACTATGAGCGAACCAGTAACACACGATGAATGCGAAAATCATCGAAGATGTATGGAGAATAAGTTGAAAGAGGCCATTGCCATTGAAAAAAATGACCGTGAGAAAGACTTTGATGATATGCGGGGCTGGTTGATCAGGATTGAACAGAGGATAGATGGCCTTAGTTCCAAACTCTCTGCAGTTATCATCGAACTTCTCATTGGTCTGATATTGGCCCTTGTAGCGATTGTTGGAACTCATCTCTAACCACGGTGAAGACAATGTTCAAACTCAAAATAGAAGGCCTTGATAAACTTCGCCAGGACCTGAAGAATATGGGTGAGGATATCACCGATATGATGGAAGATGCCACCATGGCAGGTGCTGATGTAGTGGTCGCAGAAGCCAAGGAAAACTCCAGGAGAGGAGGAGATGAGTTTCCACATCGTAGGACCGGCACACTCTTCAGATCTATCAAGGTCCTGGACAAGCGCAAGAAACTAAGCCGGGTTGAAGTCGATGCAGGATCTCCTGTTGAATATGCTCGCAGACTTGAATACGGTTTTATGGACACCGACAGGCTCGGCAGGAGATACAACCAGAAACCAAGACCTTTCTTAAGGCCAGCTCTTGAGGAAAACACCGGTGAGATAGAACTTGCGATCGAAAAGAAGATCGGACAGATCGTATCGAGGTACACATGACTGATATACACGTTGCACTCCGGAACTTACTGCTCGCTGATGCAAACGTCACTGACATTGTGGGAACTCGAATCTATCCTATGAAAATGCCCCTTGATTCGCCACTTCCCACACTCACAATTCACAGAATCAGCAATCCAATAGACCACCTGACTGACACAGCATCCCCGAGATTTCAGATCAGTGTGTGGTCAGAAGATTATGCTCAGGCACAACAACTCAGAGATGCTGTAATTGACTGTCTGAATCGCTATAAGGGAGTCCAGGACGGAATCAATATCAAACAGATCATCTACCTGGAAGCTGTTGACATCTTCGAAGAGCAGACATCAATCCATCACATTCCTACTGATTTCAGAGTTATCCACTTGAGGTGAAACTATGGTATACCAGACAAGCGTACAAAACAGCAACACAATCCGCTTTGGTAGCGGGAAGGTCGAGGTTGGACCGGATATAAATAATCTGGTTAACCTCGGAGCAATGAGAGACGTCAAGTTTACAGAAGAGTTTGATGTCGTTGAAATAGAAACCGACAACACTGCTCCAATTACAGTGGGTGTCAAGAACCATACTGCAACAATTGAAGGCGATATGATCGAGATAGATCTCGCTAACCTGAATGTTATCAGAGGTGGAATTGATACCCTGACCGATGTTGCGGGTACTCCAGTATCTGTGACAGATGAAGCACATACACTCAACGATACAGACTCCGTGAGACTTGACAACAAAAATGGAGATGGCAGTGAAGTATCAACAATTGTTGTCACCGACGCATCCAGTAATGCAGCTGTCAGGAACACCGACTATGTAATAGCAGTTGATTCAGAAGGTTACACAACCATTGCAAGAGTAAGTGGTTCTACTGTAATCGATGACGGAGAAGGGATCCTGGTCAGTTACGACTATACTCCAAATACAGCAAAGAAACTCACCTCAGGAGGAAAGGTCACAATTTCTGACAGGGTAGCCAGAATCACAAATGTCGATGAGAATGGCAAGATATTCCGCATCACAGTATACAAGGCTAAATCCCAGCAGGGTCTTGAGCTTGAGTTTGCAGGTGATGACGAGGACGATGTGGCTACCTACAGCCTTGCACTAAAAGGTGTGCTTGACAGCAGCAGAACTGCAGGTGATCAGCTCTTCGAGATCTACGATGAGCAGGGAGTCAGTTCATGAGCGAAATAACCAGGGACTTTGATGAGCTGGCACCACCACAGAGAATTGCCAAGATCGGTGGGGAAGAAGTAGATGTCTCAGTCTTTCCTGCAAGAGCTTCCCTGAAATTGATGAAGCTTGTTGACACTCCTGAAAAACAGGCTGCACTTGAATCCGGCCAGGGTGTAGAAGATCTCATCGATGTGGTTGCAACTGCCTGTCAGAAGTCCAACCCCAATGTCACCAAGGATTTCCTCTTGGATCAGGACATCACTGTCCTCGTTGACTTTGCACAGTATGTGATGGAACCAGTTGTACAGAAACTCGCATCTCAGAAAGGTGAAAAATCGGAAAAAAACTGACAGTGACCATCGGAGATATCTTCGCCCAGATGGGCGTGATGTATGCCTGGGCGACTCCTGAATATCTCCTTGATGGTATGTCGATCAACCAGATAATGCTCTACTATGAGAAAGGCATTCAGGCACAGATCAACGAGGCAAAGATCTTCTGGGGTGTGCTCGGTGATGCTCTCTCCGAAGATGAAGGAAAAAAGAAATCAACAACTGATAAACCGGACCTGAAAAAGTTCTATGACCTGTACGGTGACAAGATCAAGAGAGGTTAAAAATGGCACTTGCAGAACTCGTTGTATCCATTATAGGTGACACTGCAAAACTCAAACAAGCATTTGCAGATGTAGATAAGCAAGTAGCTGGTATGGGAAAATCCTTCCAGGCAGCTGGAAAGCAAATGGCTTCTGCTGGCAAAAGCCTCTCTCTATCGGTTACAGCACCGGTTGTTGGATTGGGTGCTCTTTCTCTGCATACTGCAGTGCAATTTGACGATGCAATGAGACAGGTCCAGGCTGTGTCCGGAGCAACAGGTGAAGAGTTCAATACGCTCAGAGAACTTGCAAAGCAACTTGGATCGGAGACACGGTACTCAGCATCTGAAGCTGCAAATGGCATGAACTATCTGGCCATGGCAGGTTTTGAGGTCAACGACATTGTCAAGACCATGCCGGGACTCCTGGATCTTGCTGCAGCATCGAATACTGATCTGGCAACAGCTGCTGACATCACATCCAATATCCTGACTGGTTTCAACATGGAAGCAAGTGAAACCGGCCATCTGGCGGATGTTCTTGCAAAAGCTGCTGCCAGTGCAAACACAGATGTTGCCCAGCTCGGTGAAGCGATGTCATATGCTGCTCCAGTAGCAGCCTCTTTTAATGTATCAGTAGAGGAGGCAACTGCTGCTGTTGGCATGTTCTCCAATGCAGGTATCCAGGCATCTATGGCTGGTACTACTCTGCGTGGGATCCTGTCAAGACTTGCAACTCCCACCGATCAGGCAGCTGCAGTACTCGAAAAATATGGCCTGACAGTACAGGATGTTAACCCTGCTACCCATAGCCTGACAGAGATTGTAACGACACTGGAGAAGGTTGGTCTGTCATCAGCTGATGCGATGGAAATATTTGGTGATCGTGCAGGTCCTGGAATGCTTGCACTCATCAGTCAGGGATCAGGTGGTTTGACAGATCTGACTCAGCAATTACAGAATGCTGACGGTGCAGCTGCAAAGATGGCAGAAACTATGGAAGGAGGTGCAGGAGGTGCTCTCAGAGAGCTCAAAAGCCTTACAGAATCACTGATGATAGAGTTTGGTGATATTGTTGCAGATGTAATTCTGCCACTTGTCAAAGGTCTGAAAGGGCTTGTAAGATACTTCTCGGATTTACCTACTCCCATCAAAAGGATTATTGTAGTCGTAGCAGGCCTTGCTGCCGCAGTTGGTCCAGTGCTGATCGTTGTGGGTACTTTGATATCCTCGATAGGTTCAATTATGGGATTACTTGGTGGTGCAGGATTAACAGCTACCTTAGGAGGATTGGCTGCAACAATTGCTCCTGTGATTGCTGTAGTTGCAGCCCTGGCAGCGGTTGGATATCTGGTTTACCAAAACTGGGACAAGATCTACCCTGTAATACAACCTGTAGTTGAGCAACTGAAGGGATTCATAGCACAGATTGCAGATAGACTCACACAATGGTGGGCTACGAACGGAGAGACAGTGATCAACGGCCTTCAACAACTTGCAGAGGTCATGGGTTGGATCCTTTCCGGAATGATATCTATTGCTGCATCTGGATTCGAGAAAGTGTTCCCTGTGATTGCGACAGTCATTATGGAAACACTGGACATCATATTGGCTACTGTTTCGCTGTTTCTATCAATTCTTACAGGCGATTGGGACACAGCATGGGCTTCACTTAGCGAGATCGTCAATTCTCATCTGACTATAATTGTTACAATCATTAGCAGTATGATATCTCCTCTGCAATCCACATTCACATCGTTATGGAGTGGACTCACTGGAATCGTAACAAAAGCTTGGTCTGGTATCACTGGTGCACTGAATAGCATATTCAATGGAATCGTCCGCTCAATCAACAGCCTGGCCAGTCAAATGTACCGGGCCGGACAGAATGTGATGAGCAACCTCGTATCTGGCATCAGGAGTAAAATAAGCAGTGCAGTGAGTGCTGTAAGGTCAGCTGCAAGCCAAATTAGGAATTACTTCCCATTCTCACCAGCCAAGGAAGGTCCTCTCAAGAAGCTTCCCAACTGGGATGCGTTCTTTGCAGATCCTATACTGGAATCGACAAAGGACATTGACAAAGTGGTTGCTGGCCGGATGGAAAAGATTGCAGGTACAATCCCCAAAATACAGGCGAATCAGGATATCAGTGTTTCAGGTTTAGCCGACTCTACGAGATATCCGGACCAACAGAATTCCAGTTCGCAGACAAATGTTGGTGGAGATACATTCATCATTCAAAACATGACACTCAGCCGGGATTACCCCTTTGAGCAGTTCATGAAAGATATGGCTCGTCATAATGCACAAAAAAGAGTACAGAGGGGACTGTGATGGCAACAACCTTCGATGGAGCACCATTCAATCCAATCAAGATACCAGAAAAGGAAGTAAGTTTTGAACAGAATGAGACTACTCTGCTTTCTGGAAAAGTATCAATCCAGACAAACAGTGAGCAGAAGTTTTCCAGGACCTATGAGTGCTACACTGAAGACCTCTCTGAGATCACAACTCTCCTTGAGAAAATTGGAGTCAAAGGCACCCTTGTCGATGGTTCTGAAAGTTACACAAACTGTGAAATTGCTCCTCCTTTTTCTTACAAGGAAGTGCTCTGGGGTAGCGGAAAATACACTTACACAATCTCATTCAAGAGGGATACTTCATGACAGATTCAAAAACAACAACAGGATTCCAATTGGAACTTAAACGAAAAGACAGTTCAGGCAACGTGATAGAAACGACCACAATATACCCCGATGGTCATGAAGAAACAATGGAAGGTGATGCATAATGGCAACCGTGACAAATAAAGGACTTGAAATCATGGCCAAGCAGTTGAATGGTGTCACAACTGATCCCGTAACTCGGATGGCTACAGGCACAAGCAGCACTGCAGAGAGTACGGCAGACACCCAGCTTGGCAATGAAAACACCGGCAATGGAAGCGATAGAGCAACATGTGATGCTAGAAGCTATGAAGCTACGGGTGTATCAAAATGGGTGCATCAATTCGATTTTACAGGAAGTGTTACAGTCAGGGAAATTGCTCTCTTTGACAGTGCAGGAAACCTTTTCATGAGACATGTACTGGCCGCTGACAGAGCTTATTCTGCAGGTGAGAGTCTTGAAATTACCCTTACAAATACAACACAGAGGTCGTCATAATGGGAATCAGGGTAGAAAGGAGCAGCGTGAAGGTAACACCAACAGCAGATCCGAACGTATACATGGTGACTGCAGAAGTAACCACTGATCCTGACACTATAAAGGATCCTGTGCTGCGAACATACACCGTGAAGTGGAACAAAAATAGTGGCTGGGCTGCATTAAAAACAATGTTCCAAGAGCAGATCAGTACAGATACTTCAGCTCAGGCAATAGAAGAAACCATCAAAAATGCTGTAGGTGAGGATATAAGATCATCCCAGGAAGAGGAGCCGAATAATGATACCCCCCAGGAAGTTATCATAAATGCAGCTACTGTTACCGTGAATCAGGTAGGATAACATGGCCATAACAAAATCAGCTACTAAGATAATTGACAACCAGACGGCAGCAGCTTCCGGTTCAGTCGATAGTTCAGGTATTGACATGTCAAACGCCATTGATCTTGCCATTGGTTTTGAACTTACATTCAATGCATCCGCTACCGATGGTGCAAGGATTGAGCTTTACGGAGATTCCAGTGGAGCAAGTGCCTCTTTTACAATCGGAGCCAATCAGGAACCTACAGATGAGTACGATGTGGCTGTAAGTGCAGGCAATACCGTTTCCGGAGTTATACCCATGATCAGAAGTCCTAAGTACGCAAAGGTCAGGGTAGTGAACGAAGATGGAAGCTACAGCATAACGGGGATATCGGTCTGGTCTCAGATACAGACAGCATAAACACGGGGAACCAATATGCGGCCATATTCCAGGTGGAAACATACGGGCCTGATCGAGATATCCACCCCAGGCGCAACCGATGGCAACACAGGCGAGCTCACCCTGCAGTGGAGACCAGGGATGGCCGGGAATTTTCGTGACATTAGGTTCACCGATAATAAAGGAAGACCTCTCAAATATAACATTCACAGCAAGACAGACTTCCTGACAGCTACTGTATTTATTAGCCTACCAACTAATGATAAATTAATAAGGATCTATTATGGCAACGGTACGGCCAAAGACGAGAGCGACACGTCCATCTCAAAATATATTATAAACGACGACTTCAACGATGGTGTGATTGATAGCATCTGGAACACAGCTAGCCTACAGAGTGTCGTGGAAACAGGGGGTTATCTGGTGACTGAAGGACCGGCTGACTGCTGGACCGATTACACCAAAGCAGCAAAGACCTCGGTAAACTTGCCCGGGGATTTTACACTTGAAGCGGGGCTCACATGGGTCGGTCGGTCGAGCGACCTCGGTGAATTACATCTGATGTTATCCGGGCCAAGTGGCCTGGTTTATATTGGAGTCGACGATTCGTGGGCGAATGACAACCCACAGATCGAGGCAAATATCCTATCAGACCATTATAGTACAGGCAAGAACTATCTTGCTGCGAGCGGGTCCTGCATATTAAAAATAGTTAGGACCGGGGGAACTGTATATCTTTATTACAACGGTGGTATTCGGAATACAGGGGCAGATGCGGACACGTTCACAGAGCTGAGGTTGACCAATACCCGGCACACCTCATACAACGGCAAACAGGCAAAATGGAACTACGTAACACTAGAGATTGATCCTATATCTGTCCAGCTGATTAGCACAAGACCTAACCCTGATTATTTTAATTCCTATGTCTCAGAGAATATTCTTGACACAATAAGTGCATCAAGCACGGTCACAACGTCTGCTCATGTGCTAATTGAAAGAATAATTGCTGCAGACACTACCCAAGTAAGTGGAGCTATTACTGGATTAGTTGATAAAATTTCTGTTCAAACAATGGTAAACGTAATTTCCCAGAATAATTATGTTGACAAGATTAGTGGAGATGCTGTTTGTAATGTAACACTTGGGATCGACAGCATGAAGGCATTTGCTGATATTGATAATTATAAGATTGAAAATGTAAATATATCAAAATCAATCAATGATGCTATGTGGCAACTTACAGCCACAATCGACGGCAAAGATTCCCCGGTGGAATTCCGGCATTTGAATTTTTCAAGAGCAGATATTGAAGGTGTCACACGACACCTTTTCACTGGCATAATACCCGACACCCGCTATACTTTACAGATTGCACAGAACAAGATAGCAGTCACTGCCTTTGATTATGGCTGGTACTTATCTGCTCAATATGTACCTTCAGATATGCTTGTGATGAATCTCGATGGTGATTACAGTTCCTGGGATGAATGGATTAAAGCTCTCCTGGAAGAAACTGGAATTATAGCATACAAGCTCACAACATGTACAGAGGTTTCAAGCAAAGAATTTGTATTTGATGAAAAAACCACGAAGCAAGATGCAATTAATGAGATTGCAGAGGCTACTGGATTCATATTCAGTGTACAATGGGTGCAGGTCGGGAACACATACGAGCCTGCGGCATACTTCATAGACCCTGATTATGTAGATGATTCAATAAATGGCCTCGATTTACCTGCAGATACGACTATTTCCTGGCCTGATAAATCCTTGATAGATATTCCTACATTGCAAAGTCCAACAGATGAAAAAATCAACAGGGTCAAGGTAAGGGGATGCGATTCGAACGGTAATTGGTACTCTGCAACAGTAGAGTCAAGCGAAGTCTCGAATAGAGAAATGTATCCACGTGAATACTATTATGAGTCTGGAGATCTCGACACACAGACGAAGGTAAATGCAAGAGCTGCATCCCTGTTTGCATACTTTACAAGCGATTCGTATACAGTAGAAGCAACATTTATCAAGCGCTTTGATCTGAGATTATTCCAGAAAATACGCTTTACAGGTTCCGGATTTCCTTCAAAGCTCACGGACTTAGGCTGGTTGAGGATAATAAGCATCACTTATTCTGCTGAAAACGTAAATGACCATGTGACTATCAAGGCCGTTGTCAACAGAGATGTACGTTTATTGTTATCAGAAGTAAACACCTATCTTGGAGACAGTCTCAGTAATGAGGAACTGATAATAGATTCAAAGCTTAATAGCCTCAACATCACACCCATGATAGGAACAGTTCAAAGCATTGATGGCAATATTGCTACGATTTTGACTGAGGACGGTAAGACGATCAAAGCGAGGATAATAAATGGCTCTTGAAGTTGGTGATGAAGTCCTTTGTATATGGGATGGTGAAATGTGGCAGGCAATTGAAGGACACGTCCCAGAGATTGGTGAAAATGTACTATGCAAAAAGATTCAAGGAAAGCCATCTTACGCTGTAATGGGTTTGGGAACACTGTCTGTGGGTGATACAGTACAGATGTTCCCAGGTGACTTTGGGTTTGATTTTCCACCTTTCACCATACAACCGTTTGAATTTGTATATGAGCCCGGGCCCAATCCAGAAGACCCTTGGGATTGGAATGGCTGGAGCATGAGTTACGGGTTCTATGCCAGCCACAACGGATATTATTTAATAAAGGAAACCCTCGATGATGGATCCGGAAGATTCGGGATTTATCTATATGTAGATGGTGGCGGTTGCTGGTCTTCAGTTCAAAAGATTATCCCTGGAACATACAGTCGTTTGAGATTAGATTTTATTGTCAGCCAAACAACAGTGCCTGGGGGTAAATACACGGAAATCCAAGTGGACGGACTGCAGGTATACAGGGAAGTAGCAAACGATACGGGCATGGAACACTGGGTAAACATAGACATCCCAATCCCGGAGACAACAAACCCAGATATAAAGATAATATGCGATTGTCCGATAGCATATCATGGGACCTTCGCTCTTACAATTGCAAATTTGACTTTGTCATAATATGATGACTATAGTTTCTCATGTTTCTCTTTTTTAGCAGATTTTTTCCTAAATATGGGTTTCCACACTATTATGTTAAAAAAAATCAAAACTAACAAGGCAATAACTGTTAACGGATTTAATTTTTTGATTTCAATCTCGACATATCCAGTGTTATTTCCCGATATGATTTTCTCCTTTCCTTGATATATTCCATCAATTACTTTGATTGTGTATGTCGTGTTTTTATATACCCCAAGTGTCACGGGACAGAGTCCTGATTCATTTGTTTCTAGTTTAATTTTAGTACCTATAACTTCCTTAGAGGACCCTCCATGGTGCATTTCAATATCTATTGAACAGTTTGGAACTATTTCTCCTTCATGGATTGACTTTATCATTATTGTCTCTGTGTTCGGGATATAGTAGGTGGATCTGTCTTCTGCCGCAATTCCGTTTTCAAAGGCATAGACGGGGCCAAGCAACCTTGATTTACTGTATCCGTAACAATGGTCTTTAGGGGGCGAATAATTGAACCCAGAATCTGCGACATGCCACTCAGTTCCATTTATAAGAACCTCTGACCACGCATGATTTTCAGTGTAACCATCGAAATGTATGAATCCATTGACTGCTACACGTCGACTAGTCACCCCGGTCCTATTTGCCATGTCTTCAAATACAATGGCAAGTTCTCCACAGCTCCCCCTGTTTAAGAACAGATACCACCCAGGTTCGTGTGATATATGACGCATGAAAAAAGTGGAAATATCAAATCTGTTTGAAGGAATGGCGAATTCATTGTATTCCCATTCTACAATGTTCTGAGCAATCTCAGTTTCGTTGGACGATTTTAACATTATGTTTTCACTGGTTTTGTCTAAGTATGCATCGATATGATTATCTGCATAATGGTTATAAGCAGAATACAATATCAAAGTATGTAAAAACGAAACCATTACACACACTGCAACAATCAGGAACAAATAGAACACTATTGATTTATAGTTCAGCTTGTCGCGAATAAAATTTATTTTTTGCTTTGTCCAAATTTTCAAGTCCACAAAGGTTATTATTTAATCAGGACAAAAATAGATTACGTTTTTATCTCCTAACAGTCATATAAACTCTCCAAACTTCTCCGGATGGTTCTTGATATATTCTTTCATCAATCTCATCATCTGCTGTTCATCGTCTTCTACTTCAAGAGCTGCTTCTGTTGTCAGGGCCATACTGCAGGATGAACAGTATTTTGCAGTCGGTCCGTTGACAGTATTACAGCGTGGACACTTCTTCGGAACCATATCAGACTGTGTTTCTTTCTTCTCTTTCAATCCATAGTGTTCCAGGATGGTGTCGTCTACTTGCTTCCCGGACAGATGGATGTAAGTTCCGGATTGTTTTGTTCCATGCTTCCATCCGTGATTGTTCTCCAGTTGTGCCTGGCTCATGAACATTGCATTGTCTGTTATCCTGGCATGCCTGTACCCATACAGATAAGTTCTTTTCTTGGTGCCGGCCTTTTCAGCTGTCCTTTTTACAACTGCCCGAAGGCCACCATATGTCATGGCTCTACCCTTGTATTTTCCATGATTAACCCACAGAGGCGCATCTGGGTTCTCTTTATCCGGATGAATTTCCAACCACTTTGAGATATATGGTGCACTGAAAACAAGCCTGACTCTGCGCATTCCAGTCTTTCCCTTCACCATGAGGACTGCACCGTATTCGTCAGGCACGTAGTGTTTTATCTTCGGAAACTTGCCCAGCTCACTAACCCTTCCCCCAGCATCATACCACAGAGCTACAATTGCTTTGTCGCGCGGATGGTCTGCAGCTTCGATCTGTTCAAGAACTTCCTCCTCCGTAAGAAGCTCTTCAGGAAGAATCTGATCACATTCTTTGATGGTGGTGCTAATCCAGTCAGTGATTTCTGGATCATGTTTTGTATCATAGAGCCATCTAAAAAAACGTTTGATTGTGACCTTGTACCCTTGTTTGGTCCAGGCCTTTCTATCAGACCTTTCTATGTCGGCAACTACCCTGTAAACGTCTGCCTTTGTTACATCATCGAAGTCCTTGTCAAACCACTTTGACAATGTGTTCATTTGACTCAGATACTTGAGGATCCTTGCATCAGACAGGCCCTCAGCATAGAGGACATGAATAAAAGAGAATATTTGATTCTTATTCTTTTGAGAATAGTCTGCTTCGCGGATTCTACGCTCAGCGTTCGCTATTTTCTTTTCATAACCATAGAAACTCATACTACTACCTTCACATCTTATTATATATCTTTCAAATAAGCGAAGTGAAAGTATAGGCTTTAAAGTGAGTTGAAAGCGCCGAGAGGGGGATTCGAACTCCCGAGGGGCGGATGCCCCACAAGCTTTCCAGGCTTGCGCCCTACCGCTAGACTATCTCGGCACACGGTTTCAATCTGTTTTTGCTGGCTTGCTGTGCCAGCCTTGCGCATAAGTGCCAGCATCCA
>JAASSR010000108.1 GCA_021767785.1 Methanolobus sp.
GGGATGGCTCCTCCTGGTGGGCCTCCGGGTTCTGCTCCACAGGCGGAACCCGCAAATAATGAGATGGTAGAAGAGAACCGCAAAAAAATAAAGGATGTCGAGAACAAGCTGTCCAAGGCGGATGTAACTCTCAACATGGTCCAGAGGGACAATGAGGAGATCAGAAAGACAGTCGACAAAATAGATCAGAGTGTACTTGAACTGTTATCTCTTTATGAAATAGTATCCAATCAGGTCAATCCTTTTGTAGGGGAAGATGTCGGTTCCAGGGATACTATCGAAAGATTTGAAAAAACAGAAAAAAGGCTCACAGAACTGGGTGACATGATAGTTCTTCTGAAAAATGATCTGGATTCTGCATCTCAAAGCATGAGCATGCCTCAGGGCATATCTGAAGAGGCGGATTCCAGAATGCAGGACATTGAATCCAAACTTGATGCATTTGCAGATGCCATGGTTACGATACATGATGGGATTGAGCAATTATCTTCCAAAACCGATGATCTGTTCTCACGTACCGATACTCTTGATCAGAATATAGTCGATCTGGCAGAAACGACATCTACGATCACTTCAAGGCTTGAAGATCTGGAAAAAAGGTCATCTCCTGTAAACATCAATGGCTCTGCAGTAAAAGCAAACGATATCGAATCTGGAATTGAATCCGATATCTCATCCGAAACTGAACTACATGGAGAAGAAAAAAATACTGAAAATGAAGTAGTTGCGAAAAAGTCCTCTCTTCCATTGGTGCGGCTGGAATTCATAAAAGCAGATCCTACAAGTGTTGTTGTACTTCTCAACTGGATTGAATTCCTGATGGAAAGAGTTGGAAGGAACAATCTGATGGATGCGCTTGATTACTATGTGGATATTGGATGGATAAGTGAGGATGTAAGGTCAGAGATAATGGCCTATGCCCGCGGAATCGACTATTATGTAGAAAAACCCACATGGCGCTTACTTCCTGAGGATCATACGAAATCTCTTCTCTTTATAGAAAGATTGTCAGGTCGCAAGATCGACAGGAATATGTTAAGTTCAATAGACAGGGAGATGGCAAAGGTAAAACACGGTCTGGAGGAACTTTATGGGATTTGAATTATCTGTGGTAACAGTTCTCTTCTTTATAGCTGCCGTACTTCTTGGTACCTACTCTTATTCGATGCTTAGCAGCTCAAATGAATTGATCGCCGATGCTTCTGCGGAACAGTATCAAATGCAGCACAACAAGCTTCAGACGGATATTGAAGTGAAAGATTCCCTTCCTGATAGTTTTGCGGATGGTTATAATCTCACTGTTGTCCTTTCCAATGAAGGTAGTGAAGCGCTCCGCTTTGATGAACTGAACGTACTTGTGGACGGTAATCTGGTATCCTATACTTATGATGATGCTGCAGCTACCTGGACACCTGAAGAAACCAGGAATCTTACAGTAACTGATCTTTCAGGGCTTGGTATGCATCGTGTCAAGGTAGTAACGGAAAATGGTATTTCAGCCTATGATTCATACATCGTTTGATCCGGAATATCACATTTATATACTATTAATTATATATTTAATTTTGAATTAACCTCTATATCATTATATCATATTGGCTGGCAGAAAAACATGAAGAGTATGTTAAAGACAGAGAATAACTCTTTCCTGAAGGATAAAGGCGCCGAGACAGCTATCACACACATGATCTTTTTTATAGCAGCAATGGTGCTGGCTATCAGTGTAGTCGCTCTGATATCCTCTGATGTCCAGTCAATGGTCTCTTCGTCAGGATCAAGCAGCAAATTGCTCTCCGAACAGATGCGTACCGATATAACAATAGTTAATGATCCGGAGGTAATTCCCTATGACAATATCAGTAAAAAATATACTTTCTATGCCAAGAACACAGGTAAAACGGAGTTGTTTCCCGAATATGTAACGGTTCTGGTTGACGGGATTCTTATACAGCCCGTGGATGTAGATGCTGATCTGGTGGATGGTGATGTAGTATGGAGACCAGGTGAGATTCTGACCCTTAATGTTACTACTGTACCTTCACCACTGGATTCAGGAGACCACAGAATACTTGTTGCTGCAGAGAACGGAAAGTCAGGTGCCATGAGTTTTAAAACGTAAATAGGGCAGAGGTAAAAATGTCAAATATCAATTCATTTGAAATTCCCAGGGATGATCTGAATGACAAATTAGGAGGTGGTTTTCCTGCCGGATCACTTGTGGTGATAGAAGGTGGTAGCGGAGGTGGAAAAAGTACTATATCCCAGCGTCTGTCATTCGGGCTTAATGAGAATGATGTCAGTGTTACTTTTGTTTCTACTCAGCAGACAACAAAAGGATTCATAAATCAGATGTATTCCATGGACTATCCAATAGCGCCTTTTCTGTTGAACGGTCTGTTGCTGTACATACCGGTAATACCTCTTGTACAAGCTGCAAAATCCCGTTTTGATTTCATTGAAAGATTAATGGCAGCGGAAGAACTTTTTGAGAAAGATGTGATCATCATCGATACTCTTTCCTCTCTTATCAAATACAGTGCCAATACCGAGAAAAGTCTGGATCTGATATCTTTTTTCAAGAAGCTCAATGGAATGGGGAAAGTAATAGTTCTGACAATAGAACCCAACCAGCTGACCGAGGAGATCGCGGCGATGTTCCGTTCATCATGTGATGTTTACATTACACTGAAATCAAAACCTCTAGGTAGTGAGGTCAAAAGGACAATTCTGGTTAATAAGTTTACAGGGGCCAAAGGGCCGGTGGGACAGATGATAGGTTTCAGAATAGAGCCCAAGGTTGGTCTTGTAGTTGAGATCGCTTCAGTATCATAAATCGGAAGAGTGATTATTACATGGATCAGGAGTTTCAAAAGGCGGTGCAAAGAAATCCTCATCTTGGGGAATATGTGAAGAAATTCATGCAGGAGAATGGTGCTGATGAACCTACTTTCATGGTAAGTCTTTCTAAAGATATGGATAAAGAAAATGTCAATGTCATACTGCCTGTGGGTGATCCCGTATTCATCCATCTTTACGGCAGTTCAGAAATTGGAGAGGTTAAGTATTTTGGTATAGAACCGGAACTTAACGATACTGAGATAAATAAATATGAAACTGTCCTGGATATCATCCTTGAAAAATCTGCAAACGAGCCTGTGCCTGAAAATGAGGCTGAGCTGAAGGATCTGATCACTAAATTGTTCAATGAATCTATTGATATCGGTTCAGGTGTGAGTGTCAATAATGATAATGAAGGTAGCAAGTTCAACATAATCCAGAAGCTCATACCTGTTCAGAAAAAGGTACCCATGACCCAGGGAGAGTATAATAAGATCCTTTATCATTTAGAGAGGGACATAATCGGTTCAGGTCCCATAGAACCTATCATCAGGGATCCGTATCTTGAGGATATAAGCAGTATAGGTGTAGACAATGTTTTCATAGTACACAAAATATTTGATACTATCAAAACAGATCTGACATTTGGTGACGAGCAGGGTCTTGATAACTGGCTCAGGAGTATGAGCGAACGTATAGGCCGTCCTGTCAGTGATGCCAAACCTATTGCTGACGGTGCATTGCCTGACGGTTCCCGTATCAATATCATTTACAGTATTGATGTCAGTAAACGTGGTAGCAGTTTCACTATGCGTAAGTTCAGCGATGTACCTGTAAGTATTATACAGCTCATCAACTGGGGGGCGCTGGATGCTGAAATGGCAGCTTATATGTGGATGTGTCTTGAAAATGGTATGAGTATATTCTTCAGTGGTGAAACCGCAAGTGGCAAAACCACCATGCTTAACGCATGTCTTGCATTTGTAAATCCCAAATCCAAGATTTTCTCTGCCGAGGATACGGCCGAGGTTCAGCCTCCTCAGCCAGTGTGGCAGCAACTGATAACCCGTGAAGAAGGTCCTCCGGAGTCCAGGGTTGACACCTTTGCCCTGCTGAAGGCCGCTCTTCGTTCAAGACCAAATTACATCATTGTAGGTGAGATTCGTGGAGCTGAGGGTAACGTTGCTTTTCAGGGAATGCAATGCATTCGTGATGGCTACATTGCCATGCCTGGCCATGGACCAGTGAATATCAAAGATCTCTACGATCGATACGTAACCAATGCTCAAGAGCAAGATGATAAACATAGGATAGATATCAGTGAGCATAAATTACCTGTCTATGTATCAGGTATCGATGGCAAAGTTACCAGATCCACCATCACCAATGTCTTGAGGATGGGCAAACAGCAACTTATCAAGGTGTACTTTGACACAGGTGAGGTGCTTGAGGTCACACCAAATCACCGATTCCTTCTTGCAAATGAGAAAGAGGTTGTTGCAGAAGAACTTCTTGATACTCCGCAACTTCCAAACGTAATCCTCCCCCCTCCAATTGCGTGGCATCAAAAGGATTCATCAGGATTTGATTTCCTTGATGGATGGAATATTCTCAAGGATGAGCTTTATGCACAAAATATCGATGTCTATAAGAAAACCGCAGCCTATAGAAACGATCGTAAAAAGTTCGCTGATTACTTTGCCTCACGTAACAAAACTATCCCCTTTGATGTGTATAGGCGTATAGTGGGCAATACTGGCCTTCCTGATGAAGTTTGCGCAATCCGCAAAGGTTCATCAGAGAAGATATCTGTTCCTCTCCAGTTGAACCATGAAATTCTTGTTTTTATTGCAAGATATCTTATGGGTCAGGATATCCCGGTGGTATATCAGCACTTTTTCAGGTATGTGATGGATATCACTCCACAACATATAGGGGAACAATTCTGGAAACTTGGCCGGAATCAGTTAAGAGTTGTCTTTGAGGAGTTTTTAGAATTATCTTCAATTGAAAAACGATCATTACCTGATGAGATCTGGTACTACATCGGCAGACTGGCAGGAGATGATAGTCTCTATGTGACCAGAAAAAAGACCAGTTTCTCTGATTTCCGCTGGCAGGTCAAGAACAAGAATACAGATGAAGGTATTGACTATGCAAAGCGTGCCATCCACGTGATTCCTCACGATGCTGACTCTGTCCAGACCCTGTACAAGGATAACGCTTACACCACTCGGATATGCCGTGTAGACCGATCATTCGTGGATTGGCTCATAAAGAAAGGCTTTATACACGTAAATGAAGAATGTGTTTATTCAAAAGCTGTGATTAAAAGAATCCCTATTGATAACATATGCAATCCTTATGCATATGTTGCAGGTCTTCTGGATAGTGACTGTACCATTCGCTACACAAAGAACCGGTCATTTGAGATTAAGCTTGATCTTAATGTAAACAGGGATGATGAAGGTCTTCTCTTTGATCAGTTGCGTCTGGTACATCATTACGAGCATCAACTCTTTCCACGTATCAATTGTGTTGAGTTCCGCTATCACTCCGATTTTGATGAACACGTAAGACGTTATAGTCAGTTCTGCCATGAACTGGGTATCAATGTAAGGACAACTCGATATGATAAGATAAGGGGCATAGGTGCACGTGTAGAATTTTCCTCTGATAGAAAACAGGAGGTGTTCAGTACATGGGCTAGGAATGTGGCACCTTACATGTATCGTCAGGACAAAAAGCAGGCAATTGAATCAATGGTGGATATTGCACCTGGAGATCGCAGATCAGATATTACCGAATTTGATGGCTACAGTGCCTCCATCCATAAGAATTGTCTTCCACACTTGGCTCTGCTTGCAAGAATATTTGACCATACTCTTGTCAGTGAAGGTCATGAGTGCTTTGACCAACGCCTCTTTACCTTCAAGAAACAGGAGATATCACGTATCCTTCATATTGAGCATGGGTGCATTGATCACACTTATGATATTTCCATGGCCGATGGTTCCTATTACATAGGTGGCAAACAGATGATGGGTTATGTCTATGATACAGGTCACCCTGTACTTGCAACGTTCCACGCATCTGCCGTATCAAAGATGATCCAGCGTCTTACGGCTGATCCTATCAATGTACCTGTGACTTTCATCGATAACCTGAATATTGCAATGATCCTTTCAGCTGTTTATCGTAAAGGTAAGTTCCTCAGGCGTGCCCTTGCTATTGAGGAAATTGAAGGATACTATGAAGAGATCGGTGGTGTTGCAACAAGGGCTGTTTTCCAGTGGGAACCAGATACTGATTCGCATAAGTTCCGTGGTCTGAACAACAGTTATATCCTTGAGGATAAAATAGCCACGAAGCTTGGTTACGAGGATAAGAGGATGATATATCAGGATCTGTTCCTCAGAGCGAAGATACTGGA
>JAASSR010000109.1 GCA_021767785.1 Methanolobus sp.
ATGAAGTAATAAGAAAAGCATGATATTGCATAGGTTATTTGCAATATCAGAAATAGCGCCTTATGAATTGTTCTTATGAACAATGACCATGTTAATAATATTATTTTCAGTAACATTGATCTTTTTATTATACAAAATGTTAAGTGCTTTGAGCATTATTTATGCTCCATTGAATCTGAAAACCCCAATGTATCTGGTAGCAGCAGGCTTTATAATTATATTCCTTGTGGCCTCTACATCTTCTTTATGCGATGTATTCGGCATAGATCTGACCGAGGAATCCTGTGATTCTAATGGAGTCCCTGCCGGAGAACAACATATTCTTACATCAATATTTTTCTATGTTGGTCTTACCGGCATATTTATGGTATTGATAGGGGTAACCTGGACAATCAATTCTTATTTTTTCGGATGAACTCATTTATTATAAAAATTCTTATAAATGAAGGTTATTGAAGTTTCCGCAAAGCTGAAATCATTATGTTGATAAGCGGTTATATTCTCTATTTAGTTCTCTATAGTAAAATTAGCTGTATGTATTTCCTTTGTGTAAGGGATATATGATTCGCTGTGAATGCTATCTACCTATGAAGAGGATAGTCAGTTTACTGTCAGCGGTGGTGCTTTCCCTGTATACCTTCTATTCTACGTGCTGGTACACGCCATCATCATTTTTTAATATGGCTGTGCCGTTCGTATTTGCTACGCTGACGGGATATGCACTTCTGGTCTATATTCTATCCAAAACAGCATCTAAAAAGTCATGATAGTGGAGTGGAGTTAGTGAAAAAAACGGCAAGACGCACAATTAGCCTGTTCTGTTTCACAGTGATGATGGTACTGCTATCCTCTTCATATCTGCCACTGGCAGATGCAAATCAGTTATGTCCCTGTGATGATCTTGATCATTGTGTTGAATGGGTAAGTGAAGGTACAATTAGTATTAAATGGGGGCAAATAGCACGTGAAGAGATAAACGGAGAAGTTTACACTTTCAGAGCAGATGATTTCAATGAAGAGATGAATGCTGCTTTGATATCTATAGAGAAAGGCGGACTTATCAGGAATGAATTTCTTTTCCTGGAAGGAGCATACGAAAGGCAATGGTTTGACTGGGATAATGAGGTAAAGGTGGAACTTACGGATATAACAGAAGATAGCCATAGAACACCATCTGCCAAATTGAAATTGTATTCCCGGGGAAGACCGGAACTGGATATTGATCTCGATGTAAGTTCCGAAACGATCGATGGAGTTGATGTTTCATCAGAGCAGTATGCTCCGGGTGAAGAAAAAAGCATCGATGTTACAGTAAAGAATACGGGAAATGCCTGGATTGAAAATATTGTTCTTGAGATAGATATCAGAGATTTCAGACTCAAGTCAAAAGGTGATTTTGAGTTCAGGGATCAGATATTAAAAAAGAATCTAGGTTGTCTTTATGTCGATGAAAGTGCGGAATTGAATTTTACAGTGGTGGCACCTGAGTGGGATGGTAAGACCTCTCCTTATGAGCTTGTATATTATGTCAATGCCACAGCCGGTGGCTATGATATAAAAGAGAATTATCATAGTTTTGACGAGTCTCTGGAACTCGGTTGTACGGAACCTGATATGAAGGTAATTCTGGAGGTTGTCAATGAAGAGATCAATATGTCTTCCTGGTATGCCAGGGAAATTGGAAGTAATACAAGCAGTTACAATTCGATAGATTTCGAAATAAGGGATGCATGGGAGTATACTTTTCTCAGGACAAAGATATTCAATACAGGATTGTATGCCATCGATGATATTGATGTCCGTTTCTCTGAAGTCCCGGAAGAATTGATAATTTCCGAGACGTACGAATCCGGTGACCATTCATATATGGATGCAGATGGCCAGTACTATCTGGGACAAAAACTGATCCCTGTAAGACAGGGAAAATACTCATTTGATAAGGTTGTGGTGGAGACCAATTTTTTCGGAGAGAACAAGACCTGGGAATCAAGGTCACAAACCCTTACAGTCCACGGTCCGTATATCGTTCTTGATAAGGTCCTGTCAGCCGACGGAGACGATTATACTGTTTCCCTTGATGTATTGAATGATGGTGACCGTGCAGCATGGATCAATCTGACAGATACTATTCCCGATGAACTGGATTATGTGGGTGGAAGTTTGGAGAAAAGCCTGGAGGGAAGTGATTTGCCGCTAAGTGAATGGGACTTCAGCACTTCTGTGGTAAATGGTACGCAATTCGTCTCAGTGGATGGGGTCCTTCTCCCTCCGGGTTCAACACTTTCCCTGGGCTATGAGTTCTCTTCAAAGACTGCACCGGATCTCCCTCCTGCTGTGTGTGAGTTCCGGGCTATTATTGATTATGAGGGTGAAGTGCAGTCTTCTTTTTATGTGGATGGTAATGAGGTAAAGCAATACTGGAAACCACTTGGTGGGGGCTGGGTCTCTGAGTCTGATGTTGTGGAAGATTTAGAAGATACAGCATCTGTTCCTGAACAGAAAGAAGAACAAAAGACTGATGAAGAAGATGAAAGTACTGAAGACCTTCACTCGGTAACTTCTGGGGATGAAAGGCTTTCTGACACATCGGATGTATCAGTGGATGTCCAACAGGAGCCTCCAACACCGAGCTTTTTGTCAAAAATACTTGACACCATCGATGGTATTTTTGATAAGGTACAGCAGTTTATAAGCAAGACCTTCGGCAGTACCTTGGGTGGAGTAAAGTCTGTTTTCGGTGTAGCTGAGAATGCAGCCATAGACGCAGTGGAGAATTATCTTTATGGCGTGGTCATTATTATAGCTGTGATCGTATTTGGCGTTGTTTACACTTTGATCTCAAAGTAATTTCTCTATTCTTTCTATTTGTATTTCAGTAATCTTTTTTTGTATTTATTTTCATAACTTGCACATAATAAAAATTATCAAAATCATAAAGTCTTTTTTTCATAGTTACTTTCTAATTTTATAATATCTGTTTCCTGGCAATTATTTATACAAAATCCTTTGTTGTATATGCACTAATATATAGATATATTAAACAACTATATTGAATATTTGACTATATACATTATTTGTATAAATATTATATATCCAGATGCCAATTAGGTGCCTGAGCGATTAAAACCCGCTCTAAAGAATAGGAACATAAAACAAATTGGTGTACGATATATATGAATTTAAAAGCAATTTTCAACGATGAAGCTGGTGTTTCACCTATCGTTGCAACCCTCGTCTTAGTAGTGGTAGCAATCGCCGGTGCAGCAGCAGTAGGAACCATTATGGGTTCATTCTCAAGTGACGTATCCGACAGTACAAGTACAGCAGACGCCTCACAGGGCGCTTCAACCGAACTCCTCATTGCAGGATCAACAACAGTTCAGCCAGTTTCTGAACTCCTTGCAGAAGCATACATGGATGAAAACCCTGGTGTAAAAGTAACAGTACAGGGCGGTGGATCCGGTGCTGGTATCTCCTCAACCGAAATGGACATCATTGACATCGGTTCAGCATCCAAGGATGTAGACACTGTAAACGAACACCCAGATCTTCAGGTTCACCAGATCGGTGGAAGCGCTGTAGTAGTCATTGCAGGAACTGACATCACAGGTAACGCAACCAAGGCAGAAATCACAGCATTGTATGACGCAGTATACTCAGACGGTACAGTCGCTCAGTCTGACCTTCCAAGTAACATAATTGATGCTGTAGGATCAGGTAACATAACAGTATACCAGAGATCAGAAGCAAGCGGTACAGAAGAAACCTTCTCCAAGTACTTCGGTGACGGTGACAAGACCTGGTGTGACGGTACAAACGCAAAGGGCGAAAAAGGTAATGCTGGTGTACTCGCTGCAGTAGAAGGCAATTCCCAGTCTATCGGATTTGTAGACTTCGGTTACGCTGACGGTGCTAACGTAAACCTCATCAGTGTAGAAGGTCACTCAACTGACTTCGACACCTGTGAAGATGAGATACTCGATGCACTCAAGGGCGAGAGTTCCAACTTCGACAGCGGTCTCACAAGACCACTCAACTACATCACAAATGGTAACCCATCAACAGTCGAGCAGTCATTCATTGACTTCGCAAGGCAGCCAGCTTCTGAAGAACACTTCACAGCAGTCGGCTACTTCCCAATGATTGACCTCATGTAAATAGACTGAGAAACAGACCTCTAATGGCCTGTGCATAAGCACAGGTCTTTTTTTTATAGAAACACGATAGTTATGTTCAACAAAGATTCACGACTGGATATTCATACCTTTTATAAAAACATGATAAACCTGCTCAATAAGGACTTACGTCTGGATATTCATCATCTTCTCTTTCTTTCATGTGCAATACTGACTGCAGCTATTGCTATATATTTCGTGGGATTTATTTTTAGTACCGCAATGCCTGTTTTCGAAAGCCAGGGTATAATAGGTTTTCTTACAGGTACTGAATGGAATTATGGTAAGAACATCTATGGAATAAAAATATTCATTTTTGGTACCATGATAATGACCTTAATAACTTTACTTCTTGCTGTACCAATAAGTCTGTTCACTGCTATATTTCTTGCAGAATACGCGCCTTCCAGAGTTGTTTACACAATCAGACCTCTCATAGAACTGCTGGTAGGTATACCTTCGGTTGTCTATGGTATTTTTGGTCTTTTTGTACTTGAAGATATTTTCAATCTTCATGTAGAACCTTTTTTAGTATCCACTCTGGGTTATATTCCTCTTTTTTCTGACAATACGCCTAACAGTGGCCAAGGTCTTTTGCTTGCTTCTTCCATACTGGGTGTGATGATTCTTCCCACCATAACAGCCCTTTCGGAAGATGCTATACGCTCGGTAAAGCACGAATATAAAGAAGCATCATTTTCAATGGGTGCAACGCACTGGGAAACCATCAGAAATGTTATACTTCCGGCCGCATCAGGGGGAATTATCTCTTCCATTGTATTGGGAATGATGAGAGCCATGGGGGAAACCATGGCGATAGTAATGCTCCTTGGAAACATGAAAACCATACCTTCGAGTTTTTTAAGTTATGGTTATGCAATGACATCAAAAATCCTCAATGACATCGGTTTCTATGTTAATCAGGCAGAACCAAGAAGTGCTCTTTTTGGAATAGCTGCTGTACTCTTTCTTCTGGAGATCATCTTTGTTGCTCTTTCAAGAAAAATAGGGGGTAAGGCATGAATTACAGACATATTAAAGGAAACATCTTTAAATCAGTTTCCTACATGTCAGGAGCACTAACTGTACTGATACTCATTGGAATTCTTGGAACAATTACTGTGAAAGGGTTACCTGAACTGAGTCTGAGTTTTATATTTTCATCAGAAAGTGAAATACAGGGCTTCGGTGGTGCCATAGGAAATGCAGTTATAGGCACGGTATTTCTTTCTCTGCTTTCTACAATACTTGCTACGCCTCTTGCTATTGGCACGGCTGTGTATCTTACTAAATATTCAAAAGGCGGTATTATATCAAGATCACTCAGTTTTCTGCTGGATGTGATGTCAGGAACGCCATCCATAGTGCTTGGGATATTCGGGTTGCTATTGCTTGTTTATTATATGAATACCTTTACAGGTGGCTTTTCTTTAATTTCAGGATCCATAGCTTTAGCAATATTGATACTTCCTGTGATAGAAAGAGCAACCGAGGAAGCTATCAATAGAGTACCTGGTGATATAGAGGATGCAAGTTATGCCCTTGGTGCTACAAGATGGGAAACTATCAAACTGGTAACACTTCCCTATGCTCTGACCGGTATATTGACAGGTATAGTTCTTAGTATAGGTAGGGCTGCTGAAGAATCTGCTGTAGTTATTCTAACTGCAGGTTATTCTCAGTTTTTCCCGGAATTCGGGGTTTCACCAAGTGAAAAATTAATTTTTGGCGTAAAAATCGCTCCTTTTCAGGATTTAATCGCTGCATTACCAATCACAGTATATCATTCATTTGAATTCCCTCATCTTGTATCTGTATCTGAAGGTTTCGCCGCTGCCTTCGTGCTGATAGTTATTGTGATGGCAATAAACGCTGTTACAAGGCTTATTGTCTGGAGGCGCAGAATTGGTTAAGCTAAGGCTGAGACCGAAGTTCATAAGAAAAAGGTCATCTTCTGAATCTGATCCTGATGCTTCAGCAGAGTCTGATGTTGGATATAAGCCAGATTCGGTTGAAGG
>JAASSR010000033.1 GCA_021767785.1 Methanolobus sp.
CAAATTCAGGATTCTGTTTATTGTTCAGTTTTTAAAGTAGAAAGATCGTTATGAGAACAAAATACAAAAAATTGCTAATTATTTTAAGTAGAAACTGATTGATGATCTGCATTGCAAATGTTAAGTAAAGATTATTTTCCCAATAAGAAGAGATTAATACTTTGAAAATGTGAAGAAAAACAGGTGTTAACGATGAATCAGAAAAAAATTGATCAGGAAATCGGTTTCTTCGATTTACATGATAAGATATTTGCAGAAAACCATTTAGATGAAAAAACAAAACGATTGATTGCACTGGGTAGTGCAGTTGCAATGGACTGCAATGAATGTGTAGCTCACCATAAAGATTTTGCCCGAAAAGCAGGATTCACAGATGACGAGATAAATGAAGCTATCACAGTTGCTGCGCTAATTAGATTTGGAAGCGGTTTGAAATATATTGATTAGTTTCAGAGAATGTATAAAATTGTCTTCCAGCTAGAAAATCATATATAATTTAAATTTAACAGCACTCCTGAAAATCTAGAGAATAGGAGGAGAAGAGGTGCTGTAAAGCACCCTCAGGACTTCAAGCCTTTGAAGGTTTTAAACCGGCAGATTCTATTGGAGATGGCAGGTTCTTTTTCTTAAAAATTGAATCTACATTTTGTAAAGAGGACAACTTTACCGGTTTCACATCGAAAGCACGGATATTGGCCTCTTTTTTAGAGTATGACGAAAGTTTGTAGCTAAGTCTGCTCATCATACATCTTCTGAAATGATGCAGATTTATCAATCTGTACCTTAGTGTTGTTGCTATATCCATGTTTTAACCTTCTTTATACCTTAATAGGCAAGTAATATCTGACTTTATAATATTTAAATATTTTTGTCATATCAATGTTCAGGAGAAGGAAACATTCCAGACAAGCTATCTACATACCCGCGTTCTTTGAGGCTCCGGGATATCGTAGACTGCGATTCTCCTTGCTTTGATGCGATCTCAGTCTGAGTGGATCATGTAAGCTTCTCAAGAAGGATCTCTTTCTGTACCTCTGTTCACCTTCAATTGCAGGGAGAACATTTTTTTCTATTTGATATACAGACGAATAAAACAATTGTCAGAACGATATTAATTTAAGAAAAAAAAGCATTTTAAATCAATATTATTAATTAAACGGGGAGGAATCAGGCTATTAATAATAAATTGAAATACACAATTGTACTTGCAATACTCATAATTTCGTTTTTAAGTCCCGGTTGTGTCACAACGGATGATAATGAAACGGGAGAAAACACCAGCATAGAGGAAAATGACACAATTGATGAGATTGCCGATCAACCAGATGATATGAATGATGCGGAAAAGATGGTTGAACAGGTTTCAACTACATATACGAAAAATCAAAGTCAGAAAACTGTCTATGCTGTTGTAGGGGACACTATAATTGTAAAACTTGCTGAGAATCCAACTACTGGCTATTCATGGAATATGACATATAGCAACGGACTTGATCTTCAAGAAGATGAATATATGGATCCGGGAACAGATGAAGTTCTAGGGGCAAGCGGATCACATCGGTGGACATTTGAAGTAACAGAAACAGGTGAACAAAGTATATCAGCTATCTACATGAGACCATGGGAAGAAAAAACAGGCTCAGAAGATACTTTTAATCTGAACATAATGGTTGTTGAAAAAACTGAGTTGATAACTGAAAGCGGAACCGTTGAATATCAGGATCTTGAAGGTGGTTTTTACGGAATAATAACTGATGAAAGTCGTTATGATCCGATAAATCTGCCTGAACAGTACAAAAATGACGGAATGAAAATTGATTTTGTGGCATACCCGAGAAGCGACCTGGCAAGTTTCCATATGTGGGGTGAACTTATAGAAATAAGACATATTGCAGAGACAAAGAATTAACCTGATACTGTTAAAGATGAGTTTATCTGTTATTTTTTGAATAGATTTTAAAAATAGCAGATATTTTAATTTTTATCACCTGACCTTAAATCAGCACTGATAAATTAAAGGGCAAAAACAAGACCAAAAAGATTTTTGAACCTGAAATGCTGATATTAATTCAGGAATAGAAGGTGCATTACATGGAAAAGAAACGGGTAATAAATAAAAAAGATATGGACACAGATGTCGAGGACATTGAAATACCAAGTCTCGATGAACAAATAGAAACATGGTGCGATGTTCCGGATCTTGATGAAGATAGTAAGAGTGCGGATGATCTAGAAGTCGATGCGTGGTGCGATAACACCACTGTCGAAGAGGAAGAAAAGAAAAAAAGAAGACTAAATAGATAAACAGATGATTTTACACCCTTTATCTTACCTTATCATTGCTATGCATAGAAAACCTTTTTGCACATTGGTAACTGTGACCGATAAAAAATTGTTCCATTATCAAAAGAGAACAACAACGGAAATACCTTTACACCTTTTTCAACGGCTTCCTCAAACGTTCTTGCAAAAGCCGGATCTATGATCCCATTGGCTGTGAAACATTCAGCTTCAGGTCTGAAAGCCAGAATAATTATTGCCGATTCATGTCCTTCTTCTTTTGCTTTGATCAGTTCCTCAACATGGCGCTTTCCACGGGTTGTCGGTGCATCCGGGAAAGAGGCAACTTTTCCGTTGGCAAGTGTGCAGCCTTTTACTTCTATCCATATCTTTTTCCCTTCCTTCAGAAGAAGATAATCAAGCCTGCTTCCACCATATTTCTGTTCCGGCAGGACATTATCTGCGTTGCTGAACAGATCAATTATTCCGTTATGGATAACCCAGCCGGATATCTGCCTGTGGAATGCGGAATTGATGAGTATCCAGTTGTCAGATATCATCCCGGCTATCATATCCCAGCCGGTTTTTCTTTTGGGATTCCCGGCTTTTCGCAACAGTACCCTGTTTCCAGGATAGAGTATGTCTTTAAGCCTTCCGGGATCATGGACATGAACCTTTGCCTGCTTTTTTAGTCCGTTCTCTTCTATCTCAACGATGGCAAGGAACCTGTTAGGTCGTTCTATAAATGTCCCTTCAATGTCTGTTTTTATGTTTAAGACCTCATTGCCGGCTTTCAGACTCTGGTCTGATATCGGATCTTTATTAACCATTGGACTATTTCCTGTTATGATTGTAGTTTTAAGAAAATTGCTGGTTATTTTTTTAGCTTCCCAAGATTGCTCTCCAATTGAGCATCCAGACCTGAAGCTACAGCTTTTGCAGTCTCTTTAGCCAGGTGATTTCGGTATGATCTGTAGGTGAAAAAACCTTGGGTTTCATCCCGCAGACTGATATCACCCTGAACAAGCAACACGCGATCTTCGACCTCACTGGAAGAGAATACAACGGGTTCGTCTCTTGCAGAGCCGGTGATATCCAGATATTTTGTCCTGCCGGTAGAGGAATATCCAAAAAGGACATTCATTTCTGATGTGGAATAGACAGGGGTATAATAATCTGTCATTTCAAGGATGTTTATGAATGCGAATTGTGAACCATAATCATCTTTGATCTCATTCGTAAGTGTAACCGAATATCCGTAATCTTCAAAGGCTGCGATTAATTCGTCCTCCATCATCAGGTCAGGAGAATTATCCTGATCTATGTAGAGAAGAATACTGTTAGAATACAGGATATCAGATGTTTCATTGGATTTTGAATTAATAGTATATGCGTTTACTGACGAATCAGACACTGTGTTACTTGACTTTATACCTGCATCCAGATATATGAATGATAACAGGATCAGGATGATTACTGATACTATTAGTATGTATTTTTTAGTGATACTCAACTGTAACCCTCAATATGACTGATGGTAGAAAATGTATATAGTTTCTATGGATGAAACGCTCTGCTAAGTACTCCAGATTTTAGATTAAGAGAGAAAATAGTCAGGAAACACCTGATTTTGAAGTGTTGAATTCTTTGGTGGGATTTTTTGTAAGTTTTTTGGAGATGGTTGGTGATAAGATTGAGGAAGAGTGAAAATCTCCAGATTAACGTCTAAATTTGATATTATATAGTTTATTAAAACCAAAAATAATTTATTTATCTGCGCATAATATCTATTAGATAAAGTAAATAGTTTAGCTTAAGGTAGCTAAACTTAAATTAAACATTCTGGAGGGGGTTAAATATTAAGTTTTATACAGCAATTATTACAACCTGTGTTTTTTTAATAATAATGAGTACTGTTACAGCAACAGACAACAACAGTTCAGATTCCGAATTAACATCTGAAGAAAAGGTGGCGGACTTCATAGCTCAACAGGAGGCTGCAAGAAAGGCCACGTTTAATCCAGGAATGAACGTTGAAAATTTGAGTGTAGTAAAAAATAATCCTGATGTTATAGAGGCAAGAGGTAAAATCCCTGTTGCAGATACCAAAATACCCATTACTTATACTCAAATTATGAGACAAGAAATATTTGACAGATTTTATCAGATCTTAAAAAATTCCAATGATGAGATCATGGAAAAATATTTCCATCCTAACGGACCAGTAATTGCAAAAGGTTATGCTCACGGTAGTTATGTATCGATTTCCATTTTGGTTGATTCGGAGGTGGACACCGAAACTCTGGATTCTATCTACAGTATTATTGAGCAAGAAGCAAATGAGGTTGGTATTGAAAATGTACCAGTTGTGTTTCAGTACGAGGAAATGGCCGTTTTAGATGAAGAAATAATGGTAGATGAGGAGACACCGGATACCGAAGAAACAGATGTAGAAAAAAGCACATATGAGCCTGAAATTGAAAATGAAAGTAAGACCACCAACGTAACACCGGGATTTTCAGCTTTAACTCTCTTAATTATGATTTCAATGCTCTGGAGGTTTAAATCAAATTGATCTCCATTTACACTCCTATTTAGCCCACACCTCCAACACAATTATTAAATATTCCGAAAATCAAAGGTAGAGGGTGATACATATGGATTGTCTATTCTGTAAGATCGTGGCAGGAAAGATTCCTTCCTATAAGGTCTATGAAGATGAGCGGTTTTATGCATTTCTGGATATCTATCCGTGTTCTGAAGGACACACGGTTGTGCTTCCGAAGAAACATCACGGGAGATTCACGGACATGAGTCAGAAAGATGCAGCCGACCTTTTCTCAACTGTCAATAAGATCTCAAAGGTTGTTGAAAAGAATCTGGGACTGGAAGGTATGAACATCGGCATCAACAACGGAGAGATAGCCGGGCAGACCGTGCCACATGTGCACGTTCACATAATACCCAGACGAAAAGGGGACGGTGAAGGTAACATGCATACCATTGTAGAGCTACACCCTTCGACTGACAATCTGGAAGAACTTGCTGAAAGCATCAGGAACTCATTTGATTGAACGAGACCTATCATTATTTTTCAAAAATTCCACAAGCCTGCGATAGCTCTGCGATCAACATCAACTATTTATTGCACAATTACATTAATGAAAACGATTTCAAGAGAAGATTTAGAATACAGGAGATTAAAAATGGCAGACGATGAACAAAAAGTACTTGACGCACTCAGAGATGCAGGAAAACCACTCAGGCCCGGAGAGATCGCAGAGGTCACAGGAATGGAGAGCAAAGAGGTTAGCAAGATAATCAAGACCCTCAAGAACACAGGCGCAGTCTGCTCTCCCAAAAGATGCTACTACGCACCCTCTGAAGAATAATCAGATACACTTTTACATTAACTTTTTCACTTTTTATTTTCCACTGATCAATGTTACTTTTACCTCTCTTGTCCTGGGACCATCAAGTTCAGCAAGAAAAATGCTCTGCCACGTGCCAAGCAGGAGTTTACCATCTGCAAGAGGTATAGTTTCGCTGATTCCAAGTAGCACTGCTTTAAGATGTGAATCCGCATTATTGTCTATCCGGTCATGACCATAACCAGCATATGCCGGGACGAGTTTTTCAAGCAGGTTCAGGATGTCCGACACAAGACCCGCCTCATTCTCATTCACGATTATAGAAGTTGTTGTGTGCTTCGTGCTTATCACACAGATGCCGTTCTCTATTCCGCTATCCGAGATTTCCTTTCGTATCTTATCCGTGATATCGATCAGTTCGATCCTCTTTCCGGTTTTGATCTGCATAGCTGTCACTAAAAAATAATAGTTTGCGGGTCTTAATATCATTTATTGCAGGTCAGCGTCCTGTCAAAAACTTTACATGGATTAAAAAATAAAGAAAAAGATTTTCGAAGTGTTCCGAAATACTCACTCGAAATCTGAGAGTCCTTCGAAATCTAGAGTTGCAAAATAGTCGTCAACTGTTTCAGCCCTTCTTATCTGTACGAAACTGCCATCAGGTCTCAGAAGTATCTCTGCGGACCTTAGTTTCCCGTTATAGTTGAAACCCATTGCATGCCCGTGGGCACCCGTATCATGAATAGCAAGTATATCGCCTCTTTCCACCTCAGGCAGAAGCCTGTCGATGGCAAACTTATCATTGTTCTCACACAGGGAACCCGTTACATCATATAGATGAGTGGATTCTTCGTTCTCTTTGCCAAGCACGGTGACATGGTGATAAGCTCCATAGAGGGCCGGACGCATCAGATTTGCCATAGACGAATCGGTTCCTACATAATCCTTGTAGATGTTCTTTATGTGGCGTACACCGGTGACAAGATATCCGTAAGGTCCTGTTATGACCCTTCCACATTCCAGAAAGATCTTCAATGGATGCAGGTCATTGCCACGGATTATCTCATCATATGCTTTTGCAACACCATTTGCTATCACTTCATAGGATACAGGTTCCTGATCGGGCTCATAAGGAATTCCTATACCACCTCCGAGATTAACGAACTCGAACTCAATATCAAGTTCCTGTGAAAGCTCGGCTATCAGTTCGAACAATATCTTTGCGGTCTCTATGAAATAATCAGGATCAAGTTCGTTTGAGGCCACCATTGTGTGCATACCGAACCTTTTTACACCTTTCTCTTTCATTACGCGATAACCTTCGAAAAGCTGTTCCCGTGTAAAACCGTATTTTGCTTCCTCGGGATTACCGATAATTGCGTTTCCTTCCTTCAGGGGTCCCGGATTGTATCTGCAGCAGATGATCTCCGGCAGACCTGCGGTCTTTTCCAGATATTCGATGTGGCTTATATCATCCAGGTTTATGATAGCTCCGAGTTCCTTTGCTTTAACGAATTCCTCAGCAGGAGTGTCATTGGAACTGAACATGATGTTCTCACCGATTATTCCTGTCTTTTCGGCAAGCAGAAGTTCAGGAAGGGAACTGCAATCTGCACCGAATCCTTCAGCCTTGAGCAGTTTCATGATATATGGATTCGGAAGCGCCTTTACGGCAAAATACTCCTGGAAACCGTTCAATTTGCCGAATGCTTCCTTGAGTTTACGTACATTTTCAATTATCCCCTTCTCATCATATACATGGAAAGGTGTCGGATGCTTTTCAATAATCTCTGTGATCTGTTCCTTTGTGAAAGGAAGTTGTTTTGAAACCATTTGTCTCACTCTTTTTTTATTATCTGGTTCCTTAAATCTAAGTTCAGAGATAAATAGTTGACCGGAAAATTATAAACCTATGCTACAGTCTCTCCTATTTTAGAACGCCAGACTATTTATATTACTTGTTCGCATATGATAGAACAATTGGGAGTTATGTTTAAATAAACTTACATTTGAGTATTATTAAGAAGAAAATAACTGCGAATAGCCTACGAAATATCTGAATTTTCAAGAAAGAGGATACAGGAATGAACGACAAGGATCATTACTCCGGTGATGACGACTCGCCTGACAGGATCACAACCATCGATGAGCTTATCGAGCATATCATGGAAATGTTCTCCAAAAACATGACTGATAATGATGGTAAACCCATAATACGTGGTTTTACAATAATACACCAGCCAGGCAAAGAACCAACTGTCTTCGGGTTCAAAGGTCAAAAAGAAACTGAACCTCCTCAATATGAAGAGGAGCGTGAAGGAGACTTTTATATTTTCAAACAGGATCCTTTCATAGATGTCTTTGAAACGGAGGACAGGATCTTCCTGCTTGCAGACCTCGGTGTGGAAGAAACCCAGATAGAATACCATCCCTGTGAATTCCATGTGGAACTAAGTGTCATTACAAACGACACCGGATATTCAAGGGTCATAGACCTGCCATGCAAAGTAGATCCCGAAACTATGACCTCAAGTTACAGGAACGGTGTACTGGAACTAACATTCGAACATGCCGCTGACCTTGAATAAGAGGCTTTTTTGTTTATATATTCTTTTTTCATGTCAAGCATTTGATGTTTTTTGCTTTAGTGATAGATTTGATTATTGATAGCTTGATATATTTCAAGATTTTAAATCCTGAGTGACAGTCAATTACTTAAGCCCAAATGACAGATTCTACAGAAAATTGAGGAAGACCACCATGATACAGATTGTCACATCAGAGGAAAGGCACCTGTTTGAGAATAAATCAAGGTACAGCTACTGGCTTTTATCTTATTCGGATTATGTCGATATGAAAAATACGAATTTCGGAGATATCAGAGTATTCAATGATGATTTCCTGAAAGCCGGAAAAATATTCAAGCTGGAGTCTGCCGCTGACAAAGAAATAGTAACCATCATTCTCAATGGTGAACTTTCTCATGAGGACAGTACAGGAAATAATGAGATTCTTTACGCAGGCGACGTGCAGGTTCTGTCTTCCGGAAGCGGCGTTTCATTTTCAGGAATGAACAACACCGGAGACGATACGCATTTATGCAGGATATGGATACAGCCTTTAAGAGAGGGAATGGAACCCACATGCAAAAAGAAGAACTTTGATGCATCTTCCAGAAAAAATGAACTTCTTCCTGTCGCCTCAGGACAGGGATTCAAAGATGCACTTAAAATGCGTGCAAATGCAACCGTCTACATATCAAATCTCGAAAAAGGAAAGATGACAGATCTCCTTACTGACAATTCCAGGTTTGTTCTGATTTACGTTCTTGAAGGGGAACTTAAAGTTTGCGGAAACAAACTTGAAAAGAATGATCAGGCTCGCATAAACCAGAACGAGACGATAGTCATTGAAGCTGTAGAGGATTCAAAGTTCATTCTTGCAGATGCCGCCGGAAACTCCTGATGGTCCTGAATGCATAGAGACACTCCCCAAATTTGCCGGAAAATAAGAATAAAGCTCGCTCAAATACTGAACACTATTCATTCTTTGAAGTGATCTGCAAGATAATCGAAAAAATCTCCCAGTTCGGCATATTTAAGATGAGCATATGTATCCAGCGGAGTAGACATATTATTGATGATCACAAGTTTTCCGCCGCTTTTCAATGAATATAAGGGCAGACTGGCGGCCGGCTGGACCACAAGCGAGGAACCGATTACCACAAAGAGATCGGCCTTTGAACTGTTCTCAATTGCAGATTTCAATGCATGTTCATCAAGCAGTTCTCCGAAGAATGTTATATCAGGTTTGATCAGTCCTTTGCACTCAATGCAATGAGGAACAGGCTCCTTTTTAAGAGATTCGCAGATCTCAGCATATGAATAATTTCTGTTACATGACAGGCATCTGTGACTGGCAGGAGATCCATGGATCTCAATGACATTCTGTGAACCTGCTTTCTGGTGCAGGAGATCTATGTTCTGAGTGATGACAGCTTTTATGTAGCCTCTTTTTTCCATTAATGCCAGGGTTTTATGTATCATATTAGGTTCTCTGGTGTCGAGATCGTAAATGAATTCCTTTGCATGAGTATAAAAATAGGAAGGATCATGCCGGAAATATGCAAGATCGAATATCTTATCCGCATCATATTTTGCATAGAGGCCATTACTACCTCTGAAATCCGGGATACCTGAAAAGGTAGAGATACCTGCACCGCTAAGAAAAACACAATGATCCGAGTTTTCCAGAAGTTCGATAAATCTCTGCATATTTACATTTAAGTCAATGAATGTATATTGTTTTTTCTTGTCGGCAACAAAAGAAAATAAAAATATTATTGTTCTTTCAGTATCATCATAGGATCCCCAATTCCCACAACTATTATCCGTGTTTCCAGAGGAGGATGAGACCAGTTATCAGGTGACACGGTCTTCTTTGAAACATTGATCTTTGTGTCTTCTTTCAGTATACCGCATCTCCTTTCATAATCCAGTACAAGTTCGGTACCGATATTGGTCGCAAATTCCACAGCATCTCCATATCCTTTGAAACGCTTTCTGCCAACCGGAGAGAATACAAGGAAATCTTCATCAGGCACTTCAATAGAAGCCGGAACTATCATTATCTCTATCCTCTTCACTCCTTTTCCGGCAAGTGCTCCCACGGCATTACCAACATCCGCAAACTCGGGTACAACCACCTTAACATCAACAAGAGAACGAAGTTCTTCATCATACGCCTTTGCAGGTCCTCCCAGTAACACTACCGGTACCTCTACTTTGAATTTTGCAGGATATTCATTGCTAAGCAGGTCTGCTATCATTTCAGGCGGATGGTGAGGAAGTATATAGGACATAAGATCAGCCCCCAGATTTTTTGCCACCTGTCCTTTCACATGAGTACAAAAACTGTGTTTCCCCATATGTGTATACCTTGCAAGGTTCATGGCACCGACCTCGGCTGCTTTCACATCCCATTTAGTATAAACACCAAGCACATGCAATGCGTCTGTCGGGGTGAATCCAATCCCCTGTATCAATCTTTTTTTCATAAGTGAGTCCAGTATATTTGTTGATGTCATCTGGTTGAGATTGGCTCCGAGTTCATTGCCTGAAACCGGTTCAAATCCGATGAGTGATATCACAGCCTTTTCTTCATCACTAAGGTCTGAAGGTTCATAGCCTGTCCTGACAAAGAATTTAGTTGGCTGGAAATTCTCATCCATCTGTTTTCTGGAAATCACCCGGCTTCTTTTGAGCTTGTTCATGAAATCCGGATAGGTTTTTGAAGCAACACAGAGAGGAATCACTCTTTTTGGTCCGACATGCACCCCGGACTCGTTTACCCAGATGTGACTGTCCCCGCCTGTTGCCGATGTTTCCATTTTCATAGCTCTTACACGTGTTTTCCATCCGCCTACAACCGCACCGGATCTGCTGATACCGGGTACACCATTACAGAGCATGGAAACATCTGTGCTGGTACCTCCTATATCAATAACGACACAAGTTTCCAGCTTTGAAAGATAAGAAGCTCCAAGCAGACTGGCTGCGGGTCCGGAGAATATGGTCTCAATGGGTCTTTCAAGGGCATCCTCTATATTATATACCGAACCATCACATTTGAGCATCAGAAGACGTGCATTGATCCCGCGTGACCTGATGTCCTTTACAACTGAATTGACGAATTGATAGGTGATAGGTATCAATTGTGCGTTCAAGACTGCTGTAACAGCTCTTTCATAGGCACCAAGTTCCTGGGATAGTTCATGACCGCATACTACCGGCATGCCGGTTAGCCTTTTAACAATATCTTTTACCATAAGTTCATGTTCGGGATTACGAACCCCGAAATAAGAGGATACTGCATATGCTGACACTTTTGATCCGGTTCTGTTTATGAACTCCTCAATTGAAGCAATATCAAGCTCGCAGGCTTCATCACCTCTGGTGTCATGTCCGCCTGCAGCACACAGAATATAGTCAGTGGGGAATTTACTCTGTGCCGGTTGTTCTCCTATTATAATAAGACCTACCGGGGTTCCTGTACCTTCAAGAAGAGAATTGGTTGAGAGAGTTGTGGAAACCGAGATCAGATTTACATTCCTGAGAATATTCTGGTCCAGCGAATCAAGAACATTGTGTATGCCTTCCTGCAGATCCGGGTAAGTTGTAAAAGACTTCTTCGAATCCACAATTGCTCCATCTGAACCTCTTATGAGTACTGCGTCAGTGTATGTGCCACCGGCATCAATACCAAGACCAAAGTGCACTTATTATCACCTGTTTTAAAATAAATTGAACTACTATTAATACAACATCAACAGCATATTTAAGCATATCTATTTCAACATATTTTAAAATACTTTTTGAAAATATAAGGAGCAAAAAAAGCTGTCTTATTCTCTTATTATGCGGATCAATGTTAATGATAAATCAATACTTTTTTAACTAAAATATGCCATAAGCATTAGAGCACGTTTTTCATCAAAAATCAAGAGGAAAAGACAATGTCAGAGAAAAACCTATTGGGTGGCAAAATACGCCAGATACGTGAAACACAGAAAATGTCCGTTGAAGAACTGGCAAGTAACAGTAACACAAGCAGTGAACTGATAGAACAGCTTGAGAACGGGGCACTGGTACCTTCATTGACCCCTCTGATGCAGATCGCAAGGGCACTTGGTGTTCGTCTGGGAACGTTTCTGGATGATGCGCCTCATACAGGTCCTGTGGTGGTAAAAAAGGGCAGCTCAGAGAATATCGTCAGGTTCTCCGGGAACTGCGATACATGTGAAAAGAGTACACTTGACTTCTTCTCACTTGCAGCAGACAAAGCAGACAGGCACATGGAACCTTTCATCATAGATGTTCACCCGCCACAATCAGGCGAAGCAAAACAATCATCACACGAAGGCGAGGAATTTATCTACGTTCTCAAGGGCCAGATAGAGATCCTCTATGGAAAGGACAGTTTCACATTGTCAGCCGGCGACAGTATCTACTATGACTCCATAGTGCCGCATCATGTCCATGCTTCAGGCAATGAAGACGCAAAGATAATGGCAATCGTGTACGCCCCTTACTGAGAAGAAGATCAATATGTTCAAATCAACTGTTACTCCGAGATTCGGTGACATTGACGGCCTTAAACATGCCAACAACATTGCCATCGCAATATGGTTCGAGCAGGCACGAAATCCTGTTTTCAGACTTTTTACCCCTGACCTTGATCTTAGTTATGAGAACTGGAAACTTATCATGGCGAGGACAGAATATGACTATGTAGGAGAGATGTTCTATGGTGCTGATGTGGATATAATAACCTACATATCAAGGATAGGTAATGCATCGTTCACAGTTACCCAGGAGGCATGGCAGAATGGAAAGAAAGGTGCTGTGGGAAGATCAACCATCGTTCACTATGATTTCATCAACAAAAGGTCAGTACCAATACCGGATGAAATCAGAAAGGAACTCGAAGAGCACTTTCAGGAAGAGAATAACAGTTGCAGGTGATATAAAGGAGATATAATCATGCCTTTTACAAATGATACAATTGGTGATTTTTTCGAGAAGCAGGTAATGAAAGATCCGGAAAAAGAGTTCATTATCTATCCTGACAGAGATTTAAGATTAACTTACAGGGAATTTGACGATCGGGTGAACATGCTGGCCAAAGGCCTGCTGGAAATTGGTATCGGAAAAGGAGACCATGTGGGTATATGGGGAACAAACGTACCTGACTGGCTTACCTTCCTGTTCGCAACTTCAAAGATCGGCGCTGTTCTCGTTACGGTCAACACCGCCTACAGGATACATGAGGTTGAATATGTAATGAAGCAGGCTGATATGAAAGCAATCGCAATTATTGACGGTTTCAGGGATATCAGTTACATTGAAACTATCTACGAGCTTGTACCTGAACTCAGGACCCAGAACCGAGGAAACCTGAGAAGTGAGAAGTTCCCATACCTTGAAAGTGTTATTTTCATCGGCCAGGAGAAACACCGTGGAATGTACAGTACCCGTGAACTGTTCCTTCTGGGACAACATGGCAACGATGAAGAGATACGTGAAATAATGAAAACACTTGACACACATGACGTTATCAATATGCAATATACCTCAGGAACCACCGGCTTCCCAAAGGGTGTCATGTTAACACACCACAATATCCTGAACAACGGCTATTACATCGGTGAAAGACAGAAATTCACCGAAGAGGACAGACTTTGCCTGCCTGTTCCGCTATTCCATTGTTTTGGAATTGTACTCGGAGTGCTTGCAACCCTTACACACGGAGGGACACTGGTAATGCTGGAACTCTTTGATCCTCTAATGGTTCTGGCCGCGGTCCAGAAAGAAAAATGTACAGCACTTTACGGCGTACCCACGATGTTCATTGCTGAGTTCAGCCATCCAATGTTCAAGATGTTCGACCTTTCCTCACTGAGAACCGGTATTATGGCTGGTTCACCATGTCCCATTGAAGCAATGAAACGTGTTATCAACGATATGCACTGTAACGAGATTACCATTGCATACGGACTCACAGAAGCATCACCTGTGTTCACCCAGACCAGTACCGATGATTCTATAGAAAGACGTGTAAGTACTGTGGGAACCGCAATGCCTGAGATAGAAGTAAAAATAGTTGATCCGGAAACAGGTAATACCGTGGGACCGAATGTACAGGGTGAGATATGTTGTCGTGGGTACAATGTCATGAAAGGTTACTACAAGATGCCGGAAATGACTGAAAGAACCATAGATGAGGACGGATGGCTCCACAGCGGTGATCTGGCAACCGTGGACGAGGATGGATACTACAAGATAACAGGTCGTATCAAGGACATGATCATTCGAGGAGGAGAGAATATCTATCCAAGAGAGATCGAAGAATTCCTGTATACTATGCCCGGGATCCAGGATGTACAGGTCGTAGGTATCCCTGATGAGAAATACGGAGAGATTGTCGGAGCTTTTGTGATCCCTGCCAATGGAGCCGATATTACAGAAGCAGATGTCAGGGATTACAGTATCGCAAGAATAGCCCGTTACAAAGTACCCAAGCATGTTTTCTTCGTAGAGGAATATCCACTTACTGCAAGTGGCAAGATACAAAAATTCAAGCTCAAGGATCTGGCAGTCGACATTTTACAAAAAAAGACCGAACAATGAAATATAAGTAAAATGATGTGGGAATCACATCATTTTTCCTTCAATCTTCTTTTTTTCCCGTATGCAACTGCCAGTAGTCCGGCAACTGCAATAATTCCTGTAAATCCGGGTATTCTGTTCCCGCCTTCTTCTGTGGTTTCTGGAACGCTTGCATATTCTTCATAGTCGTCATAGACAACAATGGAAGTGCCCATGAACGCACTGTCCTCAGCATAGTAATCCCGGATCTCTTCCAGGAGACCCTGAACACTGGAATTTGTCATGAAATCTTCACCTACAGCAATACCTATAAGCGCTTTTCCTTCCGATGCCCTTATCTCTCCCATGCGGGCTGCTACCGAATCAATAACTTCGTCCCTGGTTTTCAGATTTGCCTTATCAAGTGAATAGGTCTGGAGGATGATGAGATCCGTATTTTCAGACACTGAAGAAATATCGGATTCTGCATATGATGAAGGTATGTCAACGGCCAGTGCAAGTTCGTTTCCTGTCATCTGTCTGACATCTTCAAGCAAAAGCAGATTCAAGGCACAGGCTTCCTCCAGATCCTCACTGCAGGGGTCAAGTGCTATATCCACACCATCAAAAGCCGAAAGCGATTTATTGTTATAATCAAGCACCTCATTCAGCACATATTGAACATATGCAGAATTATCTTCATCAGATTCACTTTCAGGATCATTGAATATCATAGCATAAACATGCATATCATTGTCATGAGCCGCCTTTACGAACTTTTCCAGATTCCAGATATTATCCCCATTTGTTAACAGCATAATTGTGTTCAGTCCGCTATTCTTAAGTTCCACGATGCTGTTGTCATCAAAATTCTCTGTATCAAAGATACGGATAGCGCTTATCATTCCACTTGCCGGAGTTATGTTTATTCTTGCAGGTTGGACTTCTGTAATGCTTTCGTTCTTTTCGTTGAACGTACTTGCCAAATTCACCGTGGGTTCCTCAGAAACAAACTTTCGCACATAAGCATAGTCAAAAGATGCATACCCGGTGTTATCTGATGCATCCGAATAGGTATTTGCAGAAAGATAGACCTTCATATCAGTAACAGGAATTATATTATTCTCTTCTGTTGCTGCAAGATCCATTTTACTGTCCCTGACACCGTCTTTGAACCATGCTACTTTTCCAAGTTCATCTTCCATATACCAGGCAACACCCATGGTATACCAGTCACCCTCGATCTCATTGACACTGGTGAGATCGGAAGGGAAGTAACGTGCATCACTTTTGGAGTTTTCAAATATCCATGTGACCTTTGTTTCATTTTCAAGTTCAGTGGAAACCAGAACCTGATTTTTTGTTTCCTTTTGAGGATCTACAAAACCCTGATTTATTACAGGTCCACGGCTATCGCTACCTGTTGTAACTTTCTTTCTTTTTGCTACAAACATTGAATTTATGGAGAATTCATCTTTGGACTTTATACTGGCAACATCTTCCGGATGGAATTTCGGGACAATAAGCTCACATGCACCCTGGGAAACATCTATTTCACCACCACCCGTCGTAAATGAGTTCCAGTTACCAAACAAACTGGTACCACTAAAAGTATCATAGAATTCAAAGGTCGAAGAACCGCTGCTTATATCTGTTGCGCTTGGATTTCCATAATGCATGTTTATCCTGGCATTCCCGCCGGCTGCAACATAAGGAACCTTTACCCATATTGTTGCTATTTCTTTTTTAGTATCCCATTCTTCGATCCAGTGTTTAAGATGAGTATCACCGGAAGAGAAACGTATATCTTCACCTTCAGGAAGTGCCAGGGAAAAATCAAAATTCGAACTATCAAGGGTCACAGGAATCTGATAATCCACTAAGTTCTGTCCTGACATTTCTTCAATGAGTATCTCATCCGAATAATTCCATTCTCCACCACCGGAATATGTCAATGCCGCACAGGTCTGTATGAAAATAAGGATCGAAAACAGGACAAGCATAATCTTGATAATTTTTTTAAGAGCCATCCACACACCTACCATTTAAATTTTCAATAGTATATTACTATTAATCATTTATACTCAGACAGTATAAATCTTGTGCATTTCTGCACTCATATAATGTAAGAAAAATTTAACAATGTACTTTTCAGGGATAATAGTGACTCAAGATCCATATCATGAATGTCTGTCAATAAAATATCTTATAAGCTGGCCCGATATGCTGTCAGTACCAGGAACATTGGGGATCTCATCTTTTGTGTACCAGTCGGCATCTTCTATTTCCACACCATCCACCTCTATATCACCCTCCGCAAATTCTGCGGTGAAACCTATCATAAAGGAATCAGGATAAGGCCAGGGCTGGCTGCCAAAATATCTGATATTTTTAATGGATATACCCACTTCCTCCATTACCTCCCTTGCAACTGCCTCCTCTGCGGATTCGCCAGGCTCCACAAAACCGGCTATGATACTGTACATCCCGGAACGGAAATGAGGCGAGCGAGCAAGCAGGATCCTGTCTTCCTTTTCGATCATCACGATAATAGCAGGAGATATTCTGGGAAATATCACATGCCTGCATTCCGGACATTCCTTTGCTCTTTCATTCTCTTTGAGCTCAGTTGCAAAACCACATCTTCCACAGAAACGAGTATTTCTGTCCCATTCCATTATCTGCACAGCTTTTCCGGCAATTGAGGACAGAGGTTCTTCCAGGACAGACATTGCTTTTTTGAGACTGAGAGAGCAGATGTTCCTGTCCATGACATCATTATCGGCATCCAGTCCAAGCTCCATTGAAAAGCAGGAAATAGTTTCTGCTTCATCACGGGAACTTATCCTTAGTTCACCCAGATACTGACTTCTAAGGGCACTAATACCCATATTCTCTATATCATTCATGGAAGGCACCTTCAGAGAACCGTTCTTATCAAGAAGTAAGAGTTCACGATCCCTGAATGCAAAGCAATGGTCATTGCTGCAGTCATTTTTATCCGGCGGGCGAACCAGAGATAAAAAATCCCAGTCTCTGCTTATCTTTTTTATATTCATGAGCGAACTAATCTTTTTTGTTACCCTTTATCAACCTTGCCCTGAGACATCATGTTCAGAAAGTCCGATAGATATCCGGATACGGGAGTCGATAGAGCTCTTGATTATAATCTAACTATTTAAGTCAGGAACGGAAAAAAATGACTGTTTATGAGGCAGGAGCCGCAAAAACTAAGATTCATGCAAGCGTATTCATATTTGAACACAATTATTCGGCAAGAATACAATAATGACAATTGGGAGAGTTTGTCACTATCAATGTCATTGGACCCGGTCTTTAAAGAAAGGTCCTGAAGGAATTTTGATATCGTAGTTGTTGCAGCGTTCTCAGCCTGTATAGAAAGCGGATTATAGCATCAAACCGGGGGTGAAAAGATGGCTGAGTCAGAAAAAAACGTTGAAAGGAATGACAGAGAGACTGAAAATGAAGATCTGGACGGAACTATAAAGATCAAAGCAAGCAAGAATAATGAGCAAAAGGTTTACACTAATTCCATAGGAATGGAATTCGTACTCATTCCGGCTGGCAGCTTCCTGATGGGTTCGGACCAGTATGTTACCCAGAACCCTGTTCACAAAGTAACGATATCCTCACCCTTCTATATTGGAAGATATCCAGTTACACAGAAAGAATGGGTTCAGATAATGGGCAATAATCCATCGTGTTTCAAAGGGGACAGATTGCCTGTGGAACAGGTATCATGGAACGATGCCCGGGAATTCATCATGAGACTGAACGCAAGAGAGAGCACAGAACACTACCGTCTGCCATCTGAAGCAGAATGGGAATACGCGTGCAGGGCCGGTACAAGTACTAGATATCCTTTCGGTGACGATGAATCAGAACTGGACAAATATGGCTGGTATAGAGGAACGACCAGCCATGAGGTAGGCCGGAAGAAGCAAAATCCCTGGGGATTGTATGATATGCATGGCAATGTCTGGGAATGGTGTCAGGACAGATGGCACACGGATATGGAAAATGCTCCACGTGATGGCAGTGCCTGGGAGGATGGACAAAGCCGGCTCCGCGTTGACCGTGGTGGTTGCTGGAGCAGTCTGGGCAGATACTGCCAGTCTGCACTTCGCAGTGCCAACGACCCCGATAACCGTTATGGTCTTACAGGTTTTCGCATTGTAAGGGAAATCTGAGTCCTGGATGTTAAATAGAGACCTGATATGATGAAATCCTGTCTATACCTTCCATTTCCCTTCTTTTTGCAACCTGATTTAAACTAAGAAGACTTATATTAATATTGACAGTCAAATCCTGGATCTGGATATGATGGCAGAACTACATAAAAAAGGACAGGAGACTTTACATGGAATTGGTTGTACACGTGAACTCAACTATCTGCGGTTTCATACATATAATAAAAGGAAAACTTGACGGGAAGAACATCATCATAGATATTGAATCGCCCTGCACCAAAATAAAGGAAATGTCACATATGGAAGTTCCAATAATGCAAACCCTGGACATCAAAGATAACTATGTTATGGACATGGCACAAAAAGCCCATTGTTGCCCCGGATGTATCGTACCCATCGGAATCCTGCATATATGTAAACTGGAATCAGGGATGCTTGCAAAGAGCCTTGCAAAGCAGGTTGAAGTAATGACCATCGAGTTTAAGGAAGGCTGAAAATGCTGAAGTTCAGAATACAGCTGTGATAATATAAGCTATAACAAGTACAGCCGGAATTTTACTACAGAGACGCGTAATATTTAAACTTGCCGAACAAATATCAAAATAAACAAAATAAAGCCAAAATATGGAGTGTTTACTTAGGGGGAGTTCTATGGATTCTAATACATCAGAAAAAAATGATGAAAAAAGTTCAGGGGGCGTACTTAGTGAGATCCCTGACATCAAAGAAGTGTCTGAGAAAATAAGAGAGAGCAGCCCGGTTATTTCTTTTCTATGGAAGGCAGAGGACAGTCCGGATGAAAAATGGCCGGTAGAATATGTTTCAGGCAATGTGAGCCTTCTGGGCTATACTGCAGAAGACTTCACTTCCGGGCGTCTTGATTATGCTGACATTGTTCATCCTGATGATCTGAAAAAGGTGCAGGAGGCTCTTACACAGCGATGCGAAGAGGGAATTGATTTCTTTGACCACGAATACAGAATAATCCTGAAATCCGGTGATGTACGCTGGGTGGATGAGAGGACCTATATATTGCGTGATAAGGAAGGCAACGTGGCACATTATCAGGGAACTATCTTTGATATAACAGAACAGAAGAAGCGTATCATTAGTCTTGAGGAATCACTTAAGAAACAAAAAGTTCTTGAAGAGATCATAAACAGGAGTCCTGTAATGGCCTTCATATGGAGGGCGGAGGAGTTCTGGCCTGCAGACTACGCTTCTGAGAATGTTTCAAAACTTGGATATTCGGCTGAAGAATTCATGCGCGGCAGAATTGTTTATAGTGACCTGATATATCCTGATGACTATGAGATGGTCAAAGATACACTTGCAGAGAAATGCGAGGAAGAAAGCGACAACTACATCCAGGAATATCGTGTGATGACCAGGGACGGGGATTTGTTGTGGGTAAGGGAAAACACCTTTATCCTCAGGGATGAAGATGGAAAGGAAACCCATTTCCAGGGAATAATACAGGATATCACAGAGCAGAAGGAAAATGAGATCGCGCTCAAAGAGTCTCTTGATAAGCAGGCCGAACTTCTGGAACGAAAGCAGGCACTTGAGACCATTATCAATAACAGTCCTGTGATAGCTTTTCTCTGGAAAGCAGGTCCTGAAGGTGAAGAGGAACTCTGGCCAGTTGAATTCGTTTCAGATAATATTACCAAGTTCGGATATTCAGTTGATGATTTCCTTTCAGGATCTATCCTCTATGGTGAGATAATCCACCCCGATGATCTTCCTGAGGTACAGCTTGAACTTTCAGAGATATCCCGTGAGGGCGGTAAGGTCTTTATCAAAGAGTACAGGATAAGGACAAAGTCCGGAGAAGAAAGATGGGTTAAGGAACAGACCTACATCAAGCGTGATGAAGAGATGGTTGTTACCCATTACATGGGAATTATCGAGGATATTACGGAACGCAAGAAAAAGGAAATAGAAACGGAAATGTAATCTTCTGAACAGACACAGCGTATCCGAATAGTTCTTTTTAATCTTTTCCTTTTTCAATCGGGAAGTGCAAAACAAATCAGATACGGAATAAGCCTGAACAATGAACTAAAGGAGTGAGTCAGATGAACTATTTGATCCTTGTAAGACACGGCCAGTCAAGATGGAATCTTGAGAACAGGTTTGCCGGATGGGTGGATGTACCTCTTAGTGAGAAAGGGATCAGAGAGGCTATGGATTGTGCAAAAGAACTGGAAAATGTTGAACTTGACGTAGCTTTTACGTCAAAACTTATCAGAGCACAGGAAACACTTCTGCTTATACTTGCAAAACAGAAAAAAACCGGGATCTTTCTGCATGAAAGTAAAAAAAGGGATGAGTGGTCCCGGCATCCTTCCAGGTTCGATGAGACTGAAATACCGATATATTCGCACGAAGCACTGAATGAACGTTTCTATGGCAGCCTTCAGGGTCAGAACAAGAAAAAAGCAAAGGAAGTCTACGGGAAAGAACAGGTATTCATCTGGCGGAGAAGTTATGACGTACATCCGCCGGGAGGCGAAAGTCTGAAGGATACTTACGAACGCGTAACTCCTTATTTTAAAGAACAGATAATCCCTCAACTGGAAAAAGGAAAGAATGTCATAGTTTCAGCACATGGTAATAGCCTGCGTTCCATGATAAAATATATTGAAAAGATCAGTGATGAGGACGTTCCGGGACTGGAAATTGCAACTGGTAAACCGATCTATTACAGTTTTATAAACGGGAAACTCAGTAAAGA